>NZ_CATKPW010000006.1:0-190243 GCF_949767675.1 Pseudomonas sp. IT-P395
ACTGCGCCGGAAGTGGGGCGAATTATAGACATCTAAAATTCGCCGTCAACACTTATTTTCAGAATCACTCAGATTTCAGAGTGATGCGTGCAAATGCCTTCTTGCCTGCCTGGCAAACGTGGGTCGCACCCAGTACATATATAAAGGAGCGATCAACCACTTCACCATCAATGCGCACCCCACCAGACGCCAGCAGATCGCGCGCCGCCGCCGAGTTCTTCACCAGGCCTGCCTTATTAAGGACAGCCGCGATCGGCATATCTTCAGTAGAAGCCAGTTCGACCTCCGGCAGATCATCCGGCAACTCACCATCCTTCATACGGTTACCCGCCGCACGATGAGCGTTGGCCGCTGCCTCTTCACCATGGAAGCGCGCAACGATCTCTTCAGCCAGCTTGATTTTGACGTCGCGCGGATTGGCGCCCACTTCTACATCGGCACGTAACGCATTGATCTCATCCATCGAGCGGAAGCTGAGCAGCTCGAAGTAACGCCACATCAACGCATCCGGAATCGAAACCAGCTTGCTGTACATGACGCCCGGCGCTTCCTGAATGCCGACGTAGTTGCCCAATGACTTGGACATCTTCTTCACGCCATCCAGCCCCTCAAGCAGCGGCATGGTCAGAATGCATTGAGCCTCTTGACCATAACCGCGCTGCAGCTCGCGCCCCATCAGCAAGTTGAACTTCTGATCAGTGCCACCCAACTCCACATCCGCGCGCAGGGCCACCGAGTCGTAACCCTGAACCAGCGGATAGAGAAACTCGTGAATCGCGATTGGCTGGTTAGTCGTGTAGCGCTTGTCGAAGTCATCACGCTCAAGCATGCGCGCGACGGTGTACTGTGAAGTCAGACGAATGAAGTCCGCCGGCCCCATCTGATCCATCCAGGTGGAGTTGAATGCAACTTCAGTTTTCGCCGGATCAAGAATCTTGAACACCTGAGTCTTGTAGGTCTCGGCGTTTTCCAGAACCTGCTCACGAGTCAGCGGAGGACGAGTGGCGCTCTTGCCGCTCGGATCACCGATCATCCCGGTGAAGTCACCTATAAGGAAGATTACCTGATGCCCCAGCTCCTGGAACTGGCGCAGCTTATTAATAAGCACGGTATGACCCAGGTGCAGATCCGGAGCGGTCGGGTCAAAACCAGCCTTGATCCGCAGCGGCTGGCCGCGCTTGAGCTTCTCGATCAGCTCGGACTCGACCAACAGTTCTTCCGCACCACGTTTAATCAGCGCTAGCTGCTCTTCAACCGACTTCATAACAGACCCGCAAGGCTCAGATTCAAAGGGAACCAACCATACAAGATCGCGCACCAATTACAAGTTTTGCCCGGCGCACGGACACCAATCCACAGACGTGCTGTCTGTAGACTTGCTTCAGAGATGATTTGGTTATATTTTATACAGTTATTTCATCTTCATCATGTCATTCATCTTTTCCAATTCATCATTTTTCAAAGTCAAAATTACCTATGACCACAGAACCGTCTAAAGCGCCTCCGCTTTACCCGAAGACCCACCTGCTCGCCGCAAGTGGAATCGCCGCCCTTCTCAGCCTGGCTCTCCTGGTATTTCCTTCCAGTGATGTAGAAGCCAAAAAGACGACCCTGAGCCTTGAACTGGAAAGTCCTGCTGAACAACTGACACAAGATCAAGACGCAGCTGATGCGACTCAAGCCACAAATGAGCCAGTAACTTCGCCGTTTGCTCAAATCGAAAACAGTAACGAAAACACCCCGCAAACCGCCGAAGCAGCACCTGCGCCAGCCGCCGAAAAGCCAAAGTCACCTGGCCACCGTGAAGTCATCGTTGCCAAGGGCGATACGCTGTCGACCCTGTTCGAAAAGGTCGGCCTGCCTGCCGCCTCCGTTCACGAAGTCCTGGCCAGCGACAAGCAAGCCAAACAATTCAGCCAGCTTAAACACGGCCAAAAACTCGAATTCGAATTGAACCCTGAAGGACAGCTGACCAGCTTGCACAGCAAGGTCAGCGACGTCGAAACCATTACCCTGACCAAGAATGACAAGGGTTATGCCTTCAACCGGGTTACCGCAAAACCAACTGTTCGTACCGCTTACGTGCACGGCGTCATCAATAGCTCACTCTCGCAATCCGCGGCCCGTGCCGGCCTCTCGCACAGCCTGACCATGGATATGGCCAGTGTCTTCGGCTACGACGTCGACTTCGCTCAGGACATCCGTCAGGGTGACGAATTCGACGTGATCTACGAGCAGAAAGTGGTCAACGGCAAAGCCGTCGGCACTGGCCCCATCCTGTCCGCACGCTTCACCAACCGCGGCAAGACTTACACCGCCGTGCGTTACACCAACAAGCAAGGCAACAGCAGCTACTACACCGCTGATGGCAACAGCATGCGCAAGGCGTTCATCCGTACGCCGGTGGACTTCGCCCGCATCAGTTCGAAGTTCTCCATGGGCCGCAAGCACCCGATCCTCAACAAGATCCGCGCCCACAAAGGTGTCGACTACGCAGCGCCACGCGGCACGCCGATCAAGGCTGCCGGCGACGGTAAAGTACTGCTGGCCGGCCGCCGTGGCGGCTACGGCAACACGGTGATCATCCAGCACGGCAACACTTACCGCACGCTGTACGGCCACATGCAAGGCTTCGCCAAAGGCGTGAAGACTGGCGGTTCCGTGAAGCAAGGCCAAGTCATCGGCTACATCGGTACTACAGGCCTCTCAACCGGCCCACACTTGCACTATGAGTTCCAGGTCAATGGCGTTCACGTCGATCCGCTGGGGCAGAAGCTGCCAATGGCTGATCCGATTGCCAAAGCCGAACGTGCTCGCTTCCTTGCACAGAGCCAACCGCTGATGGCGCGCATGGATCAAGAGAAGGCCACCATGCTGGCTTCGAGCAAGCGCTAAGTCATGGCCCTGTATATCGGCGTGATGTCCGGAACCAGTCTCGACGGTCTGGACATTGCCCTGATCGAACAGACCTCGGCGATCAAACTGGTCGCCACGCACTACATTCCCATGCCTGCCCCCCTGCGCACAGAGCTGCTTGGCTTGTGCGCCAGCGGCCCCGATGAAATCGCCCGCTCGGCGATTGCCCAGCAGAACTGGGTGAAGCTCGCGGCGCAGGGCATTCATACCCTCCTCGATCAGCAGCAGCTCAAACCACGAGACATTCGCGCGATCGGCAGCCACGGCCAGACCATCCGCCATGAGCCGGCGCGCGGTTTCACCGTGCAGATCGGCAACCCCGCTCTGTTGACTGAGCTGACCGGTATCACCGTAGTCAGCGACTTCCGCAGTCGCGATGTCGCAGCTGGCGGCCAAGGTGCTCCGTTGGTTCCTGCATTCCATGAAGCTTTGTTCGAAGAGCGTACCGGCAATCAGGCCGTCTTGAATGTCGGCGGTTTCAGCAATTTGAGTCTGATAGAGCCGACCAAGCCTGTAGCCGGTTTCGACTGCGGCCCTGGGAATGTGCTGATGGACGCCTGGATTCAGCAGCAGCGTGGTGAAAACTATGATCGTAATGGCGAATGGGCAAAAACCGGTACGGTAGAACCGATGTTGCTGGAAGCACTGCTCAGCGATCCGTTCTTTATTACCAAGGGCCCAAAAAGTACCGGCCGCGAAGTATTCAACCTGCCATGGCTGGAGCAACATCTGTCACGGCTCCCAGCCTTCGCTGCGGAAAACGTGCAGGCCACGTTGCTTGAGCTGACTGCGCTGACCATCGTCGAGTCGCTGCACAGCGCTCAATCCGACACCCAAGAGTTGTTGGTCTGCGGCGGCGGCGCACACAACAGCACACTGATGAAACGCTTGGCCGACCTGCTACCCAACACGACGGTAGCCAGCACCCAGACCCACGGCGTTGATCCGGACTGGGTAGAAGCGATGGCTTTCGCATGGCTGGCCCATTGCTGCCTCGAAGGGATCGCCGCCAACCGCCCAAGCGTCACCGGCGCACGCGGTCTGCGGATACTCGGCGCCATCTATCCAGCCTGATCAACTCGCACACAGCAAAACGCCGCAGAACCGTAAGGCTCTGCGGCGTTTTGTTGTCTGTAACGAAGAGCGATCAGATCGAGAACGAAGACCCGCAACCACAGGTTGTGGTGGCATTCGGGTTCTTGATCACGAAGCGCGAACCTTCCAGACCTTCCTGGTAATCCACTTCAGCACCGGC
Organism: Pseudomonas sp. IT-P395; assembly: GCF_949767675.1. NCBI lineage: Bacteria > Pseudomonadati > Pseudomonadota > Gammaproteobacteria > Pseudomonadales > Pseudomonadaceae > Pseudomonas > Pseudomonas sp. IT-P395. The sequence continues at coordinate 4,172 of NZ_CATKPW010000006.1, forward strand.
CAGGTACTGGAAGCTCATCGGATCAACCACCAGACTCACGCCTTCGCGCTCAACGATCGTGTCGTCATCGGCCACGTCTTCATCGAAGGTGAAACCATATTGAAACCCTGAACAACCGCCGCCCGTAACGAATACGCGCAGCTTCAAGCGATCATTCCCCTCTTCATCGACCAGGCTCTTCACCTTGTGCGCAGCACCTTGAGTGAATTGCAAAGCCGTGGGGGTGAAGGATTCGACGCTCATGCTGACTATCTCCCGGCGTTACGCCGCCATAATGCGTGATGACGCGCATTATCCGCTTGTCCTAGAAAATCGGTCAACTATTGTTACGGTATATCAATAAAGCCGACGAGCTGTTCACAATGCAAAAAGGCCCGCTTGACGGGCCTTTTCGCTGTGCGGCTTAAAGTGTTACGGCAGCATACCGGCGTGGGACAGGCCGAAACGCTCGTCCAGCCCGAACAGAATGTTCATGTTCTGCACCGCCTGACCCGACGCGCCTTTGACCAGGTTGTCGATCACCGACAGTACGACCACAAGATCGCCATCCTGCGGACGGTGAACGGCGATACGGCAAACGTTGGCACCACGCACACTACGGGTTTCCGGATGGCTGCCGGCAGGCATTACATCGACGAACGGTTCGTTGGCATAACGCTTTTCGAACAGCGCCTGCAGATCCACCGAGCGATCAACCACGGTCGCGTAGAGCGTCGAGTGAATGCCACGGATCATCGGGGTCAGGTGCGGAACGAAGGTCAGACCAACGTCCTTACTCGCTGCGCGACGCAGACCCTGGCGAATTTCCGGCAAGTGACGGTGACCCTTTACCGCATAGGCCTTCATGCTTTCCGACGTCTCGGAGTACAACGAGCCTACAGCCGCACCACGACCGGCACCACTGACACCGGATTTGCAGTCGGCGATCAGACGCGAAGTATCGGCCAGTCCAGCTTCAAGCAGCGGCAGGAAACCCAGCTGCGTCGCGGTTGGATAGCAACCTGGCACAGCGATCAGGCGAGCTTTCTTGATCTGCTCGCGATTGACTTCCGGCAGGCCATAAACCGCCTCGTCCAGCAATTCAGGCGCGCCGTGCGGCTGGCCGTACCATTTGGCCCACTCTTCAGCGTCTTGCAGACGGAAGTCTGCCGACAGGTCGATGACCTTGGTGCCCGCCGCCAGCAATTCACCGGCCAATGCGTGAGCCACACCGTGCGGCGTGGCGAAGAACACCACGTCGCAAGCGCCGAGGGTCTTGATGTCCGGCACGCTGAAGGCCAGGCCGTCGTAGTGACCGCGCAGGTTCGGGTACATGTCAGCCACGGCCAGCCCGGCCTCGGATCGGGAAGTGATCACAACCACTTCTGCTTGCGGATGCTGCGCCAACAGACGCAGCAGTTCGACACCGGTGTACCCCGTGCCGCCGACAATACCGACCTTGACCATAACCTGCCCTCAAAGAACCCACTGGAAAGCCGTCGATAATAGGGGCCGCGCACGTCTGCGACAACCGTCAAGGTGACGTGCGGACGCTCAAGCCTCTACTATCCGGCTTACCGTGAATTAGGAATAACTAAAAATGCTCTATCTGTGGGTAAAAGCGTTTCACATTGTCAGCGTCGTTTGCTGGTTTGCCGGGCTGTTCTACTTGCCGCGTCTGTTCGTGTATCACGCGCAAAGCGAAGACACGATCAGCAAAGAGCGCTTCAGTGTCATGGAGCGCAAGCTGTATCGCGGCATCATGGGCCCGGCGATGATCGCCACGCTGATCTTCGGCGGCTGGCTGATCTATCTGAACCCGAGCCTCTTCAGCATGGGCGGCTGGATTCACGCCAAGCTGACCCTTGTCGTCTTGCTGATCGGCTACCACCACATGTGCGGCGCGCAGGTAAAACGTTTTGCCCGTGGCGAGAACACCCGCAGCCATGTCTTTTATCGCTGGTTCAATGAAGTACCGGTTCTGATATTGCTGGCTATCGTAATTCTGGTCGTGGTCAAGCCGTTCTAACTTCAACAACTACAGATCTTTGGGGTATCCATAATGTCGCTGCCCGCTTTGCTCGAACAACGTCTGCGTCTGCCCGTGGTGGCCGCGCCGATGTTTCTGATTTCCAACCCGGAACTGGTACTCGCCTGCTGCCGTAATGGCGTCGTTGGCAGCTTCCCGGCGCTGAACCAGCGTGAAAGTAGCGGGTTCAAGGCCTGGCTGGAACAGATCGAAGCGGGACTGGCGACACTTGAGAATCCGGCCCCCTATGCAGTGAACCTTATCGTGCACAACAGCAACCCGCGCTTGCAGGCGGACCTGAATATCTGCGTCGAACATAAAGTGCCGATCGTCATCACCAGCCTCGGCGCGGTAAAGGAATTGGTCGATGCGGTACACAGCTACGGCGGTCTGGTCTTCCATGACGTCACCACTCGCCGGCATGCAGAGAAAGCGGCCGAGGCCGGTGTCGACGGCTTGATCGCCGTTGCTGCGGGCGCCGGGGGCCATGCCGGGACCTGGAGCCCATTCGCGCTGATCGCGGAGATCCGCCAGTTCTTCGATAAAACCCTGTTGCTTGCAGGATGTCTTAACCACGGTCATGAGATTCTCGCCGCGCAACTGCTCGGCGCGGATTTGGCCTACTTCGGTACGCGATTTATCGGCACCACCGAAAGTCATGCGCCTGACGCCTACAAGGAGATGCTGCTGACAGCCAAGGCTGCAGACATCATCCATACTCCAGCGGTGTCGGGGGTACCGGCGAGTTTTATGCGCCAGAGTCTGGAGGCGGCCGGCTTCGATATGGCGGCTCTGCAAGGCAAAGGCGAAGTGAATTTTGGTGACAAGCTCAAGCCGATCAGTGATGAAGCCAAAGCCTGGAAAACCGTGTGGTCTGCCGGTCAAGGCGTAGGGCAGATCGATGATCTGCCGAGCGTGGATGATTTGATCGCACGACTGGATGCCGAGTATCGCCAGGCACAGGAACGCGCGGCACAATTGCCGAAACGCTGGCCACGCTAAGAAAAACCAGGCCGGCCCCAATGGACTGGCCTTACACTGCTGACCTTTCAATTCATTCGCGACAAGGATGCCTCGGCCATGAGCGAACCCCGTTACAAGATCGTGTTCGACGGTGCTCTACAGCCCGGTGTCGATATCACCACTGCCAAACTCAATCTGGCGGATCTGTTCAAAAGCGATGTGACCGCGATTGAGCGCCTTTTTAACGGCAGCGTCGTCGCACTCAAGCGCGAACTCTCCCACATTGATGCTCAAACGTACCTGCAGGCACTGAACAAAACCGGGATTGCTGCGCGAATCGAAACGGAAACAGCCATTGAGCTGAATCTGGCCGATGTCCATGAGCAGGCTCAGGTTGTTGCCGAACCTGACTCGCCTTACGCGGCACCTCGCGCCAACGTCGGTGAAAATCTGCCGGAGTTCGCCACGCTCAAGCCGTTCAGCGTCGAAGGGCGGATCGGACGCCTGCGTTTTCTGGCCTGGACAATGGTGCTGAGTCTGGTGACATTGCCCATTGTCGGCGTGTTCGCCCTGTTGGCTCTGGGGCTGGTCAGCGGTGATTCCACTACCGGCCTGATCATCGGCGGGATCTTCGCGTTTTTCCTGTTTATCGCTTTCCTGATTGTCAGCATTCTGTTCAGCGTTCAGCGTCTGCACGATATCGGCTGGTCGGGCTGGCTCTGGCTATTGAACCTTGTACCCTTTGTGGGCAGCTTCTTCCCGCTGGTGATCATGGTCGTACCGGGCAACACCGGCGCCAATCGCTATGGCCCTCCCCCTCCGGCAAACAGTACCGCAGTAAAAGTGCTGTGCTCCCTGTGGATTGTGTTCTTCGCGCTGATTTTTGCGGGTGGAATGCTGGGCGGGATCTCGGCGATCCAGCAGGAATACGAAAGCAACCTGGAAAGCAGCTACGAAAGTGGCTCGGTGACCACCGATGAAGTCGAAGTAGAAGTCGAATCACCCGTGGATTCCGCCGACGAAGCAGCCGAAGCGGCGCAGGCCCCTGTAGACTCTGCGAAAGAATGAACAGCGCTCCCCGCCGTGACACCCGCGTCGCTGGCGCGGAGCTGTTGCGATGGAGAATTGCATGACCCGTTACGCACTGATCACCGGCGCTTCCAGCGGCATTGGCTTGGCCATGGCCGAAGCGCTGGCCCGGCGCGGCCGCAGCCTGATTCTGGTGGCCCGACAGCGTGATCAGCTGGAAAGCATTGCGTTCGAATTGACCCAGCGTTTTGGCGTCGAGGTGCTGTTCCGCGCCTGCGATCTGGGCGAGCCGCTGCGCTTGTCCGGTTTCTTGCTGGAGCTGGAAGAAGGCGACCGGCAGATCGACTTGCTGGTGAACTGTGCAGGCATTGGCACCTGCGGCCCGTTTCTCGCGCAGGACTGGATGACCGAGCAGGACCTGATCGAAGTGAACATCCTCGCCCTCACCCGCCTGTGCCACGCGATCGGCAACAGCATGGCGCTGCAGGGTGGCGGGCAGATTCTCAACGTTGCTTCGGTGGCCGCGTTCAATCCCGGCCCGTGGATGAGCACTTATTACGCCAGCAAAGCCTATGTTCTGCACTTCTCCGAAGCCTTGCGAGTAGAACTCAAGCAAAGTGCTGTGAAGGTTTCGGTGCTTTGCCCCGGCCCGACGCGCACGGCATTTTTCCGCACGGCGCAACTCAACAGCGACAAAATCAAAGACAGCAAATTGCTGATGAGCCCGGAGGAAGTTGCGCTGTACACCGTGCGCGCCCTCGACAAGAACCGGGCGATCATCATCCCGGGGCGCCGCAACCGCTGGTTCGCCTTTTTGCCGCGACTCGGTTCGCGCTGGCTCAATCGCACCATTGTCGGCATGGTCAACAAGGCTTACTGCCCGCGCTGAAATGCCCTACAGGTAAAACACTGGGCGGGATAAGCCGCCCTGCGTACACTCAGACCAGCCCAAACAACGGAGAAAACAGCAGTGGATACTCTGTTCACCAAGATCATCAACCGGGAGATCCCGGCCAAGATCATTTACGAAGACGACCAGGTTCTGGCGTTTCACGACATCGCCCCTCAGGCACCGGTGCATTTCCTGGTGATCCCGAAGAAACCGGTGCGCACCCTCAATGACCTGACCGAAGACGACAAGGCACTGGCCGGGCATATTCTGTTCACTGCACAGCGTCTGGCGCTGGAGCTGGGTTGCGAAGAAGGTTTCCGCGTGGTGATGAACTGCAACGAGAAGGGTGGCCAGACGGTCTACCACATTCATATGCACGTCCTCGGTCAGCGTCAGATGAACTGGCCACCGGGCTAATATCCAGCAAACCTGTGTAGGAGCTGCCGAAGGCTGCGATCTTTTGATCTTCGAGTATCAAAAACAAGATCAAAAGATCGCAGCCTTCGGCGGCTCCTACATAAAGCAAAAAGCACATCCAGCGTGACTGATGACCCAGCGCAAACCTTCCTCGGCCGATTCGGTTAAACTGGTCGCCGAGATTCTTCCCGGAGGTCAGCATGACTACCCAACGTCACTACTCGCCGATTGACCGTCTTCTGCTGCAAGCCGATGCCGCGATGCGTACCCTGCTGCCCTTCAGCGGCCAGCCGTACCGTCCGTCGCCAGCCATTCTGCAGCCGGATACGCAAATGAGCGACGAAGACACCCGCCACGTCGCCGGTCTGATGCGCATCAACCATACCGGTGAAGTCTGCGCCCAGGCGCTGTATCAGGGGCAGGCGCTGACCGCCAAGCTACCGCAGGTGCGCGCAGCCATGGAGCACGCGGCCGAAGAAGAGATTGATCATCTGGTGTGGTGCGAACAGCGCATTCATCAGTTGGGCAGCCATACCAGCGTTTTGAATCCACTGTTTTACGGTATGTCGTTCGGTATTGGCGCGGTAGCCGGGTTGATCAGCGACAAGGTCAGCCTCGGGTTTGTCGCGGCGACCGAGCATCAGGTGTGCAAACATCTGAATGAACATCTGGAACAACTGCCGGCCGAGGACGAGAAATCCCGGGCGATTCTCGAGCAGATGCGCATTGATGAAGAACATCATGCCGAAAGTGCTTTGGAGGCTGGTGGGTTCCGTTTTCCGGCACCGGTGAAATTCGGGATGAGTATTCTGGCCAAGGTGATGACCAAGAGTACTTATCGGATCTGAGAACGGTATTGCTGCAGAGGGCAACTTCGCGAGCAGGCTCGCTCCCACAGGGGTTCGTGCCAGGAATGAAAAAGGCGACCGAAAGGTCGCCTTTTTTTGTGCCCGGGAATCTTAGGTCGGCATGTTGCGCGCGTAGAAGATTTCGAGCATTTCGTGTTTCACCCGGTCGGTCACCTGAGCGCGTTGCTCCGCAGACAGGTTGCTGGTGGCGTCGCCAAACAGGTAGTTATCCAGTTCGAAGTTCTTCAGCAGCATTTTGGTGTGGAACAGGTTTTCCTGGTACACGTTCACGTCGGTCATCTGGTACGCGTCGCGAGTGTCTTCGGACAAGTAGTTCTGGATCGAATTGATCTCGTGGTCGATGAAGTGCTTGTTGCCTTCAACGTCACGGGTGAAGCCGCGCACACGGTAATCCACAGTCACGATGTCCGAATCGAACTGGTGAATGAGGAAATTGAGCGCTTTCAGCGGTGAAATGACACCACAAGTCGACACATCGATGTCCACACGGAAAGTTGCAATACCGTCGTCCGGATGGATTTCCGGGTAGGTGTGCACCGTGATATGACTCTTGTCGAGGTGGGCCAGGATAATTTCGGGCAACGGGCCCGGCGATTCTTCGATCTGGCTTTCAGTCGGGGTTACCGGCTCTTCAGAAATCAGAATCGTGACGCTGGCGCCCTGAGGTTCATAGTCCTGACTGGCAATATTCAGGATGTTGGCACCAATGATCTCGACAACTTCTGTGAGAATCTGCGTCAGGCGTTTCGCGTTGTACTCTTGATTGATGTACTCAACGTAAGCCTGCTGGTCTTGCGGGGTTTCCGCGTAGCAGATGTCATAGATGTTGAAGCTCAAGGTCTTTGTCAGGTTATTGAACCCGTGGAGCTTGAGTTTGCTTTTCACCGTTAAAAACTCTCTATGTATGCGGCCCGGCCGCGTGATCAAGCATGCCCGTCAAGTGCGAACAACGCACCTGCGTAGGACGGTTAACACCTCTTCGCGATGGCGATTTTGGTTATCTGTTCAGGCGGCTGATCCGTCGGCTGACCGATCACTGCCCTGAAAAAAGTGGCGCATTATGCAGACGTCAGCGAGGGATCGCCAGAGTCTGCACTGCTTTTATGATAGTTGAATGTCGGTTCAACCGAGTTCGACGATTTCGTAATCGTGAGTGATTGCCACGCCAGCGGCGCCGAGCATGATCGAGGCCGAGCAATACTTCTCGGCGGACAGCTCGATCGCGCGTTTGACCTGGGCTTCTTTCAGACCACGACCCTTGACCACGAAATGCATGTGGATCTTGGTGAACACCTTCGGATCTTCGGTCGCGCGCTCTGCTTCGAGAAAGGCTTCGCAGCTTTCAACAGCCTGGCGGGACTTCTTCAGAATGCTGACCACGTCGAAGTTACTGCAACCGCCCACGCCCAGCAGGAGCATTTCCATCGGGCGAACACCCAGATTACGACCACCGGCGTCCGGCGGACCGTCCATCACCACGACATGACCGCTACCGGATTCGCCGAGGAACATGGCTTCGCCAGCCCATTGGATGCGTGCCTTCATCGCCCAGACTCCACTGTAAAAAAAGGGTCGCCAGCTTAGCACAGGGCTTTGCCCGGACAGCGAGCCACGTTCCTAGGACAGATGCTTCTGCCCTGTAGGTAATTTCTCGAATTTGCGACGAAGTGTCTGTTAAGCTGGCGCCAATTCGCTGGCGCCCATGCCGGCTGTGTAGCGACCGCCTTCAGCGCCTCATAAAAAAATCAAACATCACCGTGCAGTCTTTTCGGGATACAACCATGGTTGCTATTACCCCCACACCCAAAATCAAGAACCTCGACAAGCTGTTGATGCATTGTCAGCGCCGTCGCCATGCGGCCAAAAGCAATATCATCTGTGCGGGCGATCGCTCGGACACGCTGTACTTCATCATCAAGGGCTCGGTGACAATCCTGATCGAGGATGACGACGGCCGCGAGATGATCATCGCTTACCTTAATGCCGGGGATTTCTTTGGCGAATTGGGCCTGTTCGAGCAGGCGGGACAGGAACAGGAACGCAGCGCCTGGGTGCGGGCCAAGGTTGAATGCGAAACTGCAGAAATCAGCTACGCCAAGTTCCGCGAATTGTCGCAGCAAGACCCGGACATTCTTTACGTGCTTAGCGGACAAATCGCACAACGCCTGCGCAACACCACGCGCAAGGTTGGCGACTTGGCGTTCTTCGACGTGACCGGTCGTGTAGCCCGCTGCCTATTGGAGTTGTGCAAGCAGCCGGACGCGATGACGCACCCGGACGGCATGCAGATCAAGGTGACCCGTCAGGAAATCGGCCGGATTGTCGGTTGTTCGCGGGAGATGGTCGGTCGCGTGCTCAAGGATCTTGAGGAACGCAACCTGGTCGATGTGAAAGGCAAGACCATGGTGGTCTACGGTACGCGGTAAGCCCGAATATCAGGCGCTGTAGATCTGCGCCAGCATCAGACGAAACAACTCATCGAGACGCGCCAAGGCCTGTGGCGCGTTGAATTTCTCATGCAGGGCAATGTGGCTTTCAGCCCGCACCCGTTGCTCCAGGCCGCATGCTTCGTTGAAGCGATTGACCGCCGCAACCATCGACTCGCGCTCGTTATCCATCAGCATCGCACCGTGTACCAGACCGACCGGACGCTGTCCGCCCTGGCTTTGGCGCCAGCGCTGGGCCGTGCCGACCATTTTGCGGCCATCGAGGTTGACGTTGAAGCGACCGTCGCAGAATGCGCCATCGATTTCGCCCAATGATGATGCGCCACCCAACTCGTCGAGCAACTGGCAGATCGGATCGCAGAGACGGTGGTAGCCGGTTTCGATGCGGTTCAGATCGCCTTCGCTGCGCGGTGGCGCATAGACGAATGCGATATTGATTGTGGCGGCCGATTGCGGGACGGGCTCGCCGCCAGTTTCGCGCAAGAGCACCGGCCAGCCAGCGGCGGCAGAGACTTCGCAGGCACGGTCGAAACCGGGAAGACGATTGAGGCGGCGCGGCATGACCAGGGCGCGATCGCTGGGTTGCCAGAACAGCAGGCCGAATTCAGAGTCGCCGGCGCAGACCGAGGCCAGCAAATCCTGTTCGGCTTGCAGGCCGGCTTCGATGGTCAGGGGGGTTGGCAGCGACATGGAAGGCTCCGACAGATCTGGAATCTTTGGGGATTTCTAATACCTCATCGCGAGCAGGCTCACTCCTACAATTGGAACGCGTTCCCCTGTAGGAGTGAGCCTGCTCGCGATGGCGTCGACTCGGTCTGGAGCGAATCAGTCGAGGGTCGAACCGCTGATGGAAGTGCCACGCTCCGGGAAGAACAGTCGCTGCAGTTCAGTGCCAGGATTTTCCGCGCGCATGAACGCTTCACCGACGAGGAACGAATAGACGTCGCTGATTTCCATCAATTCGACATCGGCGCGATTGAGAATACCGCTCTCGGTAATGACCAGACGATCGCGCGGAATGCGCGGCAGCAGGTCGAGGGTGGTTTCCAGGCTGACGTCGAAGGTGTGCAGATTGCGGTTGTTGACCCCGACCAGTGGTGTGTCGAGGGTTTTCAACGCGCGCTCCAGCTCATCGCCATCGTGTACTTCGACCAGCACATCGAGACCGACGCTTTTGGCGACGGCGGCCAGCTCGGCCATTTTCACGTCATCCAGTGCGGAGACGATCAACAGCACACAGTCGGCGCCCAGCGCACGGGCTTCAACGATCTGGTAAGGATCAATCATGAAGTCCTTGCGGATCACCGGCAGGCTGCACGCGGCACGAGCCTGTTGCAGGTACGCATCGGCGCCCTGGAAGTAATCTATATCGGTCAGTACGGAAAGACAGGTCGCCCCACCCTTCTCGTAGCTTTTGGCGATATCGGCGGGAACGAAGTCCTCGCGAATCACGCCTTTGCTCGGCGAGGCCTTTTTGATTTCGGCAATCACCGCAGGCTGCTTCTTCTTCGCCTGCGCCAGCAATGCCTGGGCGAAACCACGGGGTGCATCGGCCGCCTTGGCCAGACTTTCCAGCTCGCTCAGGCTGACGCGAGCGCTACGCTCGGCGACTTCCTGGACTTTACGCGCCAGAATGTTTTCCAGAACCGTCGGTACACTCATCCCTCATTCTCCACTCTGAATACCGCGGTAAAGGCACCCAGCTCCTCAAGTTTTTCCCGAGCGAGACCGGTGTGCAAGGCGTCGTGCGCAAGCTCGACGCCCTGTTTCAAACTACTCGCCACGTCGGCGGCGTACAGCGCGGCACCGGCGTTGAGCACAATCATTTCGGCGGCTTTCTGACCGTTTTCGGTCTTGCGCTTGCCGAGAGCATCGCGGATCAGTGCCAGCGACGCCTCCGGGCCTTCGACCGACAGACCGTGCAGGCTCTGGCTCTTCATGCCGAGATCTTCTGGCTCGACCCAATACTCGGTGATTTCGTTGTTCTTCAGTTCCGCCACAAAGGTTGGTGCGGCGAGACTGAACTCGTCCAGGCCGTCCTTCGAATGCACCACCAGCACATGCTTGCTGCCCAAGCGTTGCAAGACTTCGGCCAATGGCCGGCACAGTGCCTGGGTGAACACGCCCACCACCTGATGTTTCACCCCGGCCGGATTCGTAAGCGGGCCGAGCATGTTGAACAGTGTGCGCAAGCCGAGATCGCGGCGCGGGCCAGCGGCGTACTTCATGGCTTTGTGGTGAGTCTGGGCGAACATGAAACCGATACCGACGTTGTCGATGCAACGCGCTACCTGAACCGGAGTCAGGTTCAGATAGATGCCGGCAGCTTCGAGCAAGTCGGCGCTGCCGCTCTTGCCCGAGACTGCGCGGTTGCCGTGCTTGGCGACAGTGCAACCGGCAGCGGCAACAACAAACGAAGAAGCCGTCGACACGTTGAAGATATTGGCACCGTCACCGCCGGTACCGACCACATCGACCACGCCGTCGAGGGTTTTCAGTTCAACCTGATCGGCCAGCTCACGCATCACCGACACCGCGCCGACGATCTCGTCGATGCTCTCGCTCTTCATGCGCATGGCCATCATGAACGCGCCGATCTGCGCGTCAGTGCATTGGCCGGTCATGATTTCGCGCATCACATCGCGCATCTCATCGGTGCTGAGGTCGAGGTGATCGACGATACGGCTCAGGGCTGTCTTGATATTCATGGGAAGTCCTTAGCGCGTGCCGCCGGTTTGTTTGAGGAAGTTGGCAAACAGTTCATGACCCTGCTCGGTCAGGATCGACTCGGGGTGGAACTGTACGCCCTCAATGTTCAGGGTCTTGTGACGCAGGCCCATGATTTCGTCGACCGAACCGTCATCGTGCTGGGTCCATGCGGTCAGTTCCAGGCAATCGGGCAACGTGTCGTGCTTGACGATCAGCGAGTGGTAACGGGTGACCGTCAGCGGATGGTTCAGGCCAGCGAAAACGCCCTTGTCCTCGTGGAATACCGGACTAGTCTTACCGTGCATTACCTGACGCGCGCGCACTACATCGCCGCCAAAAGCCTGGCCGATGGACTGGTGACCCAGGCAGACGCCGAGGATTGGCAGTTTGCCGGCAAAGTGCTTGATGGCTTCGATGGAGATACCGGCCTCGGTCGGCGTGCACGGGCCTGGGGACACCACGATGCGCTCAGGCTTGAGTGCTTCGATTTCGGCGACGGTCAATTCGTCGTTGCGCACGACTTTGACGTCGGCACCCAATTCGCCAAGGTATTGCACAACGTTGTAAGTAAAGGAGTCGTAGTTGTCGATCATCAGCAACATGGCGTTTCGAACCTCTTGAATTCTGATTTGAAAACAGCCTTCAGATCACTTGCCCGCAGGGCGCTGCACGATGTCGGACGCAGATAGACGCGTCGGCACAGCGGCATTTCAAACAGGCAAGGAAGGCAAAGCGATACAGATCCGGCGGGGCCGGCAGAAAAGATTCAGGCGCGCCAACGCCAGCGGGCGTGTGCCTTGATGACTTGATCCAGAAGTTTGCTGGTGATCAACACGGGGAAGGTCTCGTTCATACGTTCCAGCACAGTAACTTAGCTGGGCGGGGCGTGCAATATGGCCGGGGCTTTGGGGAATAAATCCAGGGGAGGATTCGCGACCGATGGCAAAACGCCGGGAGTTTTTGGTACTGTCGTTTCGTTCACCTACAACAATAAATAAACGGACTTGCTCATGATCAAACAGACGTTGTTTGTACCGCTGGCCGGCTGCCTGCTCGCACTGGCCTGCGCCCAGGCCAACGCAGCGCCCAATCCTTATTCCAGTTTCATTGTGTTTGGCGACAGCCTCAATGATGCCGGGACCTTCACCGACACTGGCGGACCGGCCGGCTCCACCGAGCGTTACACCAACCGGACCGGGCCGGTGTATCAGGATGGCAGCGGGGAACTGTATTCATTGAACTCCACGCAGTTGCTCGGCGGACGCCTTGGCTTTTCGCCAGACCAGACAGCCTCTTCCAGCTCCGCCGTGCGCGCCGAAAACGGCCAGCCGGACGGCAACAACTGGGCGGTTGGCGGTTATCGCACCGACCAGATCCTCGACTCGATCACGACGCAATCCGCCACCGGTGAACGCACCCGTGCCGGTTACCTGCCCTCAAACGGCTTCCGCGCCGACCCGAATGCGCTGTATTACATTTCCGGCGGCGGTAACGACTTCCTGCAAGGACGAATTCTCAGCCTGCCGCAAGCCAACGCCGCCGCCGATCGGCTGGCCGACAGCGTGCAAACCCTGCAAACTGCCGGTGCCAAATACGTGATGGTCTGGCTGTTGCCTGATGTTGGCCTGACGCCAGCGATCAACGGTACGCCACTGCAAACCTTCAGCAGTCAACTCGCCACCCAGTTCAACAGTCAGTTGGTCACACGCCTGCAAGGCATCAACGCCGAAATCATTCCGCTGAACATTCCGGTACTGCTCTCGGAAGTGTTCGCCGATCCTGGGCGCTTTGGCCTCGCGACCGATCAGAACCTGACCGCGACCTGCTTCAGCGGCAATAGCTGCACCGAGAACGCCCGTTACGGGATCAACAGCGCGACACCCGATCCGAGCAAGCTGATCTACAACGACGGCGTGCATCCAACCGAGGCCGGACAAAAACTGATCTCCGATTACGCCTACTCCCTGCTCGCCGCGCCGTGGGAACTGACGCTGCTACCAGAAATGGCCCACGCCACAGTGCGCGCGCATCAGGATGAACTGCGCAACCAATGGCAGGCGGATTGGGAGAATTGGCAAGCGGTCGGTCAATGGCGCGCCATTGTCTCGGCGGGCGGCCAGCATCTGGATGTCGACAGCCAAAGCAGCGGCGCCAGCGCTGATGGCAGCGGATACAACCTCAACGTCGGTGGCAGCTATCGCTTGAGTGAAGCCTGGCGCGTCGGTGTGGCGGGCGGTTTCTACCGGCAGAATCTGGAGGCCGGTCATAACGATTCGGACTACAAACTCAACAGCTACATGGCCACGGCATTTGCCCAGTACCAGCAAAACCGCTGGTGGGCTGACGCGGCGTTGACCGGTGGCAAACTCGACTACGACAACCTCAAGCGCAAGTTTGATCTGGGCGCCAGCGAAGGTGCGGAGAAAGGCGACACTGACGGCAGCCTCTGGGCCTTCAGCGCGCGTGTCGGTTACGACATTGCCCAGCCGGGCAGCGAGTGGCACCTGTCGCCATTCGTCAGCGCCGATTACGCCAGCGTTGATGTCGATGGCTACTCCGAGAAGAGCAATCGCGCCACGGCGCTGACCTTCGATGATCAGACCCGCGACTCGAAACGCCTGGGGCTGGGCTTGCAGGGCAAGTACAACATTACTCCGCAAACCCAGGTGTTCGGCGAATACGCCCACGAGCGTGAATACGAAGATGACGTACAAAAGGTCAACATCGCGCTCAATACCTTGCCGGCCAACGACTTCACACTTGAGGGCTATACGCCGCAAAGTCATTTGAACCGCTTGAGTCTGGGTGTGAGCCACAAACTCACGGCGGATCTGGCGCTGCGTGGCGGTTATTCGTTGCGCAAGGATGATGATTTTACCCAGCAGGGCGTTAACGTCGGGGTGGTGCTGGACTTTTAAACCCCTGGCACAAAAAAAGCGGCGCCCTCGCAGGCGCCGCTTTTTTATTGCCGAACACAGATCAAAATGCAGGAGTGAGCCTGCTCGCGATTGCGGTGATTCACTCAACAAATCCGTTGAATGTTAATCCGCTATCGCGAGCAGGCTCACTCCTACAAGGGTTTTGTGTGGACTCAGGCTTCCGGGGTTTGCTCGGCCAGGGCCACGGCGCGGAACATCGCGCGGCGTTTGTTCAGGGTTTCTTCCCATTCCAGCGCCGGCACCGAGTCGGCAACGATGCCGCCACCGGCCTGCACGTGCAGCTCGCCGTTTTTGATCACTGCCGTGCGAATCGCAATCGCGGTGTCCATGTTGCCGTTCCAGGCGAAATAACCGACCGCGCCACCGTACACGCCACGCTTGACCGGCTCCAGTTCGTCGATGATTTCCATCGCGCGAATCTTCGGCGCGCCCGACAAGGTGCCCGCCGGCAGAATCGCCCGCAGCGCGTCCATCGCCGTCAGCCCGGCCTTCAACTGGCCGGTAACGTTGGAGACGATATGCATCACATTGGAATAACGCTCGATGACCATCTTCTCGGTGAGTTTCACCGAACCGATTTCCGAAACGCGACCGGTATCATTACGACCGAGGTCGATCAGCATCAAGTGCTCAGCGATCTCCTTATCGTCCGACAGCAGGTCTTCTTCCAGCGCCACGTCCGCCTCTTCGGTCGCGCCACGAGGGCGAGTACCGGCGATCGGGCGCACGGTGATCAGGTTGTCTTCAACCCGCACCAGCACTTCCGGCGAACTGCCAACAACGTGGAAGTCGCCGAAGTTGAAGAAGTACATGTACGGCGTCGGGTTGAAGCAGCGCAGGGCGCGGTACAGATCGATCGGCGCAGCCTTGAAGTCGATCGACATGCGCTGCGACGGCACGACCTGCATGCAGTCACCGGCCAGGATGTATTCCTTGATGGTGTCGACGGCTTTTTCGTAATCGTCCTGAGTGAAACTGGAACGGAACAGCGGATCAGCCGCTTGCTGCTTGCTGAAGTCCAGGCCACGGCGCGGGGTGATCGGCTGGCGCAGTTTTTCCAGCAATGCCTGCAATTGCGCCTGACCTTGTTCGAAGGCATCCGCCTGCGCGGGGTCGGCCAGGACGATCGCGTGCATCTTGCCGGCGAGGTTATCGAACACCACAACAGCGTCGGAAACCATCAGCAGAATGTCCGGCACACCCAGCGGATCCGGGTTCGGGCACTTGCCCAGACGCTTCTCGACATAACGCACACAGTCGTAACCGAAGTAACCCACCAGACCACCGTTGAAACGCGGCAAACCGGCAATGGTCGGCACGTTGTAGCGCGCCTTGAAGGTTTCGACGAAGGCCAGCGGGTCTTCAACATCGTGGCTTTCGGTCTCGACGCCATCAACGGTCACGCTGACGTGATGGTCGTGAACCCGCAGCACGGTGCGGCACGGCAGGCCGATGATCGAATAACGGCCCCATTTCTCGCCACCCTGCACCGATTCGAGCAGGTAGGAGTTGGGCTGGTCGGCCAGTTTCAGGTAGATCGACAGCGGCGTGTCGAAGTCGGCCAGGGTTTCGCAGGCCAACGGAATGCGGTTGTAGCCGTCAGCGGCCAAGCGCAGGAATTCTTCGCGGATCATAAGGTGCCTCGTGGTGTGAGGTGCTATCAGTCAGGTATGCAAACGCGCCGGCAGGCCGGCCAGGAACAAGTCAGGCGCGCCAACGCCAGCGGGCCAGGGCCTTGATGACTTTCATCCAGAGTTTGCGAGTGACCACCACGATGGCGTTTCCAGAATGGGATTGAGCTGCGTCGGGCAACGTTATCTCAGCGGCCGAACCGAGGCAACCGGGAATTAGCTTGCGCAGATCGTCGATGACCAGCGCCGGTGATTCTTCGGCAATCGGTCGGCCATGGTTGTAGCCATAACTCAGCGCCACGCATTTGACCCCCGCCGCTTTCGCCGCCAGTACATCGCTGCGCGAGTCGCCGACGAACAACGATTGCGAGGCCGGAATGTTGGCCATTTTCATTACAAAAAACAGCGCCGCCGGATCCGGTTTCTTCTGCGGCAAGGTATCGCCACCAATGATCCACTTGAAGTAGCGGCCGATTTTCATCTGATCCAGCAACGGCGCGACGAAGCGCTCCGGCTTGTTGGTGATCAGCGCCATGGCCACGCCCTGCTTGTGCAGCCACTTGAGAGTGTCGCGCACGCCGGGATAGACCACGGTCAGCTCATGGCTGGCGCCGTAGGCTTGCATGAACACTTCCAGTGCATGCTCGGCCTCGACGTCATCCACCGCTGAATGATCGATGCCACCGGCCAAGGCGCGGCGCACCAGGACCGGCGCGCCGTTGCCCACCCATTCGCGCACCGATTCGATGCCCGCAGGCTTGCGGCCAAGTGAGAGCAGCATGGTGTCCACCGCCGCTGCCAGGTCTGGAACCGAGTCGATCAGTGTGCCATCCAGATCGAACATCACCAGCCGTGGCAGTTTCCCCGGGAACAGCTGCTCAAACCCGCTCATGGGCGCGCCAGCGCCAGTTCGGAACGCATCTTGTCGATGACTTCCTGATAGTTCGGCGCGTTGAAGATCGCCGAGCCAGCGACAAAGGTGTCAGCGCCAGCGGCGGCGATTTCGCGGATGTTGTTGACGTTGACGCCGCCGTCGATTTCCAGACGGATGTCACGGCCCGAGGCATCGATGATCGCCCGCGCTTCGCGCAGCTTGTCGAGGGTGCCAGGGATGAATTTCTGCCCGCCGAAGCCTGGGTTGACGCTCATCAGCAAGACCATATCGACCTTGTCGATCACGTACTTGAGCACGTCCAGCGGGGTCGCCGGGTTGAACACCAGACCGGATTTGCAACCGCCTTCACGGATCAGTTGCAGCGAACGATCGACGTGCAGCGTGGCTTCCGGGTGGAAGGTGATGTAGGTGGCGCCGGCTTCGATGAAGTCACCGACGATGCGATCCACCGGGCTGACCATCAAGTGCGCATCGATCGGTGCGGTAACGCCGTACTTGCGCAATGCCGCGCAGACCATCGGACCGATGGTCAGGTTAGGCACGTAGTGGTTGTCCATCACGTCGAAGTGAACGAAGTCGGCACCAGCGGCCAGAACGTTGTCGACTTCCTCGCCGAGGCGGGCGAAGTCGGCGGAGAGAATCGACGGAGCAATTACGAAGGGCTGCATGACGCACCTTTTCTGAGCTAAATCACGATGGCGCGCATTGTATACCTCAAGTTTCCAAGCGCGCACCGTGACCGCGATGATTGGGTTGTGCCATGACGGAGGACGGGCGCTGACTCAATACGCCGCGCGGTAGATCTTCTCGATGTCCCCAGCGCTGAGTTTGCGCGGATTGTTGCGCATCAGCCGCTCAATGCCCGCCGCTTCCACGGCCATCGCCGGGATTGCCTCTTCCGGGACACCGAAACTGCGCAGCCCGGCCGGAATTTCCACGGCTGCGCACAGATCGCTCATTGCCTGCACGGCTTTATCCGCTGCTTCGGCGGCACTCAGATGAGCAGTCTTCACCCCCATGGCTTCGGCAATATCCTGCATGCGTTCGACGCAGGCCATCTTGTTCCAGGTCATGACATACGGCAGCAGCAAGGCATTGCTGACGCCATGGGCAATGTTGAAACGCCCGCCCAGCGGATACGCCAGCGCATGCACCGCGCCGACCCCGGCATTGCCGAACGCCATGCCGGCCATCAGGCTGGCGGTGGCCATGTCTTCGCGCGCTTGCAGGTTGGTGCCGTTGGCGTAGGCCTTGGGCAACGCGTTGGCGATCAGCTTGATGGCGCCGATGGCAAGCGAGTCGGTGATCGGCGAGGCATTCACCGACAGATAGGATTCGATGGCGTGCACCAGCGCGTCGACGCCACTGGCGGCGGTGACGCTGCGCGGACAGGTCAGGGTCATCTGCGGGCTGACCAGCGCCACGTCCGGTAATAGAAAGTCGCTGACGATGCCTTTCTTCAACTGCGCGACTTTGTCCGAGAGGATCGCGACGTTGGTAACTTCGGAACCGGTGCCGGCGGTGGTCGGGATGGCGATCAGCGGCGGGCCTTTGCGCGGGACTTGGTCGACGCCGAACAGGTCCTCCAGCGCGCCGTGGTAACCGGCGTAGGCAGCGACACTCTTGGCGATGTCGATGGCACTGCCACCACCGAGACCGATCAAGCCGTCATGCCCGCCCTCACGGTAAACGCGCATGCAGTCTTCGACGATGGCGATTTCCGGGTCTGGCAGTACGCGGTCGAAAATCTCGTAGTCGCGCCCGCCGAGTTGCACCAGCGCCAGCTCCACCGTGCCGGATTTGACCAGCGCGGCATCGGTGACGATCAGGGGGTTGTCGATGTCGAGGCGTGTGAGTTCGGCGGCCAGTTGCTCGATGGCGGCGGCGCCGGTGATCAGTTTGTGAGCGATTTTGAACTGGGACAGACTCATCGTGCGCAGCCTCTTATAGATGTGGGAGCTGGGCACAAGATTAGCTGGGGATTTGGGGTTGTCTGCTATTCATCTGGTGAATGACCCGTTAAGGGCAAGAGCAAGAGCCCCTCACCCTAACCCTCTCCCGGAGGGAGAGGGGACTGACCGCGTTGTACTCTCGAAGTACACCGACCTGAAATACCGAGTCGAACTCAGGCCTCGAAAGCCATGAAGATCTGCTCCCTTTCCCCCTCGCCCCCCTGGGGGAGAGGGCTGGGGTGAGGGGGTAAGCTTTTGATCTGGCCCTTAAACCTGAGCCGTACGCAGTTTCTCGCTGCGCCCACGCAACCATTCCAGGGTCAGCAGCAGAATCACCGAGAAAGCGATCAGCAAGGTCGCCGCAGCGGCGATGGTCGGGCTGAGGTTCTCGCGAATCCCGCTAAACATCTGCCGAGGCAACGTCGCCTGCTCGGGACCTGCGAGAAACAGCGTCACCACCACTTCATCAAACGAAGTGGCAAACGCAAACAGCGCCCCGGAAATCACCCCCGGCGCAATCAGCGGCAAGGTCACCCGACGAAACGCGGTCAGTGGCGATGCACCGAGACTCGCCGCTGCACGCACCAGATTATGGTTAAACCCCTGCAACGTCGCCGACACGGTGATGATCACAAACGGCACACCCAACACCGCGTGCACCACGATCAGCGAGAAGAAGCTGTTACCCAAACCCAGCGGCGCAAAAAACAGATAACTCGCCACACCAATGATCACCACCGGCACCACCATCGGCGAAATCACCAGCGCCATGACCAGCGCTTTACCGGGAAAATCTCCCCGAGTCAGACCAATCGCCGCCAGCGTACCGAAGACCATTGCCAGTACCGTCGCCGCCGGGGCAACAATGATGCTGTTCTTCAGTGCGCGCATCCATTCCGCCGAGGCGAAGAAGTCGTGGTACCACTGCAGCGAGAAACCCTGCAGCGGATAGACCAGAAAACTCCCCGAGTTGAACGACAGCGGAATGATCACCAGCACCGGCAGAATCAGGAACAACAGAATCAAGCCGCAGAGAATCCGCAGGCTGTAGAACCACACCCGTTCAATGGGCGACATGTAAGGACTCAGCATTTCGAATTCCCCTTAGCTCAGGCGCAGGCGACTGGCGCCGACCAGCCAGCTGTAAATCAGATAAAGCACTACAGTCGCCAGCAGCAACAGCCCGCCCAGCGCGGTGGCCATGCCCCAGTTGATGCTGGTGTTGGTGTAGAAGGCGACGAAGTAGCTGACCATTTGATCGTTCGGGCTGCCGAGCAGCGCCGGGGTGATGTAGTAGCCGATGGCGAGGATGAACACCAACAGGCAACCGGCGCCAACACCGGCGTAGGTCTGCGGGAAGTACACCCGCCAGAAACTGGCGAACGGGTGGCAGCCGAGGGAAATGGCGGCACGCATGTAGGTAGGCGAGATGCCTTTCATCACGCTGTAGATCGGCAGAATCATGAACGGCAGCAGGATGTGCACCATCGAGATGTACACACCGGTGCGGTTGAACACCAGTTCCAGCGGTTTATCGATGATGCCCATGGCCATCAGGCCGCTGTTGATCAACCCGCCGGATTGCAGGAGCACGATCCACGCGGCGACGCGCACCAGGATCGAGGTCCAGAACGGCAGCAGCACCAGAATCATCAGCAGGTTGCTTTGCCGCGATGGCAGGTTCGCCAACAGGTAGGCCAGTGGATACGCGAGCACCAGACAGATCACGGTGATGACCAGACCCATCCAGAACGTGCGGGCGAAGATGTCGAGGTAGATCGCCTGATCCGGCGTGGCCGGGGCGATTTCGCCGAGGTCGTCGATGCGGTGATCGACTGCCGCCAGCAGGTAATACGGGGTGATGCTGCTGGTGTTGCGTTTGACCGCTTGCCAGTAGGCCGGGTCGCCCCAACGTTCGTCGAGTGCTTCCAGCGCTTCTTTATAAGAGGCCGGTTCGCTGGCGAATGGCAGCGCCCGGGCGGTTTTGGTCAGCAGGCTGCGATAGCCGGCCAACTCCATGTTCAAGCGCTTGGACAGATCGCCCAGCGTCTGGTTTTTGCGCGCTTCGGCGAGGTCTTCGCCGGCGGCTTTGTAGACCGGTTCAGCGGGCAGGCCGCGGCCGTCCCAACTGGCGATGGCCGCCACGGTGCGCGGCATGCCGCCGACCACTTCGGGGTTGCCGACGCTTTTGTAGAGCAGCGCCACGATCGGCACCAGAAACACCAGCAACAGAAACAGCACCAGCGGCGCAATCAGCGCTTGAGCCTTCCAGCGGTTGACCCGCTCGGCGCGCTTGAGCTTCTGCTTCAAGGTGGGGCTGTTGCCCTCGTTCAGGGGAACGGCGATGGCCATGACGTACTCCGCAAATCTTTGATCGTTACAGAGGTGGTGAATACCACCTCGAACTTTTGCTACTGATCGTTCCCACGCTCTGCGTGGGAATGAATCCAGTGACGCTCTGCGTCACACGGGGACGCGGAGCGTCCCGGGCGGCGTTCCCACGCAGAGCGTGGGAACGATCATCCGGAAAGCCGTCGGCCCGTATGCTCGGGTTACTTCGCAGCCCAGGAGTTGAAGCGCTGCTCCAGTTGCTCGCCGTTGTCAGCCCAGAAGCTGACGTCGATCTGCACCTGGTTGGCGATGTTTTCCGGGGTGGTCGGCATGTCTTTGAGGACGTCCTTGGCCAGCAGCGGTACGGCTTGGGTGTTAGCCGGGCCATAGGCGATGTTTTCCGAGTAGGTCTTCTGCTGCTGCGGCTGTACCGAGAAGGCGATGAACTTCTTCGCCGCTTCCGCGCGTTTGGCGTCCAGACCTTTCGGGATAGCCCAGGCGTCGAAGTCGTAGATGCCGCCGTTCCACACCACTTTCAGGTTGGATTCTTTTTGCACGGCAGCGATGCGACCGTTGTAGGCCGAGCTCATCACTACGTCACCGGAAGCGAGGTATTGCGGCGGTTGCGCGCCGGCTTCCCACCACTGAATGCTTGGCTTCAGCTCATCAAGCTTCTTGAACGCGCGATCCTGGCCGCCCTTGCTCGCCAGCTCTTTGTAGACGTCTTTCGGCGCTACGCCATCGGCCATCAAAGCGAATTCGAGGGTGTATTTGGCGCCTTTGCGCAGGCCACGTTTACCCGGGAATTTCTTGGTGTCCCAGAAATCCGCCCAACTGGTCGGGGCGGTTTTCAGCTTGTCGGCGTTGTAAGCCAACACGGTCGACCAAACGAAGAAGCCCACGCCGCACGGCTGAATCGCGCCTTTGACGTAGTCTTCAGTCTTGCCGAACAGCGCCGGGTCGAGTTGTTCGAACATGTCTTCGTCGCAGCCACGGGACAGCTCTGGCGATTCAACTTCGACCAAGTCCCACGACACGCTCTTGGTGTCGACCATGGCTTTGACCTTGGCCATTTCGCCGTTGTACTCGCCAGCGACGATCTTGCCATTGCCCGCCGCTTCCCACGGTGCATAGAAGGCTTTGACTTGCGCGGCCTTGTTCGCCCCGCCAAACGACACCACGGTCAAATCCGGGCCGGCGGCCATCGCGCTGGCCGCACCCATCAGGCCCAGGGTCAGGGCGGTGAACTTCAGGGATCTCAACATTTATTGTTCTCTCCACGTGCAGGGTTGGTGTTGGTATTGCCGGGGCGATCAGTTCGCCTCTAGAAGAGGATCGAGTGCGCGTACGTGCTCGACCTGCCAGCCAAGCGGAACCACGTCACCGACCGCGAGCGCTGGATCGAGCTCGGCAATCGGCTGTTTCACGAAGAAGTCGGTCTTGCCGCAGACTTCCAGGCGCACCCGGACGTGGTCGCCCAGATAGATGAATTCCGCCACCCTCCCTGAGAAGCGGTTAACGCATTGATCACTGGAACCGTTGAGACTGATGCGCTCCGGACGGATCGACAAAGTCACCGGTTCGCCGGTCTGGCCGACGTTGACCGCCAGCGCCTCGACCTTTTCGCCACGGCCCAACTCGACCACGCAACGCTCGCCGTTCTGGCTCAACAGGCGACCGTTAAGGCGGTTGTTTTCACCGATGAAGTTGGCAACAAAGGTATTTTTCGGTTCTTCGTAAAGTGTGCGCGGCGGGGCGATCTGCTGGATTTCGCCCTGATGGAATACCGCAACGCGATCGGACATGGTCAGCGCTTCGCCCTGATCGTGGGTCACGTAGACCACGGTTACGCCGAGGCGCTGGTGCAGGTGTTTGATTTCCATCTGCATGTGTTCACGCAGTTGCTTGTCGAGGGCGCCGAGGGGTTCGTCCATCAGCACCAGTTGCGGTTCGAACACCAGCGCGCGGGCCAGCGCCACACGCTGCTGCTGACCACCGGACAACTGCGCCGGGTAGCGCGAGGCAAACGCATCGAGCTGGACCATGCTGAGGACTTTCTTGACCTTGTCGTTGACGTCGCTTTTATTCAGGCCACGCACGCTCAGCGGGAACGCGAGGTTTTCGGCGACGGTCATGTGCGGGAACAGCGCGTAGTTCTGGAACACCATGCCGATGTCACGCTTGTGTGGCGGCACGTTGTTGATCGAACGCCCGGCCAGCAGGATCTCACCAGCGGTCGGCGTTTCGAAACCGGCGAGCATCATCAGGCTGGTGGTCTTGCCGGAACCGGACGGCCCGAGCAGGGTGAGAAATTCGCCTTTGCGAATGTCCAGGTTGAGGTCTTTGACGATCAGGTTCTCGCCGTCGTAGCTCTTCTGCACTCCACGAAAGCTGACCAGCACATCACTGGCCCCTGCGTTTGTATCGACCTGGCTCATACCCACACCTTTGTTGTTGATGACTGCTTGTGGGTTAAGCCTAGTGGCTGCTGACAGCCACGCAAATCGGGGCGCAGGAGAGAATCGCCTCAGCCGGATGGAAGGTTGGGGGTAGGGATTGCCCTACAAGGATGGCGCTAATGGATAAGGCAGTGGCGAGGGTTGAGCTGCAAGCTGCAAGAACAAGCAAAAGCGCCTGTCGCTAACAGATATGCTCACAATCCAGGGTTAAACAACGAAACCTGTGGGAGCTGGCTTGCCAGCGATAGCGGTGGATCAGCCGACATTGATGTGATTGACATGCCCTCATCGCTGGCAAGCCAGCTCCCACAGAGTTTTGTGGTGCATTTAGAGGAGTTTGTGTTCCATCGCGTATTTGACCAGTTCGGCCAGCGAGGTGATGTTGAGCTTCTGCATCAGCCGCGCCTTGTGGGTGCTGATGGTTTTGCTGCTCAGCGCCAGTTGCTGGGCGATGTCGTTGACGTTGGCGCCCTGGGCCAGGCGTTCGAACACCGAGAACTCGCGTTCGGACAGCAACGAATGCAGCGGCCGCGCATCAGTCAGGCCGACTTCAAACACCATGCGATCCGCCAGATCCGGATCAATGTATCGCCCACCCGCCGCGACTTTGCGAATGGCGGTGAGCAACAGCGCCGGGTCACTGTCCTTGGTCGCATACCCGGCGGCGCCGACCTTCAGCGCCCGCGCAGCCATCTGCGCTTCGTCGTGCATAGATAGCACCAGGATCGCCGGTGGATTGTTCAGCGCGCGGATTCGCGGGATCGCCTCCAGGCCATTGACCCCGGGCATGGAGATGTCGAGCAGCACCACTTCGCACGGCACGCTGCGCAGGGCCTCAAGCAATTGCTCGCCATTGCTCGCCTCGCCCACTACTTGCAGATCCTTGGCCAGGCCGATCAATTGCTTGATGCCTTCACGGACGATGGTGTGGTCTTCGGCTACCAGTACACGGATCACGTTTTTCTCCAGATTTCAGGTACACAGCAATCCCTGTGGGAGCGAGCCTGCTCGCGAAAGCGTCAGCCCAAACACCACATATCTTCAAACCTCACTCACCGGCACCCAAACATTCAGACTGGTGCCCTCCCCCGGCTCACTCTCCAGCACCAACCGCCCGCCCATGATCAGCACCCGCTCACGCATGCCGACCAGGCCAAACGAAGTCGGTCGACCGCTGGCGGGAACAAATCCTACGCCATCATCACTGACCGTCAGACATAACTCATCGCCTTCCAGCGCCAACGTCAGTTCCACAGTATGCGCCTGAGCATGGCGCATCACATTGGTCAGCGCCTCCTGCAAGATCCGGAACAAGCCAATTGCCTTGGCATCACTGAGTACCGGCAGATTATCCGGTACCTGCACCAGACACGGGATCTGCGTACGCGCCTCGAAGCGCCGCGCCTGCCACTCGATCGCCGAGGCAATCCCGGCATCGAGAATCGGCGGTCGCAGCGCCGTGGCCACGTCGCGCACCAACTGGAACAACTGAGCGATCAGGCGTTTCATGCTGTTCAACCGCTCGTTCAACCCCGGATCGAGTTGCGCGTAGGCTAACTCGCACATCGATGTTTCCAGCTTCAGCACGGTCAACATCTGCCCAAGTTCATCGTGAACCTCGCGGGCAATGCGCGCCTTCTCTTCTTCACGCACGCTCTCAAGGTGCGCCGACAGTTCGCGCAGTTGCTCACGGGAGGCCGCCAGTTCCAGCTCGATACGCTTGCTCTCGGTGATGTCCCAGACGATGCCGTCCCAGACATAGGCGCCATCCTCCAGTTGCCGGGTGATCGCCTTGATCTCGGCCCAGCGCTGCTGGCCTTGACGCGTGAGGATCCGGCCCTGCCACGACCAGTCACTGTCGGTGTCCAGAGCCTGATCCTGAGTGCGGTGATAACTCGCCTTATCGTCGGGATGCACCAGGCTGCGCAGACCCATGTCGCGATGGGCTATGGTGGCCGGGGCGTAACCGACCAGGCTTTCGCTGCCCTCGCTGATGTAGGCAAAGTCGATCTGCCCGGTCACCGGCGCGCGCTCCAGACGAAACACCAATCCCGGCACGTTGGCGGCGATGCCTTGCAGACGCGCCTCGCTTTCCTGCAACGCGGCGAGGGCGCGACGGCGCTCGGTGACGTCGGTGAGGTACACCACCAGGTATTCACTGTCGCGAAAGCGCAGGAAACTCAGCGAGACATCCGCCGGCAAAATACTGCCGTCAGCCCGCACGCAACTGGTTTCGAAACTCAGCGGACCTTCTTCACTGGCCCGCGCGCGCTTCCACAGATTGAGCCAGCGGTCCATGTGCAGACCCGGTTCGAAGTCGATCAATGGCCGTTCGATCAGTCCGCCCGAGGGATAACCGAGCATGATTTCCGCCGCGCGATTGGCGTAGCGCACATGGCTGTCCCAGTTGACCCAAAGGATGCCGACGGTGCTTTGGTCGATGGAGAACTGCGTCAACCGCAGCGCTTCTTCGTTGGCCGCGCGCAAGGCGATGTCTTCCCGGGCGGCCAGCAATCGCTGTTCGAGGCTGTGCTGTTGGCGACGCTGCCAGAACACGATTGCGACACAACTGAGCAGCATCACTGCAAACAACAAGCTGAGGTTTTGCCAGAACCCCGGCGACTCCGAGAGTCGCGGATATTTCGGTTGCAGCCACTGGTTGTGTAACTGCTCCAGATCCTTGGCCGGGATGGCACGCAGCGCACTTTGAAGGATGCCGGCCAACTCTGGCCAATCGCGGCGCGAGCCGACGCGCAGCAGTTGTGGCAGGCCGATATCGCCGACCACCACCAGCCCGGCGAACTCAGGCTCTACCGATAAGCGCCCGAGTTGCGCCTCATCGACCACGGCGTAGGCGGCCTGCTGACTCAACAGCAACTGCAACGCCTGACGCTCCAGTGGTACACCTTGCAGATTCAGATGGGGGTAGTTGCCGCGCAGGTAATCAGCCGTGCTGCTGGGCATGCGCACGGCGACGCGGATCTGGCTGTCGAGCTTCTCCAGATCGACCACACCACTGGCCTTCTGGTCGCTGACCACCAGTTGCGGCACGCGCATGTACGGATCAGAGAACTGCCACAGACGCAGGGCACTCGGGGTCTGGCTCAGGCCCGGAGCGATATCGATCTCGCCCTCGCGCATGGCGGCGTCCAATTGCGCGAGATCCTGAAAATTGCGCCAGCTCAGTTCGACATTGAGCACCTTGGCCAGCAACTTCATCAGCTCGACGTTGGCCCCCGACAGCCGTTGCAAGCGCCGGTCGTATTGCGCATACGGGGCTTGCAACACCAGGCCGACGCGTAATTCATTGTGCTGCGCCAGCCATTGCTGCTGGCTCGCCGACAACTGTGCGAGATGAGAAGGCGGCGCAGGCGCCGCCCAGCCCATCAAGGGAAACCACAAACAGCCGATAACCCACAGGCAGCAAAATCGCTTCATTGAAGTCTCATACACTGACAAATTCTGACCAACCCATTAGGCTGCCGGGATACTTTCTGGCCTGGAATAACCGATGCCCTCTGTCTACCGCCTGGCAATGCCAGCATTGTGCCTGTCGCTGCTCCTGCCTTGTGCGTTTTCCGTCGAAGCCGCCGATCCGGCACCCGCCGCCACAGCGGAAAAACCGGCCGAAGAAAAACCGGCCGAACGCCAGCCACTGCTTGAGCGTAGTCAGGAAGAGGCCGCCGCACTGGAACGTAAAGTCCCGGCGCAAGAACAGCAACAGTTGCAGGCCGGTACCGACACCTTCCTCGCCCTGTGGAAACCGGCCAACACTGCCGAACCGAAAGGCGCAGTGATCATCGTCCCCGGCACCGGCGAAACCGCTGACTGGCCGCAGGCAATCGGCCCGTTGCGGCGCAAACTGCCGGATGCAAAATGGAGCAGCCTGAGTATTACGCTGCCCGACTTGCAAAGCGACGCCTTTGCACCGCGCGTGGTCGAGGCACCCGCTGTGCCGAAAGCCCCGGAGTCCGGCAGCAAGGACTCCACCACCGCGCAGCCGATCGAGCAAGCCGCTGGCGGTGAAGCAGAAGTGGCGGATCAGGTAGTCGCCGAAACCACTGAAGAGCAATCCAAGGCCGACGCCGAACGCATCTTCGCGCGCATCGACGCCGCGATTGCTTACGCCGAGCAGCAGAGCGCACGCAGCATTGTCGTGCTTGGGCACGGCACTGGCGCCTATTGGGCCGCGCGATACCTGAGCGAGAAACAAACGGCGCAGGTAGAAAAGTTCGTCATGGTCGATGCGCAGATGCCAGCGAAGGCCAAACCGCCACTGGCCGAAGTGACGCCGACACTGAAGCTGCCGACCGCCGATATTTTCTATATGGACAAGCCGCTGGATCGCAACGCCGCGCTGGAGCGCATGCAGGCGAGCAAGCGCTTGAAGACCTCGGCGTTCAGCCAGGTCGCGCTCAAGGCTTTGCCGGATAACAAGGCTGAACAGGAACAGTTGTTCCGCCGGGTGCGTGGCTGGCTGAACCCGCAGAACACGGACTGACAGAAACACCGAGTCGCCCCCTTCGCGAGCAGGCTCGCTCCCACATGGATCTGCGTACACAGTCCATGGTGGGAGCGAGCCTGCTCGCGAAGAGGCCAGCGCAGTCGCTACACATCTAACGGTTAGCGAAAATCCCGCCGCTCACGAATCAACGTGTAGGCGTTGTGCAGCTCACGGGTTTTTTCGGTGGCTTCACGCACCTGCACTGGCGTCGCCCCCGACCCGGCAATCTTGTCCGGATGATGACGACTGAGCAGGCGCCGATAGGCGCGCTTGATCTGCGCCGGTTCACTGGACGCCGACACGCCCAATAAACGCATCGCCTCCTGATAACTCACAGCAGCGCTGACGATCGGTCGTTTGCCCGGCTCGTAATCATTGGCCAGCGCCTGCACCTGATGCGTCGTCCAGCCCAGCCACTTGCCCCATTGCGCCAGCAGTTCACGCTCACTGACACCCGCGCGACCATCGGCCCAGACCATCCGCCAACAGGCGCGCAACACACCTTCGGCGGCATGCGGCTGCGCACTCAGGCGCCGTAGATAACCGCGCAGATTGTCGCTGCCGGACTTGCCGCGATTGAACGCGGCAATCGCCCGACGCGTCGCCGGCTCACTCATTTCCAGCGCACGCATTTCGTTACGCGCCTGCTGGATATGCCCGTCAGTGACCCGACCGTCACTTTTGGCCAGACGCCCGAGCAGCACAAACAACAGTTCGTCATTGCGCAACATCGGCCGACCGCCGAGTTTTTCGCGCAAATGCCCCCAGCTTTGCAAGTGCAGGCGCCGATCCAGCGCCTGCCCCAACAATGCCCCAAGCATGGCCCCCGGAATGCTGGCAATCGCAAAACCCGCTCCGGCTCCAATCAGAGTCCCTGGCCACAACATGTCAGCGACTCGCTTCTATCAATGCTTCAGCTTCGGCCAGACGCTCGTGCGTGCCGACGTCCACCCAGTGACCTTTCAGACGTTCGCCCGTGACTTCGCCAGCCGCCATGGCGTTACGAAACAGCGGCGCCAGTTTGAAGGCACCGTCGGTACAGCCGTCGAACAGTTGCGGATGCAATACGGCGATGCCGCTGTAAGTCAGGGTCGCAGCGTCCGGCTGACCGTCGTGCACTTCGCCGTCGACCAGTGTGAAATCACCGCGCGGGTGGTGCGCCGGATTGTCCGCCAGTACCAGATGCGCGAGCCCGTTGATCGGCTGGTGCAGGACGCTGAAGTCGTAATCGGTCCAGATATCACCGTTCACCACCAGAAACGCATCATCGCCGAGCAACGGCAGCGCACGGAAAATCCCGCCGCCGGTTTCCAGTGGCTCACCTTCCGGCGAATACTGAATGCTCACGCCAAATTGCGAGCCGTCGCCCAGATAATCTTCGATCTGCTGACCGAGCCAGGCGTGATTGATCACGATCTCGTTGAACCCTGCGGCAGCGAGAGCCCGCAGGTGATATTCGATCAGTGGGACACCGCCGGCACGCACCAGTGGTTTCGGCGTAGTCAGGGTCAGCGGGCGCATGCGCTCGCCTTTGCCTGCCGCCAGAATCATTGCCTTCATGCTGTTGCTCCACCCCGCAGGCTGGTGAACAGCGCTTGCAGTTCTGCCAATTCAGGACGACGCGCAATCACCGCCTCTATATAAGAGAAGAAACGCGGTACGTCGGCCAGATAACGCGGCTTGCCATCACGATGACAAATGCGCGCGAAGATGCCGATGACCTTCAGGTGGCGCTGTACGCCCATCAGGTCACTGGCGCGCAGGAAGTCTTCGAAGTCCGGCTGCACCGGGATATTCAGTGCCGAGGCTTGCTGCCAGTAGCTTTCCAGCCAGCCACGCACACGCTCTTCAGGCCAGCTGAGAAAGGCATCCTTGAACAGACAGGTCACGTCGTAGGTCACCGGGCCGTAGACCGCATCCTGGAAATCCAGCACACCGGGGTTCGGCTCGCTGAGCATCAGGTTGCGCGGCATGTAGTCGCGGTGCACCAGCACTTTGGGCTGCGCGAGTGCGCTGTCGATCAGCAGATCGCTGACCTGCTGCCACTGCTGTTGCTGGGTCGCGTCGAATTCGACACCGAGTTCACGCTTCACGTACCACTCGGGGAACAGTTCCAGCTCTCGGCGCAGCAAGGCAACGTCGTAGCTCGGCAACGGTGCGACCATCGGCAATTGCTGAAAAGCCAGCAGCGCTTGCAGGGCATCACTGAATAATGCGTCGGCATTTTCGCCATCGATCACGTCGAGATAGGTCTTGTTACCCAGGTCATTGAGCAAAAGAAATCCACGCTCAAGGTCCTCGGCATAAATTTTCGGCACATTTATTCCGGATTTCGCCAGCAAAAAAGCGATATCCACGAACGGTTTGCAGTTTTCCTGGGGCGGCGGCGCGTCCATCACGACGAAGCTGCGACCCTCGCCTTCCCAGCGGAAGTAGCGGCGGAAACTCGCGTCGCTGCTGGCCGCGGTCAACGTGGCCGGGGGCACGGTGCCCCAGCCCTGATCTGCAAACAGGATTGCCAACTGCTCATCGAGCCAAACTTTCAGGTGTTGCAAGCGTACATCTTGGTCAGGCATTGCAAGGGTCTCCGACGGCGCTAGCCGTCAAGCGGGTCATGCTTTATTATCCAGCATCTTTTTCAGACCATCGAGAGGCGTGCGGCCCACACCGCGGGCAGATGGCACGCAGGAAGCCCGGACTAATAAGATGGCATTGAAATCCCCCGCGTTTCGTAAAAAATTTCCGTTGTTGGTAACCGGCAGTCTGCTGGCTATGCAACCTCTGGCCAGTCAATTCGTTGTTGCCGCCGAGCAGTATGACTGCTCCGTCTCGGCTTCGGGTGGTTGGGCCTGTGCGCCCAAATCAACCGCTGCTGCGTTGCCGCCGCGCCCAGTGCATGACGGCAGTGCCGTCAGCGCTACCGGCGAAGCCGCGACCGAGAACGGTTCGGTTGCCGACACAGCCCCTAAAACGGCGCTGGTCACCGAAGCCAAGGGCCGCGGTCTGAAATCCCGTAGCGAAGACTTCAGTCACCTCGACTGGGTTCCGCGCGAGAAGCTCACCGCCGCCCAATTGGCCGAGACCGGGCCTTACTGCTCTGGTGCCTATATCGAACCGATTCGTCCTGGCATGAATGACAAGACGAATAAAAGCGATGCACCGACCTTTATCGGCGCAAAAGCCTCGCGCTATAACACCGATGATCAAGTCGGTACGCTGGCCGGCGATGTCGTTCTGCGTCAGGGCAGCATGCAGGTCGAATCCGACGAGGCCAGCCTGTATCAGGCCGAGAGCCGCGCCGAACTCAATGGCGATGTACGCATCCGCGACAACGGTGCGCTGATCGTCGGCGACCACGCCGACGTGCAGCTCGACACCGGTGAAGCGAAAGTCGACAACGCCGAATACGTGATGCACAAATCGCGTATCCGCGGTAATGCGCTGTACGCCAAACGTGCCGAGAACGCGATCATTCGCTTGAAGGACGGCACGTACACCACGTGCGAACCGAACAGCAATGCCTGGCAGCTCAAGGGCAACAACATCACCTTGAACCCGGCCACCGGTTTCGGTACCGCGACCAACGTGACGTTGCGCGTTAAAGACATTCCGATTCTGTACACGCCGTACATCTATTTCCCGATCGACGACCGTCGTCAGTCGGGCTTCCTGCCGCCGACCATCGGCAGCGGCAGCGACACCGGCTTCATGCTGGTTACACCGTACTACTTCAACCTGGCGCCGAACTACGACGCCACGTTGTACCCGCGTTACATGAGCAAGCGCGGCATGCTGGTGGAAGGCGAATTCCGTTACCTGACCAAGTCGAGTGAAGGTCAGTTCGGTGCCGCGTATCTGAACGATGACGATACCGAGCGCAGCAAGCAGACCGACTACGAAAAAACCCGCTACATGTACAACTGGCAGCACAAGGGCGGTCTCGACTCCCGTGTGTTCACTGAAGTCGACTACACCAAGATCAGCGATCCGTATTACTTCCAGGATCTGCAGACCGATCAGATTGGCGTGAAGTCCAGCGACTTCGTGAACCAGCAAGGTTCGATCAGCTATCGGGGTGACAGCTACACCGCTCGCTTGAATGCCCAGCAGTACCAATTGGCGACCGTTGCGAGCATCACGCCGTATGGCCGCCTGCCGCAGATCACCTTCAATGGTCAGCTGCCGTATCATCCGCAAGGCCTGGACTTCGATTACGAGACCGAGTTGGTGCGGTTTGATCGTGATCTGAAAACCGGCAATTTCATCGATGAAAATGGCAATTCATCATCGCGCCTTGATACCAACGTAGCAGGCCTGGCTCGCGCCAACGGCGATCGTTTGAACCTGAAACCGGGTGTCAGCCTGCCGATGAACTGGACCTATGGCTTCCTGAAGCCATCGCTCAAGTATCAGTACACCCAGTACGATCTGGATCTCGACGGACAAGGTAAAGACGACCTGGTGACTAACCGCAACGGCGCTTCGGCGCTGGGTGAGAAGTACAGCAGCTCGCAAAACCGTGGCGTCCCGATCGCCAGTATCGACAGCGGCCTGTACTTCGACCGCAACACGTCGTTCTTCGGCAAGAACTATCGCCAGACCCTGGAACCGCGCCTGTTCTATCTCTATGTACCCGAGAAAGACCAGAACGATATCCCGGTGTTCGACACCAGCGAATACACCTTCAACTATGCGTCGCTGTTCCGTGATAACCGCTTCGCAGGCTCCGACCGTGTCGGCGACGAGAACAAACTGTCGCTGGGCGTGACCAGCCGCTGGATCGAAGACGACGGGTTCGAGCGTCAACGCATCAGTGTCGGCCAGGCCCTGTACTTCAAGGATCGTGAAGTTCAACTGCCAGGTATCGACGCGAAAACCCGTGACGACGCGCACTCCAATGTGTCTCCGTATGCGCTTGAATACGAATACCGCTGGAACCGCGACTGGCGCACCACTGCCGACTACAACTGGGATCCGGACAGCCGCAGCCCGCGTTCCGGCAGTGCGATGTTCCACTATCAGCCTGAAGACAACCCGAACAAGGTTATCAACGCCGGCTATCGCTATCGCAACGACCAGATCCGCTACGACCAGACAACGGGCAAGTGGCAGATGGGTGGCGACTACGGCACACCTGGCACAGCTGGCTATGTGAAGGACTACTACAAGATCCAGCAGCATGACTTCTCGGTCATCTGGCCGATCGTTCCGCAGTGGAACGCGATCAGCCGCTGGCAGTACGACTACAACCGCAACCGTACCCTGGAAGCCTTCGGTGGTTTCGAGTACGACAACTGCTGCTGGAAGTTGCGCCTGATCAACCGTTACTGGGTTTCCTATGACGAGTTCAGCCAGGATGCTCCGCAAAACGAAAAAGGCGACCATGGCGTCTTCCTCCAAATTGTTCTGAAGGGACTCGGCGGCCTCA
This sequence comes from Pseudomonas sp. IT-P395, assembly GCF_949767675.1. Lineage (NCBI taxonomy): Bacteria > Pseudomonadati > Pseudomonadota > Gammaproteobacteria > Pseudomonadales > Pseudomonadaceae > Pseudomonas > Pseudomonas sp. IT-P395. The sequence continues at coordinate 37,645 of NZ_CATKPW010000006.1, forward strand.
CCGGCGCCAAGGTAGAGAGCTTCCTCGACAAAGGCATTCAAGGTTATCGTGAACGTGAAGACCAAGCTTTCTGATTGTCTGCGCCCGCTGATGCTGGGCGCGCTGTTCCTGGGTACTGCGGCTAACGCCGCAGTTCAATCCATCGACAAAGTGGTAGCGATCGTCGACAACGACGTGGTCATGCAGAGCCAACTGGACCAACGTGTCCACGAAGTTCAACAGACCATCGCCAAGCGTGGCGGTGGCCTGCCGCCTCCTGGCGTACTGGATCAACAGGTGCTCGAGCGCCTGATCGTCGAAAACCTGCAACTGCAGATTGGCGAACGCTCTGGCATCCGCATCACTGACGAAGAGCTGAACCAGGCGGTCGGCACCATTGCTCAGCGCAACAACATGACTGTTGAGCAGTTCCGCTCCGCCCTGGCTCGCGACGGTCTGAACTATGACGACGCCCGTGAGCAGATCAAGCGCGAGATGGTCATCAGCCGTGTGCGTCAGCGTCGCGTGGCAGAACGCATTCAGGTTTCCGAACAGGAAGTGAAAAACTTCCTCGCCTCCGACCTGGGCAAAATGCAACTGTCCGAAGAACTGCACCTGGCCAACATCCTGATCCCGACGCCGGAAAGCGCCAACTCTGAAGCCATTCAAAGTGCAGCCCGTCAGGCCATGGAGGTTTACCAGCAGCTCAAGCAAGGCGCTGACTTCGGCCAGATGGCCGTTGCCAAATCCGGCAGCGACAACGCGCTGGAAGGCGGCGACATGGGCTGGCGTAAAGCCGCGCAACTGCCACCGCCGTTCGACCGCGAGTTGAGCAGCATGGCCGTCGGCGACATCACTCAACCTGCCCGCACACCGGGTGGCTTCATCATCCTCAAGCTGCTGGCAAAACGCGGTGGCGAAGCGCAGATGCGCGATGAAGTGCATGTACGTCACATTCTGGTCAAGCCGAGCCCGATTCGCGATGAAGCGAAGACCAAGGCGCTGGTTCAATCCTTGTACGAGCGCATTCTGGCCGGCGAAGATTTCGCCACTCTGGCCAAAAGCTACTCCGAAGACCCAGGCTCGGCGCTTAACGGCGGCGACCTGAACTGGATCGACCCGAACGCACTGGTTCCGGAATTCCGCGAAGTGATGGCCAAGACCCCACAAGGTCAGCTGTCCAAGCCGTTCCAGACCCAATATGGCTGGCACGTTCTCGAAGTCCTTGGCCGTCGCGCCACCGACAGCACTGAACAGGCCCGTGAGCAGCAAGCCATGACCGTACTGCGTAACCGCAAATACGACGAAGAGCTGCAAACCTGGCTGCGTCAGATCCGTGACGAAGCGTACGTAGAGATCAAACTCCCTGGTGCAGACCAGGCAGCGCAGTGAAACCCCAGCGTTTCGCGCTGACACCCGGCGAACCAGCCGGCATCGGTCCCGACCTGTGCCTGCTGCTCGCCTCGCAAGCCCAGCCACATCCCCTGATTGCCATCACCAGCCGCGACTTGCTCCTTGAGCGGGCCGCGCAGCTGGGGCTGGCTGTCACTTTGCTGGATGTTGCGCCTGATCACTGGCCGGACGCTCCGGCGCCCGCCAACAGCCTGTATGTCTGGGATACGCCGCTCAGCGCCCCCGTGGTTGCCGGGCAACTGGACAAGGCCAACGCTGCGTTCGTCCTCGAAACCCTGACCCGCGCCGGCAACGGTTGCCTCAACGGCGACTTCGCCGGGATGATCACCGCCCCTGTGCACAAGGGCGTGATCAACGAGTCAGGCATCGCCTTTTCCGGGCACACGGAATTCCTCGCCGACCTGACTCATACCGCACAAGTGGTGATGATGCTCGCCACGCGTGGTTTGCGCGTGGCACTGGTCACCACTCACCTGCCCCTGCGCGAGATTGCCGACGCGATCACACCAGAACGGCTGGAGCGCGTGACGCGGATTCTGCACAGCGACCTGCAACACAAATTCGGCATCGCCCAGCCACGCATCCTGGTCTGCGGGCTCAACCCGCACGCCGGTGAAGGCGGCCACCTGGGCCATGAAGAAATCGACATCATTGAACCGACATTAGAGCGCCTGCGCGGCGAGGGCATGGACCTTCGTGGCCCGCTGCCTGCCGACACTCTGTTTACCCCCAAATATCTGGAGCACTGCGACGCAGTGCTGGCGATGTACCACGACCAGGGCCTGCCTGTGCTCAAGTACAAAGGCTTCGGCGCTGCCGTCAACGTGACCCTGGGTCTGCCGATCATCCGCACGTCGGTCGACCACGGCACCGCCCTGGATCTGGCCGGCAGCGGCAAGATCGACACCGGCAGCCTGCAAGTCGCCCTGGAAACCGCCTACCAGATGGCCGAGACCCGTTTATGACCGAGCAATACCAACACAAGGCGCGCAAACGCTTTGGCCAGAACTTCCTGCACGATGCCGGCATTATTGACCGCATCCTGCGCTCCATCAGCGCCAAGTCTGAAGATCGCCTGCTGGAAATCGGCCCGGGCCAGGGCGCATTGACCGCCGGCCTGCTCAGTTCCGGCGCGCAACTCGACGTGGTGGAACTGGACAAGGACCTGATCCCGATCCTCAACCAGCAGTTTGCCGGCAAGAGCAATTTCAACCTGCATCAGGGCGATGCGCTGAAGTTCGACTTCAACACGCTCAATGCGGCGCCGAACAGCCTGCGAGTGGTCGGCAACCTGCCGTACAACATTTCCACGCCGCTGATTTTTCACCTGCTGAACAACGCCGGCATCATTCGCGACATGCACTTCATGCTGCAGAAAGAAGTGGTCGAGCGTCTGGCCGCGGGCCCGGGTGGCGGTGACTGGGGTCGCCTGTCGATCATGGTTCAGTACCACTGCCGTGTAGAGCACCTGTTCAACGTTGGCCCGGGCGCGTTCAACCCACCGCCGAAAGTCGACTCGGCGATCGTCCGTCTGGTGCCTCACGCCGTACTGCCGCACCCGGCCAAGGATCACAAGCTGCTGGAGCGCGTGGTGCGCGAAGCGTTCAACCAACGCCGCAAAACCTTGCGCAACACCCTCAAGCAATTGCTCAGCAACGCTGAAATCGAAGCCGCCGGCGTCGATGGCAGCCTGCGTCCGGAGCAACTGGATCTGGCCGCGTTCGTACGCCTCGCCGACCAGCTCGCCATTCAGGTTCCGGCCTCCCCCGCCGCTGACTGATAAACGATGAACGCTATCGGGCAGGACGCCACTCTGGTTTACTGCCCGATACTTGCCTAGACTGACTCCCCATCAGCTACGCCCCGCGTTCCGCTTCGTTTAAGGCCTCTTGCATGTCCGATTCCCGTTACCAGGTCGATGTCAGCGTCGTTACCCGCTATCTGGCAGACCAATCGCAACCCGAGCACGACCGCTTCGCCTTCGCCTACACCATCACCGTGCAGAACAATGGCGAGCAACCCGCACGCCTGATGTCGCGGCATTGGGTAATCACCGACGGTGACGGCCATGTCGAAGAAGTGCGCGGTGCAGGCGTGGTCGGTCAGCAACCGTTGATTGATGCCGGCCAGAGCCACACTTACAGCAGCGGCACAGTGATGACCACCAAGGTCGGCACCATGCAGGGCACCTACGAAATGGTTGCCGACGATGGCAAACATTTCGACGCCATCATCAAACCTTTCCGTCTGGCGGTGCCCGGAGCCTTGCACTGATGACGACGTATGCCGTCGGCGACCTGCAAGGCTGCCTCGAACCGCTCAAGTGCCTGCTCAAGCAAGTGGCATTCGACCCGACACTCGATCGTCTGTGGCTGGTCGGCGATCTGGTCAACCGTGGCCCGCAATCGCTGGAAACCCTGCGCTTTCTATATGGCATGCGCGAGTCGCTGGTCTGCGTTCTGGGCAATCACGACCTGCACCTGCTGGCTGCGGCTAGAAACATCGAGCGCCTGAAGAAGTCCGATACCCTGCGCGAGATTCTCGAAGCGCCGGACAGCGCCGAACTGCTGGAGTGGGTGCGGCAACAAAAGCTCATGCACTACGACGAGCAGCGCGATGTCGCCATGGTCCACGCTGGCATTCCACCCCAGTGGTCGCTGCGCCGGGCCTTGAAGTGCGCAGACGAAGTCGAGACCGCCCTGCGTGACGACAACATGTTGCCTGCCTACCTCGACGGCATGTACGGCAACGAGCCGGCGAAGTGGGACAACGACCTCAAGGGCGTAGCCCGTCTGCGCGTCATCACCAACTATTTCACGCGGATGCGCTTCTGCACCGCCGAAGGCAAGCTCGACCTCAAGAGCAAGGAAGGGCTCGACACCGCCCCGCCCGGCTACAAACCGTGGTTCCAGCACCGGGACCGCAAGACCAAAGGCTTGCGCATCATCTTCGGCCACTGGGCGGCACTCGAGGGCAATATCCATGAACCGGGTATTTCGGCGCTGGATACCGGTTGTGTCTGGGGCGGCAGCCTGACCCTGATGAACGTCGACAGCGGTGAACGCCTGTCGTGCAAATGCGATGAACATGGCGGCCTCGCCCCGACCGTCGCACCACTTATCTCCGAAACTTCGCCAGTCAGCGTCCCGCGTTAGACTGCGCTTTCAGCCGAGCAACAGGAACCCGCCATGAGCGAATTCAAACGAATCCCCCCGGAACAGGCCCAGGCCCTGCGTGAACAAGGTGCTGTCGTGGTCGACGTGCGCGACCCGGCGACTTTTGCCGCCCTGCACATCAGCGGCTCGAAGCATCTGGACAATCATTCGCTGCACGCCTTTATTCAAGGCGCCGACCTTGATGCACCGACCGTGGTCGTCTGCTATCACGGCAATTCCAGCCAGGGCGCAGCGGCGTACCTGATCAGCCAAGGCTTCTCCGACGTCTACAGCATGGACGGTGGCTTTGAGTTGTGGCGTACGACTTATCCTGCGGAAACGGCCCAAGGCACCGCCGAATAATTTTTTTGTCACGCGCAGGCCCCGGCTGCCGTGGGCCTGCGCGGGCAGACGAACGGTCTTGCCACAACTAATTACGTATCTCGCCTTTACCTCCCGAATTCCCAACTATCCTTAAGCCCAGGCCATCCAAATCAGGGGAGAGCCGGTACACCGGCGCACGGGTCATCGGGAGTGACTTTCACGATTGTCGATCGTGAAAGTGTTCTGGGGGGTAAACAATCAGCTGCTACTGCGGCTGCTTGCCAGCATCGACTGAGTGATCCGGCGTCGGCTCCACGTATCGAGCGAGGTGACGTCATGAGTATCTTTAGCCACTTCCAACAACGCTTCGAGTCCACACGCCAGGAAGAACTCTCGCTGCAAGAGTACCTGGAGCTGTGCAAGAAAGACCGTAGCGCCTACGTTTCCGCTGCCGAGCGTCTATTGCTGGCCATCGGCGAACCGGAACTGCTCGACACCTCGACCAATTCGAGGCTGTCACGCATCTTCTCCAACAAGGTGATCCGCCGCTATCCGGCCTTTGAAGACTTCCACGGGATGGAAGAATGCATCGACCAGATCGTCTCGTATTTCCGCCATGCCGCCCAAGGCCTGGAAGAGAAGAAACAAATCCTCTATCTGCTCGGCCCTGTCGGCGGTGGTAAATCGTCGCTGGCCGAGAAGCTGAAACAACTGATTGAAAAAGTGCCCTTCTATGCGATCAAGGGCTCGCCGGTATTCGAATCGCCACTGGGTCTGTTCAACGCCACCGAAGATGGCGCGATCCTCGAAGAAGACTTCGGTATCCCACGGCGCTACCTGAACACCATCATGTCGCCATGGGCGACCAAACGCCTGGCCGAATTCGGCGGCGACATCAGCCAGTTCCGCGTGGTCAAGCTGTACCCGTCGATCCTCAACCAGATCGCCGTGGCCAAGACCGAACCGGGCGACGAGAACAACCAGGACATTTCCGCCCTGGTCGGTAAGGTCGACATCCGCAAACTCGAGGAATACCCACAGAACGACGCCGACGCCTACAGCTACTCCGGTGCGCTGTGCCGGGCCAACCAGGGCCTGATGGAATTCGTCGAGATGTTCAAGGCACCGATCAAGGTGCTGCACCCGTTGCTGACCGCGACTCAGGAAGGCAACTACAACAGTACCGAAGGTCTCGGCGCGATTCCGTTCACCGGGATCCTGCTTGCCCACTCCAACGAATCGGAATGGCACACCTTCCGCAACAACAAGAATAACGAAGCGTTCATCGACCGGATCTACATCGTCAAAGTGCCGTACTGCCTGCGCGTCAGTGACGAGGTGAAGATCTACGACAAATTGCTGTTCAACAGTTCTTTGGCCAAAGCGCATTGCGCGCCCGACACCTTGAAGATGCTGGCCCAGTTCACCGTCCTGTCACGCCTCAAGGAACCGGAAAACTCCAACATCTATTCGAAAATGCGCGTCTACGACGGCGAAAACCTCAAGGACACCGATCCGAAGGCCAAGTCGATTCAGGAATACCGCGACTCAGCCGGTGTCGATGAAGGCATGAACGGTCTGTCGACCCGCTTCGCCTTCAAGATTCTCTCCAAGGTGTTCAACTTCGATCCGCATGAAATCGCCGCCAACCCGGTGCACTTGCTCTACGTGCTGGAACAGCAGATCGAACAGGAACAGTTCCAGGCCGAAACCCGCGAGCGCTATCTGCGCTACCTCAAGGAATACCTGGCACCGCGTTATATCGAATTCATCGGCAAGGAGATCCAGACCGCGTACCTCGAGTCTTACAGCGAGTACGGCCAGAACATCTTCGACCGCTACGTGCTCTACGCGGACTTCTGGATTCAGGATCAGGAATACCGCGATCCGGAAACCGGCGAGATCCTCAACCGCGTCGCCCTGAACGAAGAACTCGAGAAAATCGAAAAACCGGCCGGCATCAGCAATCCGAAGGATTTCCGCAATGAAATCGTCAACTTCGTCCTGCGCGCGCGGGCCAACAACAACGGCAAGAATCCGACTTGGCTCAGCTACGAAAAACTGCGGGTGGTCATCGAGAAGAAAATGTTCTCGAACACCGAAGATCTGCTGCCAGTCATCAGCTTCAATGCCAAGGCCAGCAAAGAGGATCAGCAAAAGCACAACGACTTCGTCACTCGAATGGTCGAACGCGGCTACACCGACAAACAGGTACGGCTTCTTTCCGAATGGTACCTGCGGGTACGGAAGTCGCAGTGAAGCAGCTGCAAGCTTCTAGCTACAAGCTGCAAGAACAAAGCGCGTAACCCACTGATGCCCGGGAACCTGCTTTTACTTGCGGCTTGAAGCTCACAACTTGAAGCTGCCCGGAGGGCTTCCTATGAGTTATGTGATCGACCGACGTCTCAATGGCAAAAACAAGAGCACGGTGAACCGCCAGCGTTTTCTGCGGCGTTACCGTGACCACATCAAGAAGGCTGTCGAAGAGGCGGTCAGCCGGCGTTCCATTACCGATATGGAGCACGGTGAGCAGATCAGTATTCCCGGTCGCGACATCGACGAACCGGTGCTTCACCACGGCCGTGGCGGCAAACAGACCGTGGTTCATCCCGGCAACAAAGAATTCACCGCTGGCGAACACATCGCCCGGCCACCGGGCGGTGGAGGCGGACGAGGTCCGGGCAAGGCCGGCAACTCCGGCGAGGGCATGGACGAATTCGTCTTCCAGATCACTCAGGAAGAATTCCTCGAATTCATGTTCGAAGACCTCGAACTGCCGAACCTGGTCAAACGCAACCTCAGCGGCACCGACACCTTCAAAACCGTGCGCGCCGGGATCAGCAACGAAGGCAACCCTTCGCGGATAAATATCATCCGCACCCTGCGTTCGGCCCATGCACGGCGCATCGCCCTTTCCGGCAGCAGCCGGGCGAAGCTGCGCGAAGTCAAAGTAGAACTTGAACGTCTGAGACGTGAAGAGCCAGACAACTTCGGCGATATTCAGGAACTCGAGGCCGAAGTCGAAAAACTCAGCGCGCGTATCCATCGTGTGCCGTTCCTCGACACGTTCGACTTGAAATACAACCTGCTGATCAAACAGCCCAACCCTAGTTCAAAAGCGGTGATGTTCTGCCTGATGGACGTTTCCGGCTCCATGACCCAGGCGACCAAGGACATCGCCAAACGCTTTTTCATCCTCTTGTATCTGTTCCTGAAACGAAACTACGACAAGATCGACGTGGTGTTCATCCGCCACCACACCAGTGCCCGGGAAGTCGATGAAGAAGAGTTTTTCTACTCGCGGGAAACCGGCGGCACCATCGTTTCCAGTGCCCTGAAGCTGATGCAAGAGATCATGGCCGAGCGCTATCCGAGCAACGAATGGAACATCTACGCGGCTCAGGCTTCCGATGGCGACAACTGGAACGACGACTCGCCGATCTGCCGCGATATCCTGATCAACCAGATCATGCCGTTTGTGCAGTACTACACTTACGTGGAGATCACCCCGCGCGAACATCAGGCCTTGTGGTACGAGTACGAACGCATCGCCGAAGCTTTCTCTGACACTTTTGCCCAGCAGCAACTGGTCTCGGCCGGGGATATCTATCCGGTCTTCCGTGAACTCTTCCAGCGCAGGTTAGTGACATGACCGCCAAAGAGCAGAAGCGCCAACCCATTTCCACCGGCTCCGAATGGACGTTCGAGCTGATCCAGACCTACGACCGCGAAATTGCCCGGATCGCGGCCCGCTATGCGCTGGATACCTACCCCAATCAGATCGAAGTGATCACCGCCGAGCAGATGATGGACGCCTATGCCTCGGTGGGCATGCCGCTGGGTTACCACCACTGGTCCTACGGTAAACACTTCCTCAGCACCGAAAAGTCCTACAGTCGCGGGCAGATGGGCCTGGCCTATGAAATCGTGATCAACTCCGATCCGTGCATTGCCTATCTGATGGAAGAAAACACCATCTGCATGCAGGCGCTGGTGGTAGCGCACGCGTGCTATGGCCACAACAGCTTCTTCAAGGGCAACTACCTGTTTCGCACCTGGACCGACGCGAGTTCGATCATCGATTACCTGGTGTTCGCCAAGCAGTACATCATGCAGTGCGAAGAGCGCCATGGCATCGATGCGGTGGAAGACCTGCTCGACTCCTGCCATGCGTTGATGAACTACGGCGTCGATCGCTACAAACGTCCATATCCAATTTCCGCCGAAGAGGAGCGCCGGCGGCAGAAAGATCGCGAAGAACACCTGCAGAAACAGATCAACGATCTGTGGCGCACCATTCCCAAAGGCGCAGACAAGTACAGCGACAGGGACAACGCGCGTTTCCCGGCCGAGCCGCAGGAAAACATCCTGTATTTCATCGAGAAACATGCGCCGTTGCTGGAGCCGTGGCAGCGTGAAATCGTGCGGATCGTGCGCAAGATCGCTCAGTATTTCTATCCACAACGTCAGACCCAGGTGATGAACGAAGGCTGGGCGACGTTCTGGCACTACACGCTGATGAACGACCTCTACGATGAAGGGCTGGTCACCGATGGCTTCATGATGGAGTTCCTGACGTCGCACACCAGCGTGGTGTTTCAACCGGGTTTCGACAGCCCCTACTACAACGGGATCAACCCCTACGCGCTGGGCTTCGCGATGTATCGGGACATCCGGCGCATGTGTGAAGAACCTACCGAAGAAGATCGTCACTGGTTCCCGGAAATTGCCGGGAGCGACTGGCTGTCGACCATCAAATTCGCCATGAGCAGCTTCAAGGATGAGAGTTTCATCCTGCAGTATCTGTCGCCAAAGGTGATCCGTGACCTGAAACTGTTCAGCATCATGGATGACGATCAGAAGGACGACTTGTTGGTGCCTGCAATTCATGACGAACCCGGCTACCGGATCATTCGCGAAACCCTTGCTGCGCAGTACAACCTCGGCAATCGTGAGCCGAACGTGCAGATCTACAGCATCGATCGACGCGGTGATCGCTCACTGACCTTGCGTCACCAACAGCACGACCGCAAACCATTGGGTGACTCCACCGAAGAAGTGCTCAAACACTTGCATCGCCTGTGGGGCTTCGACATTCATCTGGAAACCCTGCAAGGCGACCAGATCATGAAAACCCATCACGTTCCGCCACGCAGCGAACACAGCGAAGGGGATTACGGTCGACTGGATCTGGCCGTCATTCATCTTTGATCCGGTTCCGGCCTCCGAAAGTCCGACGCAAGGGTTATCCTGTCGGGCTAACGGAGGTTTTTTATGCAGATTTTCAAGGTTGGCGGCGCAGTACGTGATCGCTTGCTGGGCAAACCGGTTACTGACATCGATTGGGTGGTGGTCGGCGCTACCACGGAAGAAATGCTCGCCCAGGGATACCGCCCGGTCGGCGCAGATTTTCCGGTGTTTCTTCACCCAAAAAGCGGCGAGGAATATGCCCTCGCCCGCACCGAACGCAAGAGCGGTCGCGGTTACGGCGGCTTCACCTTTCACGCCAGCCCTGAAGTGACGCTCGAAGAAGACCTGATTCGTCGCGACCTGACCATCAACGCCATGGCCGAGGACGATCAGCACAATCTGACTGATCCGTACCATGGCCAGCGCGATCTTCAAGCCCGAATTCTGCGCCATGTATCTCCGGCGTTCGCCGAGGATCCCCTCCGTGTCTTGCGCGTAGCCCGATTCGCTGCGCGTTATGCCGGACTCGGTTTCACCGTGGCACCCGAAACGCTCGAACTGATGCGACAGCTCAGCGAATCCGGAGAACTGGAGGCGCTGACCGCCGAACGCAGCTGGAAAGAAATCTCCCGTGCACTGTTGGAAGAACAGCCGCAGGTGTTCATTCAGGTGCTTCGCGACTGTGGCGCGTTGAAGGTCTTGATGCCGGAAGTCGACGCACTTTTTGGTGTACCACAGCCGGAAGCGCATCACCCGGAAATCGATACCGGCCTGCACACGCTGAGCGTTTTGGAGCAATCGGCGCTGCACAAACAACCGCTGACGGTTCGTTGGGCTTGCCTCTTGCACGACCTTGGCAAAGGCTTGACCCCGGAAGATCAATGGCCACGACATATCGCCCATGAGCACACGGGGTTGAAGCTGATCAAAGCGGTCAACGAGCGCTTCAAGGCGCCGAAGGATTGCCAGGAATTGGCCTTGCTGGTTGGCAAGTACCACACCCACGGGCACCGCGCCCTGGAGCTGAAGGCTTCGACGTTACTGGAGTTGTTGCAGAGTTTTGACGTGTATCGCCGGCCGCAGCGCTTTGAAGAATTTATCGCCGCATGCGAAATGGACGCCCGAGGCCGTAAAGGGCTGGAGCAGAGAAGTTACCCACAGGCGGATTACTTGCGCGGTGCGGCAAAGGCAGCGCGGGAAGTTGCGGTGCAACCGTTGCTGGAGAAGGGATTCAAAGGGCCGGAACTGGGCGAAGCGCTCAAGCGTGAACGGCTAAAAGCGCTGAAAGCCTACAAAGAGAACGCTTGAGCAAGATCAAAAAATCGGAGCCTGCGGCAGCTCCTACACGGGATTATGTTTCTCCTGTAGGAGCTGCCGCAGGCTGCGATCTTTTGCTTTAAAGGTTCTCAGGCGTGAGTTGCTCACCCCGCCATTCGAACGCCACCGGCGCCAGCACCTGATCAATCTGCGCCTCAGCCCACAACGTGGCGAAGCTTTTTCCCACACCGGGATGCACGCGATCCGGTGCAATCAGCGACAACGGCCACAGCACAAACGCGTTTTTCAGAATCTCGGCCCGCGGCAAAACCAGACCGTCGAAATTCCCCACCAGATCGCCATACAGCAGCACGTCGATATCCAGCGGCAACCCCTTGCGATCCGGCGCGTAGCGGCCATTATCCGCCTCGATGAATTTCAAGCGTCGGTCCAGCTCCATCAACGGCAGATCGGTATACGCCGACACCACGAAGTTGAAGAACGGCCCGCTCTTGATCCCCACAGGTGCGCTCTCGAACACCGCCGAACAGCGGATATCCACCAGAAACGTCGCCAAAGCATCGAGCCCGGCGCGCAAATGGGTTTCGCGCTCGATATTGCTACCGAGCCCGAGGTAGACCTGAGTCAGCGACATCCGCGCTCGATCTCCACACCCACGCCACCTTTGGCAGCCGGTACGGCGCCTGGCTTGGTCAACTTCAGACGAACCCAAGTAATCTTGAATTCATTCATCAGCACCTCGACCAAGCGCTCGGCGAACGTTTCGACCAGCTGGAACTGCGCCTGCTCGGCAAACGCCTGAATTCGGCTGGACACGCTGGCGTAGTCAAGCGCCAGGGTCAGGTCATCACCGGCGGCGGCCGGGCGATTGTCCCAGGCGAAGCTCAGATCAAGTCGCAGGCACTGTCGGATGCCGCGCTCCCAGTCGTAGGCACCGATCACGGTGTCGACTTCCAGGCCCTCGATAAACACTCTGTCCAAGCACTTCTCTCCGCTGCACGACAAGGGCGCAATGCGCCGTTAGAATCAGGGCGTCCTCGCCCGGAATAGTTAGCATGTTTTGGTTACTGGCGACTTTCGCCTACCTGCTCGGCTCGCTGTCCTTCGCCATTTTGCTCAGCCGCCTGACCGGAAATCCGGATCCGCGAATGAGTGGCTCGGGCAATGCCGGTGCCACCAACATGCTGCGCCTGGCCGGCCGCAAACTCGCGATCCTGACCCTGCTGGGTGATTTGTGCAAAGGCCTGGTGCCGGTGCTGATCGCCTCGGCTGCAGGCCTTTCGCTGCAGGATCAGGCATGGATCGGCGTGTGCGCCGTGATCGGTCACCTGTTCCCGCTGTACTTTCGCTTTCGTGGCGGCAAGGGCGTCGCCACCGCCGCCGGCATGCTGCTCGGCCTGTATCCCCCCGCCGCGCTGCTGGCAGTATGCACCTGGTTGCTGACGTTTTACCTGACCCGTACCAGCTCGCTGGCCGCGCTGATTGCCACGCCGCTGACCCTGCCGTTGCTGGCCTGGCAGGAACCGGAGGCGCTGTTGCCAATGAGCGCACTGACCTTGCTGATCGTCTGGCGCCACCGCGGCAATTTACGCGACCTGTTTGCCGGGCGCGAACGGCATTTTTAAATGGCGCCCGTGAGCGCCTCTCATCACAGCGGCGACAATTGCTCCATCGGCCAGCGCGCCTGCACGCTGATCGCCAGGCTTTCCTGCTGACCGGCCTGCAAGCGCTGGCAACCGGCGAACGCGATCATTGCGCCATTGTCGGTGCAGAACTCCGGGCGGGCGTAAAACACATCGCCCTTCATGTCGCCGAGCATCTTCTCCAGCGAAACACGCAAGGCCTTGTTGGCACTGACGCCGCCAGCGATCACCAGACGCTTCATGCCCGCCTGTTTCAGGGCTCGCTTGCACTTGATGGTCAAAGTCTCCACCACGGCCTGCTGGAACGCCAGCGCGATGTCGCAACGGGCTTGCTCGTTGTCGTCTCCGGCGCTGACGCACTGCTGCCAGGCGTTGAGTGCAGAGGTTTTCAGGCCACTGAAGCTGAATTGCAGACCCGGGCGATCACACATCGGACGCGGAAAGGTGAAACGTCCGGCGACGCCCTTCTCCGCCAACTTGGCGATTTCCGGTCCGCCCGGATAATTGAGGCCCATCATCTTTGCAGTCTTGTCGAACGCTTCGCCAGCGGCATCGTCGAGCGTCTCGCCAAGCAGGCTGTATTGACCGATGCCATCGACCTGAACCAGTTGCGTGTGACCTCCAGAGACCAACAAAGCGACGAACGGGAACTCCGGCGGTTTTGGCTCCAGCATCGGCGCCAGCAAATGCCCTTCCATGTGGTGCACGCCAAGCGCCGGAATGCCCCAGGCAAACGCCAGCGCCTGAGCGCAGGAAGCACCAACCAGCAGCGCGCCAACCAGGCCAGGACCCGCGGTATAGGCGATCGCATCGATCTCGGTCGGCACACAGTCAGCCTCGGCCAACACCTGACGAATCAAGGGCAGCATGCGTTTGACGTGGTCACGCGAGGCGAGCTCCGGCACCACGCCGCCATAGGCGCGGTGCAGGTCGATCTGGCTGAACAATGCATCGGCCAGCAAGCCGCGTTCACTGTCATATAATGCGACGCCGGTTTCGTCGCAGGAGGTTTCTAATCCCAGTACTAGCATGGGTTTGCGCCTTGTTTAGGCTGAATTCGAAGGCGCGCATAATAGTCGCCGCGTGATGCCCCGACCAGCGGTTTTCGATCAGAGGCTTTGCATTCCGAGCGATGAGGGGTTAACATCCGCAACCCTTAAAAACCGACGTCTTCAAGTGCTCTTTTGCCGCGAGGATGTTGACCCCGGTAATGAATGAAGGTAGCTCTGGATGCCAGCCGTCAAAGTTAAAGAGAACGAACCCTTCGACGTAGCTCTGCGTCGTTTCAAGCGCTCCTGCGAAAAAGCCGGTGTACTGGCTGAAGTTCGTAGCCGCGAATTTTACGAGAAGCCAACTTCTGAGCGTAAGCGCAAAGCAGCAGCCGCTGTTAAGCGTCACGCCAAGAAAGTTCAGCGCGAACAGCGCCGCGCCGTTCGTCTGTACTAATACACAGACGTTCGTAGCAAGCTTCTTGCCTAAGCCCGGCTCTCAGCCGGGCTAATGGCATTTGCGTAAAACGCTTGATGCTTCACCGTCGAAGCCGCACACGCGACCGAGACAAATCTGCTTCACGCGTCAGACCTGGCTCTTTTGCCAGCGGTGCACGTCTTTTCTGACGAGCCTTTCAAGGCTACTGACGAGCACACCCACTGATTCCTCTCACGACGATCAGCCCAAGGCACCTGCATGCGTGCCCGCTTTATTGAGCTATCCGAGGCCCTTAACCGGCCGTCAGCGGATTCAGCGCAACACTTTCAAATAGTCGAAGGCTGATGAGTACTAACGTCAGTGGATTTTCGGCAGATACAATTCCCGACAGCGATTACGCAGACGACACCGGTCGAGCCGCATATTTTGCGCGCTTCAAACAATGACCCGCGTCCGCCAGCCTTACGCATCGGACTTATTACAGCGCAGACGACGAGAACGCCATGGCCGGGCTGATTCCCCAGAGCTTCATTGACGACCTGCTGAACCGCACCGACATTGTCGACGTGGTCAGTTCGCGCGTGCAATTGAAGAAGGCCGGCAAGAACTACACCGCCTGTTGCCCGTTCCACAAAGAGAAAACCCCGTCTTTCAGCGTCAGCCCCGACAAGCAGTTCTACTATTGCTTCGGCTGCGGTGCCGGCGGTAACGCCCTCGGCTTTCTCATGGATCACGACAACCTGGATTTCCCCCAGGCCGTTGAAGATCTGGCGAAAGCCGCCGGCATGGAAATCCCCCGCGAAGAAAGCGGTCGCCCGCACAAACCGCGCCAGCCGACCGATTCGCCGTTGTATCCGCTGCTCAGCGCTGCCGCCGATTTTTATCGTCAGGCGCTCAAGAGTCATCCTTCGCGCAAAGCCGCAGTGGATTACCTCAAGGGCCGCGGACTGACTGGCGAGATCGCCCGGGATTTCGGGCTCGGCTTTGCGCCGCCCGGCTGGGACAACCTGTTCAAGCACTTGAGCAGCGACACCCTGCAGCAGAAGGCCATGATCGACGCCGGCCTGCTGATCGAGAACGCTGAAACCGGCAAACGCTATGACCGCTTCCGCGATCGCGTGATGTTCCCGATCCGCGATACCCGTGGGCGCATCATCGCTTTCGGCGGCCGCGTACTCGGCGACGACAAGCCGAAATACCTGAACTCACCGGAAACCCCGGTTTTTCATAAAGGCCAGGAACTCTACGGCCTCTATGAAGCACGCAAGAACAACCGCAACCTCGACGAAATCATCGTCGTCGAAGGCTATATGGACGTCATTGCTCTCGCCCAGCAGGGGTTGAAAAATGCCGTCGCGACGCTGGGCACTGCGACCAGCGAAGAACACTTGAAGCGCCTGTTCCGGGTAGTGCCGAACGTACTCTTCTGCTTCGACGGTGACCAAGCCGGCCGCAACGCTGCGTGGCGAGCCCTGGAAGCAACGCTATCGAGCCTGCAAGACGGGCGCCGGGCGCGATTCCTGTTTCTCCCCGAAGGCGAAGACCCGGACACCCTGGTGCGCGCCGAAGGCACTGACGCGTTCAAAGCACGGATCAATCAGCATGCTCAACCGCTGGCGGACTATTTTTTCCAGCAACTGACTGAAGAAGCCGATCCGCGTTCGCTCGAAGGCAAGGCCCATATGGCCACCCTTGCCGCACCGTTGATCGACAAAGTGCCGGGCGCCAACCTGCGCATCCTGATGCGTCAACGCCTGACCGAAATTACCGGCCTGAGCAGTGAAACCGTCAGCCAACTCGCACAAAGTGCGCCGCAGGAAGCGCCGCCCGCCTACGATCCGGGCATCGATTACGACGCAATGCCGGACTACAGCGACTACCATCAGCCGCAGGCACAGGACATGTATGTGCCGCAGCAGGAGTGGACGCCGAAGAAACCCGGCGCTGGCGGCAAGAAGTGGGACAAGAAGCCCTGGGACAAGAACGGCAAGCGTGGCGGTGATCGCGATCAGCAACGCCCGCGCACGCCGATTGGCGTCGAGTCGCCGACCCTGACCGCCCTGCGCACATTGCTCCATCACCCGCAATTGGCCGAGCGCGTCGAAGATGCCGGGCACATAGCGGACGAGAATCAGACCAACGCCCAGTTACTTGTGGCGCTGCTCGAAGCTGTACAGAAGAATCCCAAGCTAAACTCATTTCAGTTGATCGCGCGATGGCACGGCACTGAACAGGGACGCTTGCTCAAGGCACTGGCAGAAAAGGAATGGCTGATTGACGGAGATAACCTTGAACAACAGTTTTTCGACACCATTACTAGCTTGTCAGCCCGCCAACGCGAGCGAAATCTGGAACAGTTGCTCAGGAAAGCGCGTCAAAGCGAACTGAGCGTTGAAGAGAAAAATCAACTGCGCGACCTTTTAAGTCGCAATGTTTCCGCATCAAACCCGACCTCAACTGGCGCGTGAGGTCATAGCTCAGGTATAATCCTCGGCTTGTTTTTTGCCCGCCAAGACCTTCAGTGGATAGGGTGTTATGTCCGGAAAAGCGCAACAGCAGTCTCGTATTATTGAGTTGATCAAACTGGGTCGTGAGCAGAAGTATCTGACTTACGCCGAGGTCAACGACCACCTGCCCGAGGATATTTCAGATCCAGAGCAGGTGGAAGACATCATCCGCATGATTAACGACATGGGGATCCCCGTACACGAGAGTGCTCCGGATGCGGACGCCCTTATGTTGGCCGACGCCGATACCGACGAGGCCGCTGCGGAAGAAGCAGCGGCTGCGTTGGCCGCGGTGGAGACCGATATCGGTCGCACCACTGACCCAGTGCGCATGTACATGCGTGAAATGGGTACGGTCGAGCTTCTGACTCGTGAAGGCGAAATCGAAATCGCCAAGCGTATCGAAGAGGGCATCCGTGAAGTGATGAGCGCAATCGCGCACTTCCCTGGCACGGTTGACCACATTCTCTCCGAGTACACTCGCGTCACCACCGAAGGTGGTCGCCTGTCCGACGTCCTGAGCGGTTATATCGACCCGGACGACGGCATTGCGCCGCCTGCCGAGGTGCCGCCACCGGTCGAAGCGAAAGCGGCGAAGACCGACGACGAAACCGATGACGATGAAGCCGAATCTTCCGATGACGAAGAAGAAGCCGAAAGCGGTCCGGATCCGGTCATCGCTGCCCAGCGCTTTGGCGCCGTGGCTGACCAGATGGAAATCACCCGCAAGGCGCTGAAAAAGCACGGTCGCAACAACAAGGCAGCGATTGCCGAGTTGCTGGCACTGGCCGAGCTGTTCATGCCGATCAAACTGGTACCGAAGCAATTCGAAGGCCTGGTCGAGCGTGTTCGTGGTGCCCTGGATCGTCTGCGTCAGCAAGAGCGCGCGATCATGCAACTGTGCGTACGTGATGCACGTATGCCACGCGCTGATTTCCTGCGTCAGTTCCCCGGCAACGAAGTCGACGAAAGCTGGTCCGACGCCCTGGCCAAAGGCAAGAGCAAGTACGCCGAAGCCATCGGTCGCGTGCAGCCGGATATCATTCGTTGCCAGCAGAAACTGATCGCGCTGGAAACCGAAACCGGTCTGACCATCGCAGAAATCAAGGACATCAACCGTCGCATGTCGATCGGTGAGGCCAAGGCCCGCCGCGCGAAGAAAGAGATGGTTGAAGCCAACCTGCGTCTGGTGATCTCGATCGCCAAGAAGTACACCAACCGCGGCCTGCAATTCCTCGATCTGATCCAGGAAGGCAACATCGGTCTGATGAAAGCGGTGGACAAGTTCGAATACCGTCGTGGTTACAAGTTCTCGACTTATGCCACCTGGTGGATCCGTCAGGCGATCACTCGCTCGATCGCCGACCAGGCCCGCACCATCCGTATTCCGGTGCACATGATCGAGACGATCAACAAGCTCAACCGCATTTCCCGGCAGATGTTGCAGGAAATGGGTCGCGAACCGACCCCGGAAGAGCTGGGCGAACGCATGGAAATGCCTGAGGACAAGATCCGTAAGGTATTGAAGATCGCTAAAGAGCCGATCTCCATGGAAACCCCGATCGGTGATGACGAAGACTCCCATCTGGGTGACTTCATCGAAGACTCGACGATGCAGTCGCCAATCGATGTCGCCACTGTTGAGAGCCTGAAAGAAGCGACTCGCGAAGTGCTGTCCGGCCTCACTGCCCGTGAAGCCAAAGTACTGCGTATGCGTTTCGGTATCGACATGAACACCGACCATACACTCGAAGAAGTGGGCAAACAGTTTGACGTAACGCGTGAGCGGATCCGTCAGATCGAAGCCAAGGCGCTGCGCAAGCTGCGCCACCCGACGCGAAGCGAGCATCTGCGCTCCTTCCTCGACGAGTGATACCAGAACCCCCGGCCCAGGCCGGGGGTTTTGTTTATATGGCAGATTAAATCCTTCGCAACGCCCCTCCCCCGCATACCCCGTCTACACTCGAAACAATCATCCCCGAGCCATAACGAGAGCGTTATGCCCAGATTGGCGTCCGTGCTTTTTTTGCTGTCACTGATGATCTGGACCGCAACGGCTGACGCGCTGACTCTGACCGATGAAGAACGTAGCTGGCTGGCGGCTCACCCGGACTTGCGCCTGGGTGTCGATGCGTCGTGGCCGCCCTTTGAATTTCGCGATGACCAGAACCGTTATCAGGGCCTGGCGGCGGACTATATCGACGTGATTCGCCAACGCTTGGCGATCAAATTGACGCCCATCGAACCGGTGAGCTGGACGGTGGTGCTCGAACAGGTCAAATCGGGCAAGATCGACCTCCTGCCCGGCATCATGTCCACCCCGGAGCGCCAGACCTACCTGTCGTTCACCCGCCCTTATCTTGATTTCCCGATTGTCATCCTTGCCCATATCGGCGGCGCGCAACCACGCAAGCTCGACGACCTGTACGGTTTGAAGATTGCCGTAGTGGAGAACTACGCGCCCCACGAACTGCTGCGCACTCACCACCCCGATCTGAATCTGGTCGCCATGCCCAATGTCAGCTCGGCATTGCAGGCGCTGGCGACCGACGAAGTGGACGCCGTTGTCGGTGACCTCGCGTCCAGCGTCTGGAGCCTGCGCCAGCTCAAGCTCGACGGCCTGTACGTCAGCGGCGAAACCCCATATCGCTACCAACTGGCGATGGCCGTACCCCGCGACAACAAGGTATTGGTGGGGATTCTCGACAAAGTCCTCGCGGACATGAGCCCTGATGAAATCAGCAGCATTCAGGAGCATTGGGTCGGCAACGTCCTTGATCATCGGACATTCTGGTCGGACCTGCTGATCTACGGCTTGCCCGGGCTGTTGCTGCTGGTGACGATCCTCGCCGTGGTGATCCGCATCAACCGACGCCTGAGCTCGGAAATCGCCCGACGCATCGACCTCGAACAGGAACTGCGCAGCAGCGAGTATCACTACCGCGGCCTGGTCGAGAGCCTGTCGGCCATCGCCTGGGAAGCGCGGATGAGCGACTTCACCTACAGCTATGTCTCGCCCCACGCCGAAGACTTGCTCGGCTATCCACAATCGCACTGGCTGATCCCCGGTTTCTGGCACAACATCATTCACCCGGCCGATCTGACCCGTACGCAGAATTACTGCAAAGAAGCACTGCGCGAGGGTCGCGATCACATCGTCGATTATCGCGTGATCACCGCGGATGGCCGCTGTTTGTGGGTACGCGACATCGTCAGTCTGATCGAACATGGTCACGAGCCGGTGATGCGTGGTTTGATGATCGACATCAGCGAAATCAAGCGCACAGAAGAGGCGCTGCGGCTCTCGGAGCAAAAATTCGCTTCGGTCTTCCAGCAGTGCCCGGACATCCTGGTCATTGCACGGCTGTCCGATGGCTGCCTGCTGGAGGTCAATGAAGCATTTGAAGAACAGATCGGGCTGAAAGCCGAGGAAGTGCTTGGGCAAACGGCCACCGACCTGAATATCTGGGGAATTCCCGGCGTCGGTCCGGGACTGCTGCAACGTTTGCAGGCGGGCAGTATTCGCAATCTGGAGATGCCTTTTCGCCGCAACAACGGCCAACTGTTTACTGGTCTGATTTCCGCCGAACCCTTCGATCTGGACACAACGCCAGCCCTGGTCGTCGTCGTGCGTGATATCACTCAGCTCAAGGAAACCCAGCAGCAACTGCAAACCTCCGAAGAGAAGTTCGCCAAAGCCTTCCATGCCTCGCCGGATGGTTTGTTGTTGTCACGCCAGAGCGATGGCCTGCTGCTGGAGGTCAACGAAGGTTTCAGCCGCATCACCGGTTTCAATAGCGCCATGTCGGTGGATCGCTCGGCGCTGGATTTGGGCATCTGGGTGAACCTCAACGAGCGCAAACAGATGCTCGACCTGTTGCACCGCGATGGCTTCGTGCGTGACTTCACCTGCCATATCCGTCGCAGTGACGGGCAGATTCGCCTCTGCGAAGTGTCCAGCCGTCCGCTGCCGATCGGTGAAGAAGACTGCATGCTGACCATCGCCCGCGACATCACCGAGCGCCATCTGATGCAGGAAAAACTGCAACAGGCCGCCACCGTGTTCGAAAGCACCGCCGAGGGCGTGCTGATCACCGACACCCAACAGCACATCAGCGCAGTCAACCGCGCCTTCACCGAAATCACCGGCTACAGCGAAAGCGAAGCGCTCGGGCATACACCGCGCCTGCTTGCCTCCGGCCTGCACGACAGCGCGTTCTACGCGGCAATGTGGCACCAATTGACCGACGAAGGACACTGGCAAGGCGAGATCTCCAACCGGCGCAAGAACGGCGAGTTGTACCCGAGCTGGCTGACCATCAGTGCCGTACGCAATCGCGACAAGTTCATTACTCACTTTGTCGCGGTGTTTGCCGACATTTCCAGCCTCAAGCATGCACAAGCCAAGCTCGACTATCAGGCGCACCACGACCCACTTACCGGTCTGCCGAACCGCACGCTGTTCGAAAACCGTTTGTTGATGGCGTTGAACAGTCAGCAGGAAAACGGCGGACAGGGTGCCGTGCTGTTTCTCGATCTCGACCGTTTCAAACATATCAACGACAGCCTCGGCCATCCGGTCGGCGACCTGCTGCTCAAGGGCATCGCCGTGCGCCTGAAAGAGCAACTGCGCGACATCGATACCGTGGCGCGCCTGGGCGGCGACGAATTCATCATTCTGTTACCCGGCCTGCAACAGGCCAGCGACGCGGATAACATCGCCACCAAACTGCTCAACTGCTTCGGTGCACCGTTCCAGGCGGGCGAGCATGAGTTTTTCATCAGCGCCAGCATCGGCACCAGTCTCTATCCTCGGGACGGCAACGACGTCGCCACACTGGTGAAAAACGCCGACGCGGCGATGTACCGCTCCAAGGCCAAGGGCCGCAATCGTGTCGAAAGCTACACCCGCGACCTCACGGCCCAGGCCAGCGAGCGCATAGCGCTGGAACACGAATTGCGCCGCGCCATTGAGCGTGACGAACTGTTCCTCTACTACCAACCGAAAATAAGCCTCGATGACCATCGTCTGGTCGGTGCCGAAGCGTTGATCCGTTGGCGTCACCCGACTTTCGGCGAAGTACCGCCAGAGCACTTCATTCCGCTGGCCGAAGAAAACGGCATGATCCTGCAGATCGGTGATTGGGTGCTCGAGACCGCGTGCCGGCAAATGTTCGAATGGAATCAGATCTACGACAGCCTCGGCCCGCTGTCGGTGAACCTCGCCGGCGCACAGCTGCGTCAGCCGAATCTGCTCGGACGCATCGAACAACTGCTCAAGGACAACCGCCTCCAGCCAGACTTACTGCAACTGGAAATTACCGAGAATTTCATCATGAGTCAGGCCGAAGAGGCGCTGGCGGTGTTGCACCAGCTCAAACACCTCGGCGTGCAACTGGCGATCGATGACTTTGGCACCGGATATTCTTCGCTCAGTTACCTCAAACGCCTGCCGCTGGACATCCTCAAGATCGACCAGTCATTCGTTCGCGGACTGCCCGACGACCCCCACGATGCGGCGATTGTCCGGGCCATCATCGCACTCGGGCGGAGCATGCAATTCACGGTCATCGCCGAGGGCGTGGAAACCCAGGCACAACAACAATTTCTCGCCGCCGAAGGCTGCGAACAGATCCAGGGCTACATCGTCAGCCTGCCGCTACCACCGGAAGAATTCGCGGCAACGTTTCTTCGTGTAACCGTATCGGATTATTCGGATAGCACAGCCGAGAAACCGTCGCTATAATCCGCGACCTACTGAGGGCCTATAGCTCAGTTGGTTAGAGCAGAGGACTCATAATCCTTTGGTCCACGGTTCAAGTCCGTGTGGGCCCACCAAACCTGAAAGCCGCGCAAATGCGCGGCTTTCGCGTTTCTGGCGCGAGAGCGGGCCAAGTGTCGAAGCAGAACGGCATCCGCCTCACTCAACACCCGCCGTAACGTTGCAATTTTTTGAAATCGATTGCCGTATGGCAAATGGCGGTTTCCGCGCTTCGCCCTTGCGTCAAAGATGCGTTACTTTCAAACTGCCAACACAGGATGTCTAGCCAGTTCGAAGGACGAAATCAGGTGCATAAACTTACCTCGCTACAAGCTGCTAGAGGCCTGGCGGCTCTTTTGGTTGTTGCGTTCCATTCTATTTTTATCAATACAAAATACCTACAGAATGAGTTGATCATTCCCGAGCTGTTTGTATTCGGACAAACAGGCGTCGACCTGTTCTTCGCACTCAGTGGCTTCGTAATGATCATCGCCTTTCGCAAAAAATTTGGGCTGCGCGGCGAGACATTAAACTTTCTCAAGGGCCGCTTTCTTCGAATCTATCCGACCTACTGGGTTTATTTTCTGGCAGTCCTATTGGTCTTCATCATCAGGCCAGAACTGGTAAACAACTCTCAGAGCGGCCATTCAAATATCCTTTCGTCCTTTCTATTACTACCTGAAGAGTCAGCTCCCCTGGTGATGGTTGCGTGGTCACTCACGCATGAAATATGGTTTTACCTGGTCTTTGCCTTAATATTGAAGCTGCCAGTACAGTACGTTTCGGCTGCCTTGCTCGTGTGGTTGCTTGCAATTGTCTTCGCTTCTTTTTTCATGACCACAACGGGCGCTCCTTATCTGCGGATTATCACCCACGAATTTTCAATCGAATTCATACTCGGCGCGCTGTCGGGCGTCGCTTATCTGAAGCTTGCGCAACGCGGCCTGAAAACGATACCCCCCGTGTTACTTGCAGCGGTGGGGATGAGCAGTCTGCTCTACGCGTTTTTCGATAAAACAGTGGGCAATGCTGATGTTATTCAGGCGATATCACTGAAAAGGGCGTTCCTGGTCGGCGGTGGCTACGCTCTATTGTTATTGGCTTGTGCCTTGCAAGAAGTCATAAGCAAAAAACACGCTCCCCGCCTGCTAGCATTTATCGGCGACATTTCCTATTCAATGTATCTGTCGCACATCCTCACATTAAGTGTCTGCGGCCGCATTTGGAGCATGCTCGGTTACTCCAACGGTGGGCTGTGGAGCGCCATACTTTTCTGGACCATTTCTTATAGTGCGGTCATTCTCGTTTCATTCATCAGTTACCAACTTGTCGAGCGCCGCGTAATGCAGGTATCTCGTCGAGCCAGAAGGCCTTTGCCACGATCACTAGAAAACGCAAACACCCTCTGAAGAGTGCAGATGGCAAACGCCTTGTATCCAGAAAACTGCATAGATCTATTTCAGGACTGAGTGTGTCATCGCTTTTCACAGTGCCTCAACGGTA
This sequence comes from Pseudomonas sp. IT-P395, assembly GCF_949767675.1. NCBI lineage: Bacteria > Pseudomonadati > Pseudomonadota > Gammaproteobacteria > Pseudomonadales > Pseudomonadaceae > Pseudomonas > Pseudomonas sp. IT-P395. The sequence goes on from NZ_CATKPW010000006.1 coordinate 61,826, forward strand.
AATCAACCATTAACCATTTCGTTACTTCATTAAAGGGGCCACACAGCAGTGGCGCATCTGATGATCCGAAAAGGGAGTTCTCATGGTTGATGTCACTCGACGCTCATTCGTTGGATTTGCCGCGACGCTGCCACTGCTGGCGCACAATCCTTGGGCTCAGGCTCAAATTGAAACAGCCTCTGTAGCGGCAACTTCTGACGAGGTGCTGATCAACTTCAACGAAAGCCCTTGGGGACCCTCGACGGCTGCTCGACAAGCGATGCAGGAAGGTATCGCCCTGTCGGGACGTTATCCCTACAAGATCCAGTACCGGCTCAATGCACTGTTTGCCCGCCAGCAAGGCATTCCCGAAGATTTCGTGCAGACCTACAGCGGCTCCAAGCAGGCCCTGCAGCACGCCGTGCATGCCTTCACGCAACAGGGAAGTCTGGTGGTTGCCGCACCGTCCTATGAAGATCCCGTCCAGGCTGCGCGCGGTAGAAATGTCGCTGTCCACGAAGTACCGCTGAACGCTGAGCATGCTCACGACCTGCCGCGCATGCTGGCTGCCGATCATCAGCCGGGGTTGATCTACATCTGCAATCCGAATAATCCGACCGGCACCCTCACTGCCCGTAGCGATATTGAACGCGCGTTGAAGGACAAACCCAAAGGCTCGATTCTGTTGGTGGATGAGGCTTACATCGATTTCTCGCAGGCCATCACCTGCATCCCACTGGTCAAGGATCACCCCGACCTGCTGGTGCTGCGTACCTTTTCGAAAATCTACGGCATGGCGGGTGCAAGGCTCGGCATCGCAGTAGGTAACCCTGCGCTGTTGGAACAATTGGAAGTGTTCGGCAACTACAACGTCCCGGCCGCTTCGTCTTTGCTGGGAGCAATCGCCAGCCTTGAGGACGCTTCGTTGCTGGCGCAAAGGAAACAGAACAACACGCGTCTGCGAGAGGAAACCATCGCCTGGCTGAGTGCGCGAGGCTTTCGTTGCACAGCGTCCCAGGCCAATTGCTTCATGATTGATGTCAGACGCCCTGCGGCTGCCGTGGTAAAGGCATTGGCCGAGCGCCACGTTCATGTCGGTCGCGTATGGAAAGAATGGCCGACCTGGGTTCGAGTGAGTGTCGGCACGGACGATGACATGCGCCGATTCCGGGAGGCATTTGCCAAGGTACTGGCGTAAGAAACACGGGCTCGAATCAACGGTCAGGTTTCAGCAGGACAATAGCGTCGACATGCGGATGAAACCCAATCATCGCCTGCAAGCGTCCCGGCAATTGAGCCTGTAACATGCGCCAACCACCGATCCGCGCCAATGGAGCCGCCCCTTGCCAGACATCCGCCCGCCCGTGCTTGATGAAATCGATCGTCAGTTGATCGCTGCCCTGCAGATCAATGCTCGTGAGAGCGTGGCCATGCTTGCCCGGCAATTGGGCATTGCGCGCACCACCGTGACGTCGCGTCTGGCGCGCCTGGAAAAAGCCAAAGTGATCACCGGCTATGGCGTACGCCTGGGTCAGCGGGTGGTCGATGGCGGGTTGCAGGCGTATGTCGGGATCAAGGTGCAGCCGCGCTCAGGCAAAGAGGTGTTGCGCCGGTTGAGTGCGATGGCACAGGTGCAGCAACTGTGTGCCGTGAGTGGCGAGTTTGATTATGTGGCGTGGTTGCGTACGGACTCGCCGGAGCAACTGGATCAGTTACTCGATCAGATTGGCAGCGTGGATGGGGTGGAGAAGACCACGACTTCGATCATATTGAGTAGCAAGATTGATCGGGGGCAGCCGGTTTAAGATTTTGATCGGGCTTCTCGGGTGGATTTCAGAGCTTCTTCGCGAGCAGGCTCTCTCGCAAATTTTGGTCGGTGTGTAGCCACTGCTCGTCATATTGATCGCTAATCTGGCAAAACGACGACACTTTGCGTCTTATTAACGTGTTCTACGCTCCCTAGAATGGCTGGCATCTTTTCCTATACTCAGACGCGCATCCCGCGTCGGGTCGCCAGCAAGGTCAGCCATGAACAAGAACAATCGCCATCCTGCAGACGGTAAGAAACCAGTCACCATTTTCGGCCCGGACTTTCCGTTCGCGTTTGACGACTGGATCGAACACCCGGCCGGTCTCGGCACTATTCCTGAACACCATCATGGCGCTGAAGTGGCGATCGTCGGCGCAGGCATCGCCGGCCTGGTGGCCGCTTACGAGTTGATGAAGCTCGGCTTGAAACCCGTGGTTTACGAAGCATCAAAACTCGGTGGCCGTCTGCGTTCGCAGGCCTTCAACGGCACTGACGGCATCGTCGCTGAACTGGGCGGCATGCGCTTCCCGGTATCGTCCACCGCGTTCTATCACTACGTCGACAAGCTCGGCCTCGAAACCAAACCTTTCCCGAACCCGCTGACGCCAGCCTCTGGCAGCACGGTGATCGACCTGGAAGGCAAAACTCATTACGCACAAAAACTGGCGGATCTTCCTGCACTGTTTCAGGAAGTGGCTGACGCCTGGGCGGATGCGCTGGAGGCCGGCTCGCAGTTCGCCGATATCCAGCAAGCCATCCGCGACCGCGATGTGCCGCGCCTGAAAGAGCTGTGGAACACGCTGGTGCCGCTGTGGGACGACCGCACCTTCTATGACTTTGTCGCCACCTCCGAGGCCTTCGCCAAACTGTCGTTCCATCACCGCGAAGTGTTCGGTCAGGTCGGTTTCGGCACCGGCGGCTGGGACTCGGACTTCCCCAACTCGATGCTGGAAATCTTCCGCGTGGTGATGACCAACTGCGACGATCATCAGCATCTGGTGGTCGGCGGCGTCGAACAAGTACCGCAGGGCATCTGGCGTCATGTGCCGGAGCGTTGCGTGCATTGGCCTGAAGGTACCAGCCTGAAATCCCTGCACCGTGGTGCGCCGCGCTCCGGCGTGAAGAAAATTGCCCACGCGGCGGATGGTCGTTTCGCGGTCACCGACAATAATGGCGACACCCGCGAATACGCCGCCGTGCTGACCACTTGTCAGAGCTGGCTGTTGACCACCCAGATCGAATGCGACGAAAGCCTGTTCTCGCAGAAAATGTGGATGGCCCTCGACCGCACCCGCTACATGCAATCGTCGAAGACTTTCGTGATGGTCGACCGGCCGTTCTGGAAGGACAAGGACCCGGAAACCGGCCGCGACCTGATGAGCATGACCCTCACCGATCGCCTGACCCGTGGCACTTACCTGTTCGACAATGGCGACGACAAACCGGGCGTGATCTGCCTGTCTTATTCGTGGATGAGCGACGCGCTGAAGATGCTGCCGCATCCGGTGGAAAAACGCGTTGAGCTTGCGTTGAATGCGTTGAAAAAGATCTACCCGAAAGTCGACATCGCTGCGCGGATCATCGGCGATCCGATCACCGTGTCGTGGGAAGCCGACCCGCATTTCCTCGGTGCATTCAAAGGCGCCCTGCCCGGTCACTATCGCTACAACCAGCGCATGTACGCGCACTTCATGCAGGACGAAATGCCAGCCGAGCAGCGCGGGATTTTTATCGCTGGCGACGATGTTTCGTGGACGCCGGCATGGGTCGAAGGCGCAGTGCAGACGTCGCTCAACGCGGTGTGGGGGATCATGAAGCATTTCGGCGGTTCGACACATAAAGCGAACCCGGGCCCGGGTGATGTGTTCAAAGACATCGGCCCTATCGCCCTGCCCGAGTAAGAGGAATTCCTGATGCGTGTAGCCCTTTACCAATGTCCACCGCTGCCACTGGAGCCCGCCGCCAACCTGCAACGCCTGCATCAACTGGCGATGGAGGCCAAGGGTGCCGACCTGTTGGTGCTGCCGGAGATGTTCATGACCGGCTACAACATCGGCGCCGAAGCGGTCAGCACCTTGGCCGAGGTCTACAACGGTGAATGGGCGCAGCAGATCGGCCGGATCGCCAAGGCTGCGGGTCTGGCGATTGCTTACGGTTATCCGGAGCGCACCGCCGACGGGCAGATTTACAACGCGGTGCAGTTGATCGATTCGAGCGGTGAGCGCCTGTGCAATTACCGCAAGACGCATCTGTTCGGTGATCTGGATCGCTCGATGTTCAGCCCCGGCAATGATGATTTTCCCATCGTCGAACTCAACGGCTGGAAGCTCGGTTTCCTGATTTGTTACGACCTGGAGTTTCCGGAAAACACCCGACGTCTGGCGCTCGCCGGCGCCGAATTGATTCTGGTGCCGACGGCGAACATGATCCCGTTTGATTTTGTCGCTGACGTCACCGTGCGTTCACGCGCCTTCGAAAACCAATGCTACGTGGCTTACGCCAACTACTGCGGCCACGAAGGTGACATCCATTACTGCGGGCAAAGCAGCATCGCCGCACCGGATGGCAGCCGCATCGCTCAGGCCGGACTCGACGAAGCGCTGATCATCGGCAAGCTCGATCGACAGTTGATGCTCGACTCCCGCGCCGCCAATCGCTACCTCAGCGACCGTCGCCCCGAACTTTACGACGCGCTCAACCAGCGCTAATCCGCTAGCATTGGCACTTCACTGTTCTGGAAGTGCCCATGCCTGCGCCGACTCACCCCCGCCTCCACTCTGAAACCCTGGCCAACGGCTTGCGCGTGACCCTGCGTCATGTGCCCGGGCTGAAGCGCAGTGCCGCTGCATTGCGCGTGGCTGTCGGTAGCCATGATGTGCCGCTGGCATGGCCGGGACTGGCGCACTTTCTGGAGCACTTGCTGTTTCTCGGCACCGAGCGTTTTCCTGCCGGCGATGGGCTGATGGCCTACGTACAGCGTCATGGTGGGCAAGTGAATGCCAGCACGCGCGAACGTACTACTGACTTTTTCTTTGAATTGCCGACGCGCTCATTCAGCGACGGGCTGGAGCGTCTGTCAGACATGCTCGCTCAGCCGCGTATGAATCTGGACGATCAGTTGCGGGAACGGGAAGTGTTGCAGGCAGAATTTGTCGCATGGACGCAGGATTCTGCGGCGCAGCAGCAGTTTTCCTTGTACGAAGGTTTACCGGCAGATCATCCGTTGCGCGGATTTCATGCGGGGAATCGCGACAGCCTGCCAGTCGAACAATCTGCGTTTCAACAGGCGTTGAAAGCCTTCCACCAGCAGTTTTATCGGACTGGGCAGATGACGCTGAGTCTGGTCGGACCGCAGAGTCTTGAGGAACTGAAAGCACTGGCTGAACAATTTGCAGCGGATTTGCCAGCTGGGGATAAAGTTGCGCAGGCGGCATCCATACCGCTGGCGGTAAAAAGTTATCAACAGGTGGCTGAGCGACGCGGCAACCTGATGTTTGCGTTCGATGCCTTGCCTGAGTCGTCTGGCGAGGCTTTGGCATTCCTTTGCCATTGGTTGAACAGCGCCCAACCCGGAGGCTTGCTGGCGCATTTGCAGCAGCAGAATCTGGCTGATGGATTAAAAGCTGCGCCGGTCTATCAGTTTGCCAGCCAAGCGTTGCTGCATCTGGAGTTCAGCGCAGCGTTCGAATCGTTAAACGCCATTGCCGAGCGGGTGCTGGATTGGCTGAGTTTCTTTGCTCAACAAGATTGGGCGCCACTGCAAAAAGAATACGCGGCGCTGCTTCAGCGTCAGCAACAAGTCAGCGGCGCGCTGCAACTGGCGCGGCTCGATAGTGAAGCGTTGGAAGTCGGGTTGTCTGATTCCGGCGTTAAAGCCCTTACACAGATTCTCAGCGAAATCGGCACTGTGGATAACTTCAGCGATCACTGGAGCCTGCCTGCTGCCAATCCTTTTCTGAGAGCCAGCGAACCCTTGGCCAACGCCGGGCTGATTCGCGGCCAGACCAGTGCCCACCGAGGGCTGCGCACGTTCGCTCAGGATCGTTCGCGCGGCCGTCGTGAACGCTCGCCGATGCAGTTCAGTCAGGCGTTGCCGGACAACACGGATGAAGGCGCAGTTTATCTGCGCTGGCAGGTGGAAGTTGCAGCCAGCGCTGATCTGCAATCGAGGTTGCAGCGTAGTCTTCGGCAAACGCAGCAAGACGCCCGAGAAGCCGGCGTCGACCTGTCTTTCAGCGACGCTGGCAATCAATGGCTGCTGAAGCTCACCGGGCTGCAAGAGCCAATGCCCAGCGTCCTTGAACATGCGCTGAAATCTCTGACGCAAGTTGACCCCGATTCGCCGCGCAGTGAGCCGCAAGCGCCGTTGAACCCCATCCGCCAACTGCTGAAAACGTTGCCGGAACAGACGCTGGAATCAGCCAAAACCGGCGACGACGCCCAACACCTGTGGACAACTTCACGCTGGGACGGCCTCGCCCTGGGCCTGAATCAACAGACTCAATCTGCCATGGGCTTGGCCCTGAGCCGGATTCCCGGGATTGCGGACAATCAGTTGCCAGCGCCGACGACGATCACCGCGCAAAAACACTGGCGACATATCGATACCGCCTCCAGCGAATACGCCTTGCTGCTGTTCTGCCCGACTGCCAGCCGCAGCCTCGCCGACGAAGCCGCGTGGCGGCTGTTGGCGCAGTTGTGCCAGACACCTTTCTACCAGCGCCTGCGGGTCGAATTGCAATTGGGTTATGCAGTTTTCAGCGCACTGCGCCAGATTCACGGCCAGACGGCCATGCTGTTCGGCGTGCAATCCCCGAACACCCCACCCGTGGAACTGCTCGGCCACATTCGGCAGTTCTTCGAAAGCCTGCCAATGCTGGTCGAAAAGAATGATGAGTCGAGCTTCGAGCAACAACGCCAGAGCCTCGCTGATCAATTCGACGACGCCAACCTGTCCAGCAAAGACGCCGCCGAACTGCTTTGGCAGGCCAGGCTTGCAGGTCACTCGTCGGATTATCTTGAGCAATTGATCGCCGCCATCGGCCAACTGGATCGCCAGACATTGCTCAGCGCTGCGCAGCGCTTGAGCAACGCCGAAGGCGCCTGGCTCTGCCTCGCCAGCGATCCGGCGCCCGAGACCTCATGGCAGGCAGCAAATTGATCATTACCAAGGCTGCAAGGAGCTTTCTCAAAGATTCACGGGCATTTACCCGGAAATTTTGAGTAACATAGCAGCCTAACTATTTGGAACATCTTTGCGCTGCCGTGGACTATAACTATGGACAGCGCTATCCCACCCACCCTGAGGAGACACACCATGTCCTGGACAAAACCGGCTTACACCGACCTGCGTATCGGCTTCGAAGTCACCATGTACTTCGCCAGCCGCTGAGTTCTGCTTACGTAGAATTGCAGTGCAACGCCTCGGCTCGCCGAGGCGTTTTATTTTCCGCGTTGAAATGATGGAGTGTTCATGTTCGTCCAGATTCTGGGTTCGGCCGCTGGCGGCGGTTTTCCGCAGTGGAACTGCAACTGCGTCAACTGTGCAGGTTTTCGCGACGGCAGCCTGAATGCCAAGGCCCGCACCCAATCGTCCATCGCGATTTCCGACGACGGCGTGAATTGGGTGCTGTGCAACGCCTCACCGGACATCCGCGCGCAGCTGCAAAGCTTCGCCCCGATGCAACCGGGCCGGGCCCTGCGCGACACCGGCATCAGCGCGATCATCCTGATGGACAGCCAGATCGACCACACCACCGGCCTGCTCAGCCTGCGCGAAGGCTGCCCGCATCAGGTCTGGTGCACGGACATGGTTCATGAAGATCTGAGCACCGGTTTTCCGCTGTTCAAGATGCTCACCCACTGGAACGGTGGGCTGGACTGGAACCGCATCGAACTTGACCAAAGTTTCACCGTGGCCGCGTGCCCGAGCCTGCGCTTCACTCCGCTGCCGTTGCGCAGCGCGGCGCCGCCGTATTCGCCACACCGCTTCGATCCGCATCCGGGCGATAACATCGGTTTGATCGTTGAAGACCTGAACACCGGCGGCAAGCTGTTCTACGCGCCGGGGCTGGGCAAGGTCGACGCACCGTTACTGGAGATCATGGCGGGCAGTGATTGCCTGTTGGTCGACGGCACGATGTGGGATGACGATGAAATGCAGCGCCGTGGCGTCGGCACGCGCACCGGTCGCGAGATGGGTCACCTGGCACAGAACGGGCCTGGCGGCATGCTCGAAGTGCTGGAACAACTGCCAGAGCAGCGCAAGGTGCTTATCCACATCAACAACACCAATCCGATTCTCGATGAGGATTCGCCGGAGCGTGCCGAGTTGGCGCGGCGTGATGTTGAAGTGGCGTATGACGGCATGAGTATTGTGCTGTAGCGGATGGCCCCATCGCTGGCAAGCCAGCTCCCACAAGGTTCTGTGGTGTACACAAAACCTGTGGGAGCTGGCTTGCCAGCGATGACGTCCTGACAGACACCACAGAATCCAACGGTTGTTCCCGGAGAACAGACATGACTGACACGCCAATGTCCCCCACCGAATTCGAAGCGGCCCTGCGCGCCAAAGGCGCCTACTACCACATCCACCACCCCTACCACGTGGCGATGTACCAAGGCCGAGCAACTCGCGAACAGATTCAGGGCTGGGTCGCCAACCGCTTCTACTATCAGGTGAACATCCCCCTGAAGGACGCGGCGATCCTCGCCAACTGCCCCGATCGGGAAATCCGCCGCGAATGGATTCAGCGCCTGCTCGACCACGACGGCGCTCCCGGTGAAGACGGCGGTATCGAAGCCTGGCTGCGCCTCGGTCAAGCGGTAGGTCTCGATCCGGATCAACTGCGCTCCCAAGAACTGGTATTGCCCGGCGTACGCTTTGCCGTCGACGCCTACGTCAACTTCGCCCGCCGCGCCAGTTGGCAGGAAGCCGCCAGCAGCTCGTTGACCGAACTGTTTGCACCGCAGATCCACCAGTCGCGCCTCGACAGCTGGCCGCAGCATTACCCGTGGATCGACCCGGCCGGTTACGAATACTTCCGCACCCGCCTCGGTCAGGCACGGCGTGATGTCGAGCACGGTCTGGCAATCACGCTTGAGCACTACAAGACGCGTGAAGGCCAGGAGCGCATGCTGGAAATTCTCCAGTTCAAACTGGACATTCTTTGGAGCATGCTCGATGCCATGAGCATGGCCTACGAACTGAACCGCCCGCCGTATCACAGCGTCACCGAACAACGCGTCTGGCATAAAGGAATCACCTTATGAGTTTCGACCGCAGCAAAGTCCCGACCTGGCGTCCCGGCTACCGCTTCCAGTACGAACCGGCGCAGAAAGGTCACGTGCTGCTCTACCCCGAAGGCATGATCAAACTCAACGACAGCGCCGCGCTGATCGGTGGGCTGATCGACGGTGAACGCGATGTCGCGGCGATCATCGCCAAACTCGACGAGCAGTTCCCCGGCGTGCCTGAGCTCGGTGATGACATCGAGCAATTCATGGAGGTTGCCCGTGCGCAGCACTGGATCGAACTTGCCTGATCTGCCGGCCAAGCCTGAAATCGGCCTGCCGCTGTGGCTGCTCGCCGAGCTGACCTACCGCTGCCCGCTGCAATGCCCGTACTGCTCCAATCCGCTGGATTTCGCCGAGCAGGGCAAAGAACTGACCACAGAACAATGGGTCAAGGTGTTCCGCGAGGCGCGGGAGATGGGCGCGGCGCAACTGGGTTTTTCCGGCGGCGAGCCGCTGGTGCGTCAGGATCTCGCCGAGCTGATTCATGAAGCGCGGCAGTTGGGTTTCTACACCAACCTGATCACCTCCGGCATCGGCCTGACCGAGCAGAAAATCAGCGACTTCAAGAAGGCCGGCCTCGATCATATCCAGATCAGTTTCCAAGCCAGCGACGAGCAAGTGAACAACCTGCTCGCCGGTTCGAAAAAGGCTTTCGCGCAGAAGCTGGAAATGGCCCGCGCAGTGAAGGCCCACGGCTATCCGATGGTGCTGAACTTCGTCACCCATCGGCACAACATCGACAAGATCGACCGCATCATCGAACTGTGCATAGCGCTCGAAGCCGACTTTGTCGAACTCGCCACCTGCCAGTTTTACGGTTGGGCGCAGCTCAATCGTGTCGGCCTGTTGCCGACCAAGGAACAACTGGTGCGCGCCGAACGCATCACCAACGAATACCGCGCCAAGCTGGAAGCCGAAGGGCATCCGTGCAAACTGATTTTCGTCACCCCGGATTACTACGAAGAACGCCCGAAAGCCTGCATGAACGGCTGGGGCAGTATCTTTCTGACGGTCACCCCGGACGGCACCGCGCTGCCCTGCCACGGCGCCCGACAGATGCCGGTGCAGTTTCCCAATGTGCGCGATCACAGCATGCAACACATCTGGTACGACTCGTTCGGCTTCAACCGCTTCCGTGGTTACGACTGGATGCCCGAGCCGTGCCGCTCTTGTGACGAGAAAGAAAAAGACTTCGGCGGCTGCCGCTGCCAGGCGTTCATGCTCACCGGCGATGCGAGCAATGCCGACCCGGTGTGCAGCAAGTCCGAACATCACGGTGTGATTCTCAAGGCCCGCGAAGAAGCCGAGACCGCCACCCAAACCATCGAACAACTGGCCTTCCGCAATGAACGAAACTCGCGCCTCATCGCCAAGGGCTGAACCTTTCAGCGCCTCGCAAGCCGTCGCTGCCGGCATGGACTTCGCCGAGTTGCAGCTCGGCGCCAACGGGTTGTTCTGGATTGAATATCGACCGGAGGATGCCGCGTGCCGGATCTGGCATTGGCGCGATGGCATGGCGAATTGTCTTACGCCAGACGGTTTCAGCGTGCGCAGTCGGGTGTACGAATATGGCGGTGGTGCGTTTTGTCTGACGCCGAACGGGGTGGTTTTCGTTGCTGAGGCGGATCAGCAGTTGTATCGGCAGAGGCTGGATGGTTCGCCAGAGGCGCTGACGTCGGGTGAGTGCCGTTATGGCGATGTGCAATTCGCCTTCGGCCAGGTTCTGGCGGTTGAAGAACAGCAAGATCAGCATCGGCTGGTAGCAATCGGTCTCGCTGACGGGACGCGGCATTTATTGGCTGAAGGCGCGGATTTTTATGCGGCGCCAATCCTCAGTGTGGATGGCCAGCGTTTGGCGTGGATCGAGTGGAGTCGGCCGCATCAGCCGTGGACGTCGACTCGGTTGATGGTGGCAGAGCGTTTGACTGACGGTGCATTTGGTTCGCCGCAATGTGTCGCTGGTGTCGAGCTTGAAGAGTCGATCCAACAACCTCGATTCGATGCCGACAATCGCCTTTGTTGCCTGACCGATCGTGGTGGATTCTGGCAGCCATGGGCTGAGACTTCCGACGGTTTGGCGCCATTACCCGCTGCGCAAGCCGATCACGCTCCGGCGCCTTGGCAATTGGGCGGCTGCACTTGGTTGCCTGTTGAAGATTCGGTTTTAGCCAGTTGGAGTGAAGGCGGTTTTGGCCGTCTGACATTAGGCGATGACGACTTCACCGGTGACTACAGTCGTTTCCGGCATTTGGCTTTGGATGCGCAATTTATCTACTGCATCGCCGCCTCGCCGATCAGTCCTTCGGCGGTCATCGCCATTGATCGAACCACGCGCGAAGTGAAGGTGTTGGCCGGTGGCGTAGCGCCCCTGCCTGCCGAACGCATCAGTCGCCCGCAAACCCTGCGTTACCCGAGTGGATCGGGTGAGGCTCACGGTTTTTTCTACCCTGCCATGAGCGGTGAGACGAAACCGCCGTTGGTAGTATTCATCCACGGTGGCCCGACGTCAGCCTGCTATCCGATGCTCGACCCGCGCATTCAATACTGGACGCAACGCGGCTTCGCCGTCGCCGATCTCAACTATCGCGGCAGCAGTGGATATGGCCGGGAATATCGACAAGCACTGCATCTGAGCTGGGGCGAGGTGGATGTCGAGGATGCTTGTGCGGCGGTGAGTTATCTCGCCGAACAGGGTTTGATCGACGGTGAACGCGCATTCATTCGAGGTGGCAGCGCAGGCGGCTACACCACGTTATGTGCGCTGGCGTTCAAACACGTCTTCCGCGCCGGAGCGAGTTTGTACGGCGTTAGCGACCCGGTTGCATTGGCTCGGGCAACGCACAAATTCGAGGGTGATTATCTGGACTGGCTGATCGGCGATCCCGAGCAAGACGCCGAACGCTACGCCGCCCGCACGCCGTTGTTGCACGCAAACAACATCCGCGTACCGGTGATCTTCTTTCAAGGTGAACTGGACGCCGTCGTTGTCCCGCAACAGACCCGCGACATGGCCTCGGCACTGGAGCAGAACGGCATCGCGGTCGAAGCCCACTACTACCCCGACGAACGCCACGGCTTCCGCCGCGCCGCCAATCAGGCGCATGCGCTGGAGCAGGAGTGGAAGTTCTATCGGCGGGTGATGGGATTTACAGACTGAAACCCTCTTCCTGTAGGAGCTGCGGCACGCTGCGATCTTTTGATCCTGATCCTCGAATTAAAATCAAAAGATCGCAGCGTGGCGCAGCACCTACAGGTTTATGCCGCTGACTCAGCGCTTGGCGATGATATACACCGCATGCACGATCCCCGGAATATACCCGCACAACGTCAGCAGAATGTTCAACCAGAACGCCCCGCCAAATCCGACCTGCAGAAACACGCCCAGTGGTGGCAACAGAATAGCGATGATGATGCGAATGAAATCCATGGGGCAGCTCCTGTGTGGGGGTTGGCTCATTTGAGCCATACAAGCTAATCGACCCGCGCCGTTCGTCAGGGTTCAGTGCTAATCACAGTGTCGGTATCAAACTGATAGCTCAGCTAAGAATTTGCAGTCCGTGCTTCTGCACGATGCTCAGTAACTTCAGCGCCATTCCGCTGGGGTGTTTGTCTCCCGACTCCCATTGTTTGACTGTCGACGCGCTAGTGTTCAAGTAGCGAGCGAATACCGGCTGGCTGACGTTATTGCGTTCGCGCAGAGCCTTGATCTGTTCCGCCGGGATCGCTTCAGGAACCGTTGCCAGACACGACTCATCAAACTCCCGCATTGTTGCCTTGCTGATTGCTCCGACAGCCAGTAGAGCGCTGGCTGATTCGTGTATCGATTCAAAAACTTCACTTTTGAATTTCTTACTCATGAAATATCTCCACAAACTCCTTCATTGCCAACAAATCCCGGATCTGCTCCTCGGTCAGTTGAGCATAGGTTTTGGCTAACTTTCGTAAATCCTTCAATTCGGATGTTGTGATGTTGCTCTGATCTTTCTTGGCGAACAGCACTTGATAGATCCAGTAACGCCCGCCCTTAGCCAAAACAATCGAACGATGACGGTTGGCGTTCAACCGCTTCTTCCAGACGCCACCACCAAGATCGTCAGCCTGACCTTCAAGCAGCTCGCAAAATGCTTCCCGGAGCTCCGCGTCGCTGATCCAAGCCTTGCCGGCTCGTATCGCAAAACCCTTGGTTTTGAACAGCCTGAATGACATCGGTATCCCTTCCAAAAAACATACCACCCAGTGGTATAGATTACAAAGCCATCCGTCTCGAAAATATCGATCGGTCTGCCCCCGCATTCCCTGCAGGGACTTTCTAAAAAACCATTCGCACAACGAACTCTCAAGCACTAAACGCCATCTGCAAAACCCGGCCACAAAAAAAACGCCCCACGCCAAAAGAATCAGGCGTGGGGCGTGCGTTATACCGCGAGACGGTTCTGGAAATCGGGTGGGAAACTTCAGCTCAGACGGCAATCCCTTTGCGGCATTGCAGTTGCGCGGTGCGCACTCGCGAGAAGGAGCGGCCTAGGCGCAGGAGCATTTCATCGATGTTGGTTTTGCTGACGGTGAGGGCCGGGGTGAAACGCAGGCAGTTGGCTTGCGGCGCATTGAGCAGCAGGCCTTCGTGCAGGGCGGCGTGGACCACGGCCTCTGCGGAATCGTCTGACAGGGTCAGTCCGAAGAAGAGGCCTTGACCGCGCAGTTCGCCGTGGTAATAGCGGTGTGCCAATCGGACCAGGCCTTCGCGCAGGTACTGGCCGTTGTCGTTGACCTGCTGGAGGAAACTGCGGTCGTGCACGCTGTCGAGCACTACCAGACCGGCCGCCGTCATCAATGCATTGCCGTGATGGGTGCCGCCCAGTTCGCCGGCCTCGAAACAGCACGCTTTGCCCCGCGCCAGCAGCGCCGCCAATGGCACACCGCCGCCAAGTCCTTTGCCGAGCACGACGATATCGGCGCGCACGCCGTAGGACTGTTCCGCGAGCAGAGTGCCGCAGCGGCCGATACCGGTTTGCACTTCGTCGAGGATCAAGAGAATGCCCAGTTCACGACAGAGTCGTTCGACACCCTTGAGGTAATGTTCAGTGGCCGGAATAACGCCGGCATCGCTCTGGATCGGCTCCAGCATGATCGCGACGGTTTGTGCATCGACCGCGGCGTGCAGGGCCGGCAAGTCGTTGAACGGCACCAGATCGAAACCCGGCAGCAGTGGCGCAAAACGGTTGTGCAGGTTGCAGCTGTCCGAGGCGGAAATCGTCGCCAGGCTGCGACCGTGACAACCCTGCTTCGCGACAATGATCCGCGAGGCGCCGCCGCGATGCAGCTGCCCCCATTTGCGCGCGAGTTTGATCGCCGCTTCACAGGCTTCGCTGCCGCTGTTGAGCAGGTAGGCCTGATCGCTGGAGGTAGCGGCGCACAGACGCTCGGCAAGGCTGAGCATGCCTCGATTGTGCAGATTGAAGCCGGGATTGATCAGCGCCTGCGCCTGACTGCTGATGGCTTTGACCAGCGCCGACGGGCTGTGGCCGAGGCTGTTGGCGCCGCCGGCCTGAGAAAAGTCGAGATACGCGCGGTCGTTACTGCCCCACAGCCACGACCCCTGACCACGGACAAACACCTGTTGCGGCCGTTCGACGCTAGGCATCAGGCGCTCGGCGCTGAGACTTTCGCTGATGTCTGAAGGGTTGGCCTCGAAAGCGAGGTCATCAAGACTCGGCGTCTGGCGCCGCAAACTGAACAGATTCATTGAAAAACACCTCGTTTGAAGTGTTTTGAACTGCCTATGCAAACACTGTCGAAGCGATCGCTATTCATCGAGCTTTCTGGCCCTGTAAGCCTTGTGAATGCGGTTAGACTAGGCGCACTGACGGCTTCGGGCCATTTCGATTTATCAGCATTTTCGATAAGCGTTACTTATGGATTTCAAGCAACTGCGTTATTTCGTCGCGGTCTACGAAGAAGGTCATGTCGGCCGGGCGGCTGAACGCCTGTCGATCTCGCAACCGGCGCTGTCGCAGCAGATCCGCCAGCTCGAACAGAACCTCGACGTCACCTTGTTCGAGCGCAGCAGCAAGCGCCTGCTGCCGACCCTCGCCGCGCACACGTTGTACAACCATGCGTTGCCGCTGCTCGATGGCTTGCAACGGGCGCGCGAGGCGCTGGGCAACTTCAAGGGCCAGGCCTTGCGCACGCTGGCGATCGGCGTGCTGCAAACGGTGCACACCAGTCTGGTCCCGCAAATGCTTGAGCGGGTGCGCAAGGCACAGCCACATCTGGTGGTGCAGATCTATGAATTGACCGGACTTGAGATCGAACGGCGGCTGCTCAACGGTTCTTTGGACATCGGCATCAGTTACCTGCCGCCGCGCCAACCGGGCCTGCACGGTGTGATGCTTTACGAAGATGAGCTGACGCTGGTCATCCCGGCGGATCATCCATTGCGTGAATTCAAGAAAGTCTCGATGCGTCAGGCTGCCGAATTGCCGATGTTGCTGCTGGGCGAAGAGTTCCAGATCCGCCAGATATGGCAGGCGCAACTGACCGCCCTCGGGCGCCGTCCGCAGGTACAAGCCGAGTTGAACAATATGGTGGGTATTCTCGACAGCCTTCCACACACCAAACTGGCGACAGTGCTGCCGGGGCGTTCGCAGAAGGAATACGACGATCAGGATCTGTTGTGGAAACCGCTCAGCGAACCGCGCGTGCCGCTGAAGGTTGGCCTGGTGTGTCGCGATGTGCAGCGCCAGCAGGCCTCTTTGGCGCTGTTGCGGACGTTGCTGGAAGAAGTGATGGAGCGAGAAGTAAAGCCGCCGCTCGACCCTTTGGTCTGAGCACTTTTCTTCAGGCAAAAGAAAACCCCGCCGAAGCGGGGCTTTGCAGACTGTTTCCCTGACATCCATTTCACTCCGCCACCCTGGCAGAATCCTACGTGTCCGTGTTGTTGCTTTGCGCTTCCTGCGCGACGTCCATGAAATGTAGATTAGCTGTGGATCCAATCTTCGCCTATGGGAGAACAGCAGCACGTCATGTAAGAGAATGCTTACATGACGTCATCGCATCAGAATTGCGCTGCATCCAGCTGGAACAGCGACTCGCTACCGGCCTTTACTGACGCACTCAACGAGTGAATCCGCGGGAGCAAGCGGGCGAAATAGAAGCGCGCAGTGCCCAGTTTGCTGGCATAGAAATCGTCTTGCGCTTCTTTGCCCAGCGAAGCTTTGGCCATCAATGCCCACATGTAGGCATACGCCGTGTATCCGAATGCTTGCAAATATTCGACCGAAGCCGCGCCAATTTCGTTCGGGTTGTTTTTTGCCCGATCCAGCAACCACGAGGTCAGCTCGTCGAGCGTGTCGACGGCATCGTTCAGCGGTTTGGTGAATTCGCCCAGATCGGCACTGGCTGTCGCGGTGAAATGGCGGATCTCGTCGGCGAACAGCTTGTAGAACGCGCCGCCGCTGCCGACGATCTTGCGCCCGACCAGGTCCAGCGCCTGAATGCCGTTGGTGCCTTCGTAGATCTGAGTGATACGCACGTCGCGCACCAGTTGCTCCTGGCCCCATTCGCGGATGTAGCCGTGGCCGCCGAAAATCTGCTGGCCGTGCACGGTGGTTTCCAGACCCAGGTCGGTGAGGAATGCCTTGGCTACCGGCGTCAGCAACGCGACCAGATCTTCTGCACGCTTGCGGGTGGTGGCGTCTTCGCTGAACTTGGCGGTGTCGAGTTGCATCGCCACGTAGGTGGAGAACGCACGGCCGCCTTCGTTCGAGGCTTTCATGGTCAGCAGCATGCGCCGCACATCCGGGTGGACGATGATCGGGTCAGCGACTTTGTCTTTGTTCTGCGCGCCGGTCGGCGAACGGCTTTGCAGACGGTCGCGGGCGTATTCAACGGCGTTCTGATACGAACGCTCGCCGGTGGCCAGGCCTTGGATGCCGACGCCGAGGCGCTCGTAGTTCATCATGGTGAACATCGCGGCCAGGCCTTTGTTCGGCTCGCCAACCAGATAACCCACGGCTTCGTCGAAGTTCATCACGCAGGTCGCGGACGCCTGAATGCCCATCTTGTGTTCGATCGAACCGCAGTTCGCCGGATTGCGTGCGCCCAGACTGCCGTCGGCATTGACCATGAACTTCGGCACCAGGAACAGCGAAATGCCTTTCGGACCCGCCGGGGCGTCCGGCAGTTTCGCCAACACCAGATGAATGATGTTTTCGGTGAGATCGTGTTCGCCACCGGTAATGAAGATTTTGGTGCCGCTGACTTTGTAGGAACCGTCGGCCTGAGGCTCGGCTTTTGTCCGAATAATCCCCAGGTCGGTGCCGGCGTGCGGCTCGGTCAGGCACATGGAGCCGGCCCAGACGCCGGCATACATGTTCGGCAGGTACGCGGCTTTCAGCTCTTCGCTGGCATGGGCGTTGATCGACAGGCAGGCGCCAGCGGTCAGCATCGGGTACAGACCGAACGACAGGCTGGCGGAGTTGACCATTTCTTCAACCTGCGCCGATACGGCTTTGGGCATGCCCATGCCGCCGTATTGCGGATCGCCACCGACGCCAACCCAGCCGCCCTCGGCGTAAGTCTGATAAGCCTGTGGAAAACCGGCTGGAGTGGTGACGGCGCCGTCAGCCCAGTGACAGCCTTCTTCGTCAGCGGCACGGCTCAGCGGCGCGATGCTTTTGCTGGTGACCTTGCCGGCCTCTTCGAGAATGGCTTCAACGGTTTCGGCGTCGACGGTCTCGGCCAGAGCCGGCAGTTCGGCCCAGAGTTTGGCGACCTCGAACACTTCATTGAGGACGAAGCGCATATCGCGCAGCGGCGCTTTGTAGTCAGCCATGGCAAACCTCGCAAGATCTAAACAGGTGATTCGTGGAATGATATTTTCTGAGCCCGAGTGTACCTCAACAACTTTTGCGACACATAGGGTCAACCGGTGACTGATTTGTTATTTTTAGTCACCACAAAAAATCGCAGCCTCGACAACGCCCGATTCCCTGTAGGAACTGCCGAAGGCTGCGATCTTTTTATCTTCTCTAAAGTGCAAACAACTCCGCAGACAGTTTCATCAGGCAATCACTCCCCGCCTCGATCGCCGCCCGATGCGCCGCCGTACGCGGCAACAAACGCTTGAAGTAGAACTCGCACGTCGCCAATTTCCCGCGCAGGTAATCCGCCTCACCCTCGCCCGCCTCCAGCTGCGCCTGCGCCACCAACGCCATGCGCAACCACAGATAACCGAGAATTATGTAACCGCTGTACATCAGGTAATCCACCGACGCCGCGCCCACTTCATCCGGGTTCTTCATGGCCGCCATGCCGACCTTCATGGTCAGGTCGCCCCACTGCTGGTTCAGCTCATTGAGCTGCGCAGCGAAACTGCCCAGCTGCGGGTGCTCAGCGTTGGCCGCGCAGAACTTATGGACGATTTTGGTGAAACCGCGCAGCAACTTACCCTGACTGCCCAACACCTTGCGCCCGAGCAGGTCCAGCGCCTGAATACCGTTGGTGCCCTCGTAGATTGGCGCGATCCGACAGTCGCGAACCAACTGTTCCATGCCCCATTCACGAATGAAGCCGTGGCCACCGAATACCTGCATGCCGTGGTTGGTCACTTCCAGGCCAGTGTCGGTCATGAACGCTTTGCAGATCGGCGTGAGGAACGCCAACAAATCCTCGGCCTCCTGCCGTGCTTCGGCATCAGTGCTCAGATGCGCGACATCGAGCAACTGCGCGGTGAAGTAGGTCAGCGCCCGATTGCCTTCGTTAAAGGCTTTCATGGTCAACAACATGCGCCGCACGTCCGGGTGGACGATGATCGGGTCGGCGGCTTTGTCCGGGGCTTTGGCGCCCGTCAGTGAACGCATCTGCAAGCGGTCGTTGGCGTATTTGATGGCGCCCTGGAAACTCGCTTCACCCAAACACAAACCCTGCATCCCGGTGCCGAGCCGTGCGTGGTTCATCATGGTGAACATGCAGTTCAGGCCCTTGTTCGGCTCGCCGATCAGGTAACCCTTGGCGCCGTCGAAGTTGAGCACGCAAGTGGCCGAGGCCTTGATGCCCATCTTGTGTTCGATCGAACCGCAGGACACGCCGTTGCGCTCGCCTGCCTCACCCGCCGCATCCGGCAAGAATTTCGGCACGATAAACAGCGAAATCCCTTTGGTCCCGGCCGACGCATCCGGCAACTTGGCCAACACCAGATGGATGATGTTATCGCTCATGTCGTGCTCGCCGGCGGAGATGAAAATCTTGCTGCCGGTGACCGCATAACTGCCGTCAGCCTGAGGCACGGCGCGGGTCTTGATGATGCCCAGGTCGGTGCCGCAGTGGGCTTCGGTCAGGCACATGGTGCCGGTCCACTGGCCGGCGGTGAGTTTGCTCAGGTAGGTGTCTTTTTGCTCAGCGCTGCCGTGAGCGTGGATCGCCGACATCGCGCCGTGGGTCAAACCCGGGTACATGCCCCAAGAGGTATTGCTGGAGCCGACCATTTCGCTGATCACCAGCCCCAGCGAACTCGGCAAGCCCTGCCCGCCATAAGCCGGATCCGCCGCCAGACCGTGCCAGCCGCCCTCGACATATTGTGCGAAGGCTTGCTTGAAGCCTGTAGGCGTTGTCACCACACCGTTGTCGAAATGGCAGCCCTCTTCGTCACCGCTGCGATTGAGCGGCGCCAGAACGTTCTCGCAGAACTTCGCGCCTTCTTCAAGGATCGCGTTGATCATGTCCGGGCTGGCGTCGTGGGCGCCGAGGGCGGCGTAGTTGCTGTGAAAGTCGAAGACGTGGTCGATCAGAAAGCGCATGTCGCGCAGGGGAGCTTTGTACTCAGGCATGGTGGCTTCTCCGTCAGCAGTTTTCTCCAACCTACTGCCGGCCCCCACACCCCACAATCACTGTGCAGACGCTGAATGCGCCGTCATCACTCAACCTGCGGCAGCGTCCATGCGCACCGCGCCACGGCGGTTTTGTCCGTAGGCCATCACGCAATTACGCCCCGCGCCTTTAGCGGCGTAGAGTGCCTCGTCGGCAGACTTGAGCACTTGTTCCGGGTTGCGTTGCTCCACTCGTTCAGCGACGCCGATGCTCACCGTCACCGACACACTGGAGGCACCCGAGCCGGCGCGGCGCTGACGACCTTGCTGATCATCCTGCGGGCGGTTTTCCTGATTTCGCAGCTGAATGTTGTAGGACGCAATCGACTCGCGGATCACCTCAAGGTGCGGCATACACTCCTCAAGGGTTTTGCCTGCAAACACCAAGGCGAATTCCTCACCGCCATAGCGATACGCCCTACCGCCACCGCTGATTTTCGACAGTTTGCTGGCGACTAATCGCAGTACCTGGTCACCGACATCGTGGCCGTGGGTGTCGTTGAATTTTTTGAAGTGATCGACGTCACTCATCGCCAATACGTAGTTGCGACCAAGGCGTTGCATGCGTTCGTTGAGCGCGCGACGGCCCGGCAGACCGGTGAGTTCGTCGCGGAAGGCCATTTGATAAGCCTCGTGCGCAACCGCTGCGGCGATCATCAACATCACTTGGCTGCACATGATGTTCAGGGTGAACGGCAGGATGAAGGTTTTCGGCAGCATCCAGAACACGCCGAGCAGGCCAACCAATTGCGCCGCATGCAGCGGACGCGGATTGCGCCAGTATTGCCAGGCCAGTAGCAGGAACGCCGAAATAAACACCGGATAGGACAGCTGAATCAGACTCATCCACGCGCCGTGCAGCGCCGGCCAACGGATCTCCGACAGCCAGATCAGCAGCGCCTGGGGATAACTTTGTTCAAGTCCCAGCGCCACGCTGCCGAAGGCCAGCAAAACGGCGAAGCGCGCGACCATGTCCTGAAACAGATGCGTGCGCTCCTGCCACGCCGCAAACAGCCCAAACAACAACGGCAGCAATAAACAGACGAGATGGAAGACCACCGCAGCGTCTTCGCGGACCTTGCCGTTGTCGCGGTAATAGTCGGTCTGGGTGTCGAGCAAAAAGTAGGCGATGTACACCGTGAGCATCAGAAACAGTTCGCGCTGACGCCGGTAAACCGCGCAATAAGCGCCGCCCAGCAACAGCACCAAAGTCGGCAACACGTTGAACAGCGACGTGAAGAACACGCTGAGGTCTTTGACGTACGCAGCCGCCAACCCCGCAAGTAACAACAGCAGTGAAGGTAGGAAATGGCTGAAACGTACAGCGGAAGAACGCGGCAAGGGTAAAGCTCCGACCCGTCATATCAAAGAGATGGCATTGTGCCTGCAAAGTGCGGCCAAGCCCACACAATGTGACCCAGATCACACACTGTCTCTTTAACGGCCGGAAGCCCGACTATCTGAGCGATTCACTAACAAAAAAACCGCCGCCCCCTAACAGGAGCAGCGGTTTTCAAAAGACCGCGCTAAGACTTAGTAGCCCAGTGCGAAGTCTTCTTCTTTCATGTCCATCAGGTTGTTGGCGCCCGACAGCATGGTGGCCACGTGGGTACGGGTACGCGGCAGAATGCGCTGGAAGTAGAAGCGCGCGGTTTGCAGCTTGGCGGTGTAGAACGCCGCGTCGCCGGTGCCTTCGGCCAGCTTTTCAGCAGCCAGACGCGCCATGTCGGCCCAGAAGTAAGCCAGGCAGGCATAACCGGAGTACATCAGGTAGTCCACGGAAGCCGCACCGACTTCTTCGCGATCTTTCATGGCGGCCATACCGACCTTCATGGTCAGCTCGCCCCATTCCTTGTTGATCGCGGCCAGCGGTGCGACGAATTCTGCAACGGCTTCGTTGCCTTCGTTGTTCTGGCAGAACTTGTGGACGATCTTGGTGAAGCCTTTCAGGGCTTCGCCTTGAGTCATCAGCACTTTACGGCCCAGCAGGTCGAGTGCCTGGATACCGGTGGTGCCTTCGTACAGCATCGAAATGCGGCTGTCGCGAACGTTCTGCTCCATGCCCCACTCGGCGATGAAGCCGTGGCCGCCGTAGATCTGTACGCCGTGGTTAGCGGATTCGAAACCGACTTCGGTCATGAACGCTTTGGCGATCGGAGTCATGAAGGCCAGCAGTGCGTCAGCTTTCTTTTTCTCTTCTTCATCGACGCCGTATTTGACGATGTCGACCTGTTTGGCGGTGAAGTACACCATCGCACGGTTGCCTTCGGCGAACGCCTTCATGGTCAACAGCATGCGGCGTACATCCGGGTGCACGATGATCGGGTCAGCAGCTTTGTCCGGCGCTTTCGGGCCAGTCAGGGAGCGCATTTGCAGACGATCGCGAGCGTATTTCAAACCGCCCTGGAAACCGATTTCGGCGTGGGCCAGACCTTGCAGCGCGGTACCCAGTCGTGCGGTGTTCATAAAGGTGAACATGCAGTTCAGGCCTTTGTTCGCCGGGCCGATCAGGTAACCGGTGGCGCCGTCGAAGTTCATCACGCAGGTAGCGTTGCCGTGGATGCCCATCTTGTGTTCCAGCGAACCGCAGCTCACTGCGTTGCGTGCACCGACGGTGCCATCAGCATTCGGCATGAATTTCGGAACGATGAACAACGAGATGCCTTTGGTGCCAGCCGGTGCGTCCGGCAGGCGGGCCAGTACGATATGGACGATGTTGTCGGCCATATCGTGTTCACCGGCCGAGATGAAGATCTTGGTGCCGGAAACTTTGTAGGAGCCGTCGGCCTGAGGTTCGGCCTTGGTGCGCAGCATGCCCAGGTCGGTGCCGCAGTGCGGTTCGGTCAGGCACATGGTGCCGGTCCATTCGCCGGAAACCAGTTTGGTCAGATAGGCTTCTTGCTGCTCTGGAGTGCCGTGCTCGGAGATGGTGTTCATCGCGCCGTGCGACAGGCCTGGGTACATGCCCCACGACCAGTTGGCTTCGCCAACCATTTCGCTCACGGCCAGACCCAGCGACTCCGGCAGGCCTTGGCCGCCGTGCTCAACGTCGTGGGCCAGGCTTGGCCAGCCGCCTTCGACGAATTGCTTGTAAGCCTCTTTGAAGCCGGTCGGGGTTTTCACGCCGGACTCGCTCCAGGTGCAACCTTCGAGGTCGCCCACGCGGTTCAGCGGTGCCAGTACCTGCTCACAAAACTTGGCGCCTTCTTCGAGAATGGCGTCAACCATGTCCGGAGTTGCGTCTGCGCAAGCCGGAAGGCTCTGATAGTGCGCTTCGTAGCCGAGCAGTTCGTCACGAACGAAGCGAATATCACGCAAGGGGGCCTTGTAGTCAGGCATAGCGATAAACCTCTGCTGATGTAACCGGGAATGAACGACCGTGTTGATTTGTTGTGACGGTCAAACAGTTGTTTGAAACATACGTTTACGCCGAAATCTTGTCAAGCATCGATCTTTTGCCGTTCGTCATCAGAATTTTCAAACGCAGGGCACAGCAAACCGCCATGAGCTCGCACGAGTCACGGGTGCTGAAAAAAGATTAGTTGAGGGAGAAGGACTTACCATGAAAAACGCCGCGACAGGTCGCGGCGTTCAGCGTGCAGAAGACAGAAAAATCAGGCGAAGGTGTCGATGATCGTACCGAGCACTTCGTCGGAGGCTTTGGCGACCTTCACACCCAGCTCCGCCTGGATCTTGCCCTGAGACATCTCGACCATATTGCTGGCCAGATCCGATTGCTGGGCACGATCGACACCGCGTAGACGGTCAACCTGCACTTCGGAAGACTGGCTGGTCACCGAGCGTTCAATCGTATTATTGGCAATCTGGCTGGCCGCCTGATCGACGCGGTTCTGCCCGCTCTGAATCGAGCTCAGACCTGCATAAAAAGCTGTGTTACCGGAGATTTCCATAACGGTTCTCATCCTTGGGAAGGATCAATGGCGCCATTGAAGCAGAGGCGTCAGAAAAACACCCGTCAAAAACACTAATGGCACAGTGCCTGCCCATAGAGAAAAGCTTAGTCGAGCAGATCCAGTTGCAAATGATCGGCCACCGCCTCTGCACTCAAGGCCTTGAGTTTCGGCACGCGCCCCAGGCACGGCGCCGGAATCCGCTCGGCCAACGTCGCGAGGTTTTCTTCCAGCCGCGAAGTCTTCGCATCGATGATATTCGCCACCCACCCGGCCAACTGCAGCCCATCACGAGCAATCGCTTCCGCCGTCAGCAAGGCATGACTGATACAACCCAGCCGCACGCCTACCACCAGGATCACCGGCAGTTTCAAGGCAATCGCCAGATCCGACAAATTATCCTGATCCGCCAGCGGCACTCGCCAGCCGCCCGCGCCTTCGATCAAGGTGAAATCGGCATTCATTGCCAGAATCTCACGCATCGGCGCCAGCAACGATTGCACGGTCAACGCTACACCGGCCTCGCGCGCTGCCAGATGCGGAGCAATCGCCGGCTCGAACGCTACCGGATTGACCTGTTGATAAGTCAGCGGCAGCGAACATTCGGCCAACAGCGCCAACGCATCGGAATTGCGCAGCCCCTTGGGCGTCACTTCGCACCCGGACGCCACCGGTTTGCCCGCCGCCGTACTCAAGCCCGCCGAACGAGCTGCATGCAGCAACCCGGCGGCAACGGTGGTCTTGCCGACATCGGTATCCGTTCCGGTGATGAAATAGGCTGCGCTCATACGGGTTTCTCCAACACGGCGTAGACCACCTGATAAGTCGCCGGCAACCCCGACGTCTCACGGAACTGCTCGTAAGCTTCGACCAAACCGAGAATCCGCGCCCGCCCGGTCAAACCGCCCGGCCGCCCCGGGTTCAGATTGTGCGCGCCCAAGGCTTTCAATTCATGGGTCAGGCTGCGCACATCCGGGTAATGCAGCACGTGTGGTTGATTCTCCAGACTCAGCGTGCGCAAACCACTGGCCGCACACAATTGCTGATAACGGGCGAACTCGCGGAAGCGGTTGACGTGCACCAGCCCGTCGACTTGCCGCCAGCTGTCGCGCAACTCAAACAACGTCCCTACACAAAGACTAGCAAACGCAAAAATCCCACCCGGTTTCAGCACGCGAAAAGCTTCGCTGAGCACTGCATCGAAATCCGCACACCACTGCACCGCGAGGCTTGAGAAAATCAGGTCGCAGGTCGACTCCTGCAGCGGCAGCCGCTCCGCGTCGCCAGCAATGAAATGCTCGGCACCGCCCAGTGGCCGCGCATGCTCAAGCATGCCTTCGGCGATATCCAGCGCCAGACCATGGCCTTCAACAAAACGCGAGGCCAGCGCCCGGGTGAAATACCCCGTGCCGCAGCCCAGATCCAGCCAGCGCGCTGGTACGAAATCCACCGGCAAGCGCTGCAGCAATTGTGTACCGACATCACGTTGCAACTCGGCGACGCTGTCGTAACTGGCCGCCGCGCGAGAAAAAGAGGCTGCGACCTGACGCTTGTCAGGCAAGCCGCCAGGCAGCACAAGAGACAAATCAGTCATCACCGCACTCGTGTAGAAAAGCCTGGATAGCGCCCGCCAGTCCGTGGGGGTCTTCCAGAAGAAACGCATGACAGGCCTGTTCGATCAGACCTATTTCGATATCCGGCAACAGGGCGAACAACGCCCCCGCCGCTTCCGCCGGGACCAGGGCATCCTGTCCCGCGAACAGATGAAATTGCGGACCGCGAAATGCTTGCAGGGCTTCGCGTGTGTCCATCTGCGCGAGCAATTCCAGTCCCGCCATCAATGCAGTCGGCGCAGTGTGCGGTGCGCCGCCCAACATCAATCGCGACAGGCCGCGCGGATCCTGCGTCCCCTGAGCACAGAGCAGCGAAAAACGTTTGAGGGTCATCCGCGGATCGGCCTGGCAACCGGCGAGAAACGCATCGAACGTTTCGCCCGGCATCGCGTTCGGCCATTGTTCATGGGCAACAAAAGAAGGATTACTCGCTAGCGTCAGCAACCCGCAGCAACGCTCGCCGCGGCGCGCCGCCAGTTCGGACGCAAGCATGCCGCCCAGCGACCAGCCACCGAGCCAGACGTCTTGAGGAATGTTTTCATCGAGTTCCTCGAGCCAGTCTTGCAGATCGCTGGAATCCAGCTCCGGCAGCGGCTCGATGTCGACTTTCAGATGTTCATCGAGCCCCTGCAACGCCGCAGCCAGAGGCTCCATCGGCGACACACCGAGGCCCCAGCCGGGCAGCAGAATCAGGCGATCACGCATGGCTTGGCTCCGACGACAATTGGGCAAAGCAATCGGCCAGTCCCTCTAACAATAGCTGCACCTGCGCCTCGCTGTGGGCAGCGGTCAGGGTCACGCGCAAGCGAGCGCTGCCGGCGGGCACGGTCGGTGGGCGGATCGCCGTGACCATCAGGCCGCGCTCGCGCAACATCTGCGACAGCCGCACGGCGCGCCCGGCATCGCCAATCATGATCGGCTGAATCGGCGTGAAGCTGTCCATCAACTCCAGGCCAATCTGCTCGGCGCCATGGCGGAACCGACGGATCAGCGTTTGTAGATGTTCTCGACGCCAATGCTCAGTGCGCAGTAGCTCCAGACTTTTCAGCGTTGCGCAGGCCAGCGCCGGTGGCTGACTGGTGGTGTAGATATACGGACGGGCGAACTGGATCAGGCTTTCGATCAGCTCTTCGCTGCCCGCGACGAACGCGCCAGCGGTGCCGAACGCTTTACCGAGGGTGCCGACCAGCACCGGCACGTCCTCCTGACTCAAACCGAAATGCTCGACAATCCCGCCGCCATTTGCACCCAGCGGCCCGAAACCGTGAGCGTCATCGACCATCAGCCACGCGCCTTTGGCCTTGGCTTCGCGGGCCAATGCCGGCAGATCAGCGAGGTCGCCGTCCATGCTGAACACGCCATCGGTGACGACCAACGTATTGCCGGTGGCTTTCTCCAGACGTTTGGCCAGGCTCACCGCGTCGTTGTGCAGATAGCGATTGAAACGCGCGCCGGACAACAGACCCGCATCCAGTAACGAGGCGTGATTGAGCCGATCCTCCAGCACCGTATCGCCCTGCCCGACCAGCGCCGTGACGGCGCCGAGATTGGCCATGTAGCCGGTGGTGAACAACAGCGCACGCGGACGCCCGGTGAGATCGGCCAACGCTTCTTCCAGTGCGTGATGCGGGCCGCTGTGGCCGATCACCAGATGCGAGGCGCCACCACCGACACCCCAACGTTCAGCGCCGGCGCGCCAGGCTTCGATCACTTGCGGGTGATTGGCCAGACCGAGGTAATCGTTATTGCAGAACGCGAGTAGCGGTTTGCCGTCGACCACCACTTGCGGCCCCTGCGGGGACTCGAGCAGCGGTCGCTGGCGATAGAGGTTTTCGGCACGACGGGCAGCAAGGCGTGCGGCGAGATCGAAAGACATGCAGGCCTCACATCTGAAAAATGACTGTGTAGGAGCTGCCGAAGGCTGCGATCTTTTGATGTTGTTTTTTAAAAGACAAGATCAAAAGATCGCAGCCTTCGGCAGCACCTACATGGAATCCGTATGGCGATCAGACGGCGGCGTTGTAGAACTGCTCGCTGCTCTTCTGCTCCACCAGCGCCTGCTCGATCGCGGCCTGATGCACCTCGTCGGAATGCTCCTCGCGGGCTTCCGGCTGAATACCCAGACGCGCAAACAGTTGCATGTCCTTGTCTGCCTGCGGGTTGGCGGTGGTCAGCAACTTGTCGCCGTAGAAAATCGAGTTGGCCCCAGCAAAGAATGCGAGGGCCTGCATCTGCTCGTTCATCGCTTCGCGGCCGGCGGACAAGCGCACGTGGGATTGCGGCATGAGGATGCGCGCCACGGCGAGCATGCGGATGAAGTCGAACGGGTCGACGTCTTCGGCGTTTTCCAGTGGCGTACCGGCGACTTTCACCAGCATGTTGATCGGCACCGATTCCGGATGCTCCGGCAGGTTGGCCAACTGGATCAGCAGATTGGCGCGGTCATCCAGCGATTCACCCATACCGAGAATGCCGCCGGAGCAGATCTTCATTCCCGACTCACGCACGTAAGCCAGGGTCTGCAGACGCTCGCTGTAAGTACGGGTGGTGATGATGCTGCCGTAGAACTCGGGCGACGTGTCGAGGTTGTGGTTGTAGTAATCGAGACCGGCCTTGGCCAGTGCTTCGGTCTGGTCCTGGTCGAGACGGCCAAGAGTCATGCAGGTTTCCAGGCCCATGGCCTTTACCCCTTCAACCATTTTCAGCACGTAGGGCATGTCTTTGGCCGACGGATGCTTCCACGCCGCGCCCATGCAAAAACGTGTCGAGCCGATTGCCTTGGCGCGTGCTGCCTCTTCGAGGACCTTCTGCACTTCCATCAGCTTTTCTTTTTCCAGGCCGGTGTTGTAGTGACCGGACTGCGGGCAGTACTTGCAGTCTTCCGGACAGGCACCGGTCTTGATCGACAGCAGGGTCGAAACCTGAACGCGGTTGGCGTTGAAATGTGCGCGGTGCACCGTTTGCGCCTGGAACAGCAAGTCGTTGAATGGCTGTACGAAGAGTGCTTTGACTTCGGCCAGAGACCAGTCGTGACGCAGGGTGGCAGTGGTGCTCGCGCTCATGGGTAGTTCCTTGGTTATGCTTGGCTGGCGGCTGCGGGAACGGAATACCCACAGGCGCGACACGGATGTTCGGCATATTTAAGGAAGAGTCATGCGCTGTCAACCACGATACGAAGGACAGGTTTACATCTGTTTAAATAATGTACAAACCTGCCTGCTTTGCGATGAGCCGGCAGAAGCAGAAATGCCAATTTGCGTGGCTTGCGAAACTGATCTGCCCTGGCTCGGCGACCACTGCCAGACCTGCGCCTTGCCACTCCTCGCCGCGGGCCTGACCTGCGGCGAGTGCCTGCTAGAGCCGCCGGCGTTCGAACTGGTGGTGGTGCCGTGGCAGTATGGCTTCCCCGTCGACAGTTTGATTACGCGCTTTAAACACAACGCAAAATGGCCGTTTGGCCACCTGCTCGCCGACGTTCTCGGGCAATACCTGCAACATCGCTTCGATGAGGGTTTGCCACGGCCTGATGCGTTGTTGCCGGTACCGCTGGCGAATAAACGCCTGCGTCAACGCGGGTTCAACCAGGCAGCTATGTTGGCGCGGTGGTTGAGTGAGTCGCTGGATCTGCCGTGTGAAGAAACGGTTCTGCGCCGAGTCAAGGACACCGATGCCCAGCAGTCGCTCGACGCCAAATCGCGTAAACGTAATCTGCGCAATGCCTTCGACCTCATGCCGGATGCGCAGGTAAAAAACCGACATCTCGCGCTGGTTGATGACGTATTGACCACCGGCGCTACCGCACAGGCTCTCGCCCGGTTGCTGATGAACGCTGGCGCCGCGCGGGTCGATGTCTATTGCCTGGCGCGCACGCCAAAGCCTGGAGGCTGAAGTCGACACAATCCCCCTGTGGGAATGAGCCTGCTCGCGATAGCGTCATCATTGCCAACATTTATGCTGACTGATCCACCGCCATCGCGAGCAGGCTCACTCCTACAATGGATTTGGGTTCGGCTTGACTCTCGCGTTGCGAGCGGCCAACTTCCACGTCCACCGCCACAGCAAAAAAGCACCCCATCCATGTCCATGCCGTCCCTGTTGTCCCAGCACATCGTCCGCCGTCCGCAGCGCATCGCCCTGCTGCAACACATCGCCGAACAGGGCTCGATCACCCGCGCCGCAAAAAGCGCAGGCCTGAGTTACAAAGCGGCGTGGGATGCCATCGATGAGCTGAACAATCTGGCGCAAAAACCGCTGGTCGAGCGTGCCGTCGGCGGCAAGGGCGGGGGCGGTGCGAAACTCTCCAGCGAAGGCGAGCGCGTGTTGCGCCTGTATCAAAAGCTTCAGGCCTTGCAGGCCCAGGTGCTGGAGGCAGCGGAAGATGCCAGCGACCTCGACCTGCTCGGTCGCTTGATGCTCAGAACCAGCGCGCGCAACCAGTTGCACGGCAAAGTCGTGGCGATCGAAGCGCAGGGCCGCAATGACCTGATCCGCCTCGAACTGGCCGAAGGGCTGTGCCTCGACGCGCAGATCACCCACGACAGCACCGTGCATCTGGAGCTGCAAAGCGGTACCGAAGTGGTGGCGCTGATCAAGGCCGGCTGGCTGGAATTGCTCGGCACCGAGCAATCTGCAACGTCTGGTCACAATCTTCTGAAGGGCACTATCGAAGCGATTCTCGACGCCGAGGACGGCCCTAGCGAAGTACGGATTACCCTGCCCAACGGCCATACCCTCTGCGCCTTGGCTGAGCCGCTCGATTTGCGCACTCGCGGGCTGACCGTCGAGCAACCGGTGCAGGTGCAGTTTTCGCCGTCCAATGTGCTGATCGGCACGCCGCTGTAATCAGGCGCTGCAACGAAAGCGTCATCGACGCTCATTAAGGTAGCTGCCAAAACCAAGCAGGGAGCCTGATGTGAGCCTATTAGAAGAAAACCAATCCACTGACCTGGAAAAAATGGTCGGCCTCAGCCGTCGTGGTTTCATCGGCGCCGGTGCGCTGTGCGGCGCGGCGATGTTCCTCGGTGGCAGTCTGTTGAGCCGCAGCGCGCTGGCCACCGGCGTCAGCGCCGGCAACAGCCGCCTGCTCGGTTTCGAGAGCATTCCCGCTGCGACCACCGATGTCATCACGCTGCCCAAAGGCTACAAGTCGTCAGTGCTGATCAGTTGGGGCCAGCCATTGCAGAAAAACGGTCCGGCCTTCGACCCGAGCGGTAACGGCACCGCGGCCGCACAGGAAGTGCAGTTCGGCGACAACAACGACGGCATGAGCCTGTTCGCCTTCCCCGACGACCGCAACCGCGCGTTGATGGCGATCAACAACGAATACACCAACTACCGCTACCTCTACCCGCACGGCGGCATGCCGCAATCGGCCGAAGACGTGCGCAAGGCGCTGGCCTGCGAAGGCGTGTCGGTGATCGAAGTGCAGCGCAAGAACGGTCAGTGGCAGTTCGTCCAAGGCTCGCGCTACAACCGCCGCATTCACGGCAACTCGCCGCTGCGCATCAGCGGCCCGGCGGCCGGTCACGACTTGATGAAAACCGCCGCCGACAAACACGGCAAGAAAGTCCTCGGCACGTTCCAGAACTGCGCCAACGGCAAAACGCCGTGGGGCACTTACCTGACCTGCGAAGAAAACTTCACCGACTGCTTCGGCAGCAGCAACGCCCAGCAGCAGTTCGACCCGGCGCAGAAGCGCTACGGCGTCTCGGTCGCCAGCCGCGAGATCAACTGGCACCCGTACGACCCGCGCTTCGACATGGCGAAGAACCCCAACGAACTCAACCGACACGGCTGGGTGGTCGAGATAGATCCGTTCGATCCGCAATCGACCCCGGTCAAGCGTACTGCACTGGGCCGCTTCAAACATGAAAACGCCGCCCTGGCCGAGACCGACGACGGTCGCGCCGTGGTGTACATGGGCGACGACGAGCGGGGCGAGTTCATCTACAAATTCGTCAGCCGCGACCGCATCAACCACCGCAACGCCAAGGCCAACCGCGACATCCTCGACCACGGCACCTTGTACGTAGCGAAATTCGACAACGGCGACAGCAACCCCGATCACCCGAAAGGCCAGGGCCAGTGGATCGAGCTGACCCACGGCAAAAACGGCATCGACGCCAGCAGCGGTTTCGCCGATCAGGCTGAAGTGCTGATCCATGCGCGCCTTGCCGCCAGCGTGGTTGGCGCAACGCGCATGGACCGTCCGGAATGGATCGTCGTCAGCCCGAAGGACGGCCAGGTCTATTGCACCCTGACCAACAACGCCAAGCGCGGCGAGGACGGGCAACCGGTGGGCGGACCGAACCCGCGCGAGAAGAACGTCTACGGGCAGATCCTGCGCTGGCGCACCGACCGCGACGATCACGCGTCGAAGTCGTTTGCCTGGGATCTGTTTGTGGTCGCCGGCAATCCGGGCGTACATGCCGGAACGCCGAAGGGTGGCTCGAAAAACATCACCCCGCAGAACATGTTCAACAGCCCGGATGGCTTGGGCTTCGACAAGGCCGGGCGCTTGTGGATTCTCACCGATGGCGACTCCAGTAACGCTGGGGACTTTGCCGGGATGGGCAATAACCAGATGCTTTGCGCCGATCCGAAGACCGGTGAAATTCGTCGGTTCATGGTCGGGCCGATTGGTTGTGAAGTGACGGGCATCAGCTTCTCGCCGGATCAGAAAACCCTGTTTGTCGGGATTCAGCATCCGGGGGAGAACGGTGGTTCGACCTTCCCTGAGCATTTGCCGAATGGCAAGCCGCGGTCTTCGGTGATGGCGATTACTCGCGAGGATGGTGGAATCGTCGGCGCCTGACAGGCCCTCATCGCGAGCAGGCTCACTTCTACATTTGGAATGCGTGCGTTCCCCTGTGGGAGTGAGCCTGCTCGCGATGGCGTCAGCACAGACACCAACCAACTCCCCCGCTGCCATCTGCGCTACCATGCTGGGCCGGACGCGGCAGCCTGCTGCGCGCAGGAGTCAGCATGGCCCACCCGTTTGAAACCCTCACCCCCGACCTCGTGCTTGATGCCGTTGAAAGCATCGGCTTCCTCAGTGATGCACGCATTCTGGCGCTCAACAGCTACGAAAACCGCGTCTATCAGGTCGGCATCGAAGACTCCGAACCGCTGATTGCCAAGTTCTATCGCCCGCAGCGCTGGACCAACGAAGCCATCCTCGAAGAACACAAGTTCACCTTCGAGCTGGCCGACGTCGACATTCCGGTCGTGGCGCCGCTGATCCATAACGGCGAAACCCTGCACGAGCATGCCGGTTTCCGCTTCACCCTGTTCCCGCGGCGCGGCGGCCGTGCGCCGGAGCCGGGCAATCTTGATCAGCTGTATCGCCTCGGCCAGTTGCTCGGGCGCATTCACGCGGTCGGCGCGACCAAGCCGTTCGAACACCGTGAAGCCCTCGCCGTGCAGAACTTCGGCCACGCCTCACTGAACACCTTGCTGGAAGGCAACTTCATTCCGAAAAGCCTGCTGCCGGCCTACGAGTCCGTCGCCCGCGACCTGCTTAAACGCGTGGAAGATGCCTACGCCAACACGCCACACCAGAACATCCGCATGCACGGCGACTGCCACCCCGGCAACATGATGTGCCGCGACGAAATGTTCCACATCGTCGACCTCGACGACTGCCGCATGGGCCCGGCGGTACAGGACATCTGGATGATGCTCGCCGGTGATCGCCAGGAATGCCTGGGGCAGTTGTCGGAGTTGATGGATGGCTACAACGAGTTTCACGACTTCGACCCGCGTGAGCTGGCGCTGATCGAACCGCTGCGCGCCTTGCGTCTGATGCACTACAGCGCCTGGCTCGCGCGGCGCTGGGATGACCCGGCGTTCCCGCACAGCTTTCCGTGGTTCGGCACCGAGCGTTATTGGGGTGATCAGGTGCTGGCGTTGCGTGAGCAGCTATCAGCGCTTAACGAAGAACCTTTGAAGTTGTTCTGAATTAAAGATCAAAAGATCGCAGCCTTCGGCAGCTCCCACATGGATCGCATTCCCCTGTAGGAGCTGCCGAAGGCTGCGATCTTTTCGCTTTCTGACACGACACATCTATACAACCTCCTTACAATCCCTCCTTTGTTAGCTGCCTAAGCAAGGATTCTGCATGCAAGCCGCCAACCCGCGTCGCGGGTACATTCTGGGCCTGAGTGCCTACATCATCTGGGGCCTGTTCCCGATCTACTTCAAAGCCATCGCCGAGGTTCCGGCGGTCGAGATCATCATCCATCGGGTGTTGTGGTCGGCGCTGTTTGGTGCGCTGTTGCTGATGGTGTGGAAACACCCGGGCTGGTTGCGCGAGTTGCTCGACAATCCCAAGCGACTGGCGATTCTGGCCTTGAGCGGAACGCTGATCGCGGCCAACTGGCTGACCTACGTGTGGTCGGTAAACAACGGGCGCATGCTTGAAGCGAGTCTCGGTTACTACATCAACCCGTTGGTAAACGTGCTCTTGGGCATGTTGATTCTTGGCGAACGCTTGCGGCGGATGCAGTGGATCGCGGTCGGTCTGGCAGCGGTCGGTGTAGCGCAACAGGTCTGGCAGGTCGGCAGTCTGCCGTGGGTGTCGCTGGTGCTGGCGCTGACGTTCGGCTTCTACGGTCTGATCCGCAAACAGGCGCCAGTCAAAGCGTTGCCGGGGCTGGTGGTGGAAACCTGGATGCTGGTGCCGATCGCGATTGCCTGGCTGCTCTTCAACCAGACCGCGACCAGCGCTCAACCGGAGTTCTGGACCACGTCCCAAGCCTGGTGGCTGGTGGCGGCCGGTCCGGTGACATTGGTGCCGCTGGTGTGCTTCAACGCCGCCACGCGCCACTTGCCTTACACCACCATCGGCTTCCTGCAATACCTAGCGCCGACCCTGGTGCTGCTGCAAGCGGTGTTGCTGTTCGGTGAGCACTTGTCGTCGAGCACGTTAGTCGCGTTTATCTTCATTTGGGCCGGTCTGGCCGTTTACAGCGTCGATGCCGTGATCAGTTTGCGCCGGCGCAGCTGATCAAAAAACGTACAAAGCCTCGCAGGCCACGGTTCTCGTGGCCTTCATCGTTCCTTCCCAAGGTTATCCACAGCGTGATCCCCGCCGTTTGTGTGCAAGTCACTGAATGTTGGCGGTTTTTTGATCAACTCCAGCAAAGCCACGGCGGGCCTGGCGATGCGGGCAGTCTCTACAGGTTATCCACAGGCAGGTGCACGTTTAAACTGGATAACCCGGTCAGCGTTTAAACGTCTGTGCGTAACACCAGTTCGACCATCAGATCATCGGCCAGGGTTTCCAGGCGCGACTGCAAGACGTCGAGCGACAAGGTCAGTGGCACTGCAAGAATCGCCTCAGCGTGGAACAGCGGTTCACTGCTCATCGGTGCCGGGCGCACTTCCGTCACCAGCCGCTCAAGGTTGACGCCTTGCTCGCTCAACAGCCGGGTGATGTCGCGCACGATGCCGGGACGATCATTGCCCACCAACTCCATGGCGATCGGTTTCCAGGTGCAGGACTGCTCGATACCACTCTCGGCAATCAATACGCGGATGCCATGCGTCGACAGTGCTTGTAGGGAATCGACTAATTCGTCGTAAGCCTCCGCTGGCACGCCCACCCGAAGAATGCCCGCAAACTGCCCGGCCATCCGCGACATGCGGCTTTCCAGCCAGTTACCGCCATGCTCGGCGATGCATTGGGCGATACGCTCGACCTGCCCGGGCTTGTCCGGGGCGAATACGGTGAGTACGAGATGGTCCATGGCGTCGCCCTCTTGTCATGACTTTTGTTATAGAAGGGGAAGTATAGGCAAGGGTCGAATTTGCGTTGAGGCGACCGACGCTTTCGCGAGCAGGCTCGCTCCCACATAAACCGTTGCCATAGCAGCCAAATAGCATTTATGTGTACAACTTTTTATATTTAGCTGGAACAATCCAATGGTTTTTTGAGAACATCCCGTTCCGCGATGTGACCGCAATGCGACATGAGGTCGCAGAACGACGTAATTAGTCTGATTTTCACAAGCGCAACTCATCATGTAGTATGCCGCAGCGCGCACTACATAACGCTGGATCGATGTCTGCCCAAGGCCTGTTCGCAACCCTGAAAGCCCCGTCAGCAAGGCCCCCAAGCCGTTGATTGGTCCCAGCCCAGCCGCCCGCAATGGCATGTACTGGTCGGCAGGTTTGTGGTTTAAATGGCCAGAGGCTTCATTGTCAAATTGAAGAGCTGAAAAGCGAAATAGCTGAGCAGAGTGAGGCAAGCAATGACTGAACACGTTCAAGTCGGTGGCCTGCAGGTCGCCAAAGTCCTGTTCGACTTCGTGAACAACGAAGCCATTCCCGGTACCGGCCTCACCGCCGACAAGTTCTGGGAAGGTGCCGACAAGGTCATTCATGACCTGGCGCCGAAGAACAAAGCCCTACTCGCCAAACGCGATGACTTCCAGGCTCGTATCGATGCCTGGCATCAGGAACGCAACGGTCAGGCGCACGACGCCGTGGCCTATAAAACCTTCCTGCAAGAAATCGGTTATCTGCTGCCAGAAGCGGCTGATTTCCAGGCAACGACACAAAACGTCGATGATGAAATCGCCCGCACCGCCGGCCCACAACTTGTTGTGCCGGTGATGAACGCCCGCTTCGCTCTCAATGCCTCGAACGCCCGCTGGGGTTCGCTGTATGACGCCCTCTACGGCACCGACGCGATCAGCGAAGACGGTGGCGCGGAAAAAGGCAAAGGCTACAACAAGGTGCGTGGCGACAAAGTCATCGCCTTCGCCCGTGCGTTCCTCGACGAAGCTGCGCCATTGGCAGCTGGCTCCCACGTCGATTCGACCGCCTACAAAATCGCTGACGGCAAACTGCTGGTCACCCTCAAGGGCGGCAGCAACACTGGCCTACGCGATGACGCTCAGTTGATCGGTTTCCAAGGCGACGCCAACGCGCCAATCGCCATCTTGCTGAAACACAACGGTCTGCACTTCGAAATTCAGGTCGACGCTACTACCCCGGTTGGCCAGACCGACCCGGCCGGCGTCAAAGACATCCTGATGGAAGCGGCCCTGACCACCATCATGGACTGCGAAGACTCCGTGGCCGCCGTCGATGCTGACGATAAAGTGGTGATCTACCGCAACTGGCTCGGCCTGATGAAGGGCGACCTGTCGGAGTCCGTGTCCAAGGGCGGTCAGACCTTCACCCGCACCATGAACCCGGATCGCACCTACACCGCGCCGAATGGCGGTGAAGTGACGTTGCACGGTCGTTCGCTGCTGTTCGTGCGTAACGTCGGTCACCTGATGACCATCGACGCGATCCTCGACAAAGACGGCCACGAAGTGCCGGAAGGCATCCTCGACGGTCTGGTCACTTGCCTCGCGGCGATGCACAACCTCAACGGCAACACCTCGCGCCGCAACACTCGCACCGGTTCCGTGTACATCGTTAAACCGAAGATGCACGGCCCGGAAGAAGCGGCGTTCACCAACGAGCTGTTCGGCCGCATCGAAGACGTGCTGGGCCTGAAGCGCAATACGCTGAAAGTCGGGATCATGGACGAGGAACGCCGTACCACGGTCAACCTCAAGGCCTGCATCAAGGCAGCCAGCGAGCGTGTGGTGTTCATCAACACCGGTTTCCTCGACCGTACCGGCGACGAAATCCACACCTCCATGGAAGCCGGCCCGGTTGTGCGCAAGGCCGACATGAAGGCTGAGAAGTGGATCGGCGCGTACGAAAACTGGAACGTCGATATCGGTCTGAGCACTGGCCTGCAAGGTCGTGCGCAAATCGGTAAAGGCATGTGGGCCATGCCCGACCTGATGGCCGCGATGCTCGAGCAGAAAATCGCGCACCCGCTGGCCGGCGCCAATACCGCTTGGGTACCGTCGCCAACGGCTGCTGCGCTGCACGCGCTGCATTATCACAAGGTCGACGTGTTCGCCCGTCAGGCCGAACTGGCCAAACGTGCTCGTGCTTCGGTGGACGACATCCTGACCATCCCGCTGGCGGTCAACCCGAACTGGACGCCAGAGCAAATCAAGAACGAACTGGACAACAATTCCCAGGGCATTCTCGGTTACGTGGTGCGTTGGATTGACCAGGGTGTTGGCTGCTCGAAAGTACCGGACATCAACGACGTCGGCCTGATGGAAGACCGTGCCACGCTGCGTATCTCCAGCCAGCACATCGCCAACTGGCTGCGCCACGGTGTGGTGACCGAAGCGCAAGTGATGGAAAGCCTCAAGCGCATGGCGCCGGTGGTGGATCGTCAGAACGCCAACGACCCGCTGTACCGTCCGCTAGCACCGAACTTCGACAGCAACATCGCCTTCCAGGCGGCGGTCGAACTGGTGGTTGAAGGCACCAAGCAGCCGAATGGCTACACCGAGCCGGTGCTGCACCGTCGTCGTCGCGAGTTCAAGAAGGCCAACGGCTTGTAACTTGCGCTGAATGCCGGACATGAAAAAGCCCTGATCGAGAGATCAGGGCTTTTTTGTTTGTGTGGTGTGGGCTGGTATTTGTGGAGGGCTTGAGATCCATCCCCCTCACCCCAGCCCTCTCCCCCAAGGGGTAGAGGGGGAAAGGGAGCAGATTGGGGAAGCTTCAAGTTCTGAGTTCGACTCGGTAATTTCAAGTCGGTGTACCTTGCACATTCACCGCGCTCAGTCCCCTCTCCCTCTGGGCGGTCCGACGTTTCGGGAGGGTTAGGGTGAGGGGCTCTCAGGGGTCGATACCCAATTCGTGTTTGACCAGACCGAGCAACTTGCCCGTATCAATCGGCTTGAGCAAAAAATCCACCACGCTCAAATGCATCGCCGCAATCGCGTCTTTCACATCAGCATCGCCGGACACGATGATGATCGGCATCGCTGCCCTCACCGACTCACGCACCTGACGGATCAGCTCGAGGCCGTCGACATTGCCCATGCGCAGATCCGTGATCACCAGCCCGATCGAAGGCTTTTCTTCGAGCATCTTCAGCGCCGTCTCGCCACTGGCTGCGGTCATGCAACGAATGCCATCCAACGCGAGAATCTCCGACAACAGCTCCCGGGCGTCCTTGTCGTCATCAACGATCAATACACGCTGAGGTGGCAGGTCAGGTTCGAGCATGACTGCACTGAGCGCTTCTCGCTCGGCATCGCTCAAAATATCGTGGTCGGACATGGCGCTCTCTAAATATTCAAAACAGTCCCTTGGCAAGTGGTCAGACATCGCTGGGCAGAGCTTCAATGTGCACTTCGTCGGATTTTTTTCCAAGGGGGCAAACCAGGGAATTTCCGACTGTTTGCGTAGGGCATCTCCGAAACTGCGCCAATGGTGGCAAAACCTAGACTTACGTCCAATGGGCACCCCGCCCGCAGGGGTCGACCATGGCCAGAACGATCCGACAACAACAATTCGAAAAGACTGCGGTAATGGTTATGAGTAAAGCGGACGCCTTCACCCAGGCAGGGAAAACCGCGGTATTGCAGAACATTCAGGGCACCCTGCAATTCCTTCAGCGCTTCCCGCCCTTCAATCAGATGGAACACGCCCACCTGGCTTATCTGGTGGAGCAATGTCAGCTGCGTTTCTACGGCCAGGGCGAGAGCATCATCAAACCCGCCGACGGCCCGGTCGAACATTTCTATATCGTCAAACAAGGTCGGGTGGTCGGCGAACGTCAGCACATCACCAAACCCGGCACCGAGACCACGTTTGAAATCACCACCGGCGAATGTTTTCCGTTGGCCGCACTGCTCGGTGAACGCGCGACGCGCACCGAACACCTGGCCGGCGAAGATACGTTCTGCCTGCAACTGAACAAACTGGCGTTCATCAAACTGTTCGCCCTGTCCAACGCCTTCCGTGATTTCGCCTTGCGCGGGGTCAGCAGCCTGCTTGATCAGGTCAATCAGCAAGTGCAGCAAAAAGCCGTGGAAACCCTCGGCACGCAGTACTCGCTGAACACCCGACTCGGCGAACTGGCGATGCGTCACCCGGTGACCTGCGGCCCGGACACGCCATTGCGCGAAGCGGTGAAGTTGATGCACGAGCAGCAGGTCGGCAGCATCGTTGCGGTGGATGAACACAAGGCGCCGTTGGGCATTTTCACCCTGCGCGATCTGCGTCATGTGGTGGCCGCCGGTATTGGCGATTTCGGCGAAGCCATCGAGCGCCACATGACGCCTTCGCCCTTTTATCTTTCGCCGGATCACAGTGCGTTCGATGCGGCGATTGCCATGACCGAACGGCACATCGCGCATGTCTGCCTGGTCAAGGATCAGCGCCTGTGCGGCGTGGTCTCCGAGCGCGATCTGTTTTCCCTGCAACGGGTCGATCTGGTGCATCTGGCGCGGACGATTCGCAGCGCCCAGCGCGTCGAACAACTGGTGAGCCTGCGCGGCGAGATCGGCCAACTGGTCGAACGCATGCTCGCCCACGGTGCGTCCTCGACGCAGATCACCCACATCATCACCCTGCTCAACGACCACACCGTGTGCCGCGTCATCGAACTGACCCTCGCCGAAAAAGGCGATCCCGGCGTGCCGTTCAGTTGGCTGTGTTTCGGCAGCGAAGGTCGCCGCGAGCAGACGCTGCACACCGATCAGGACAACGGCATTCTGTTCGACGCGCGGGACGCAGCACATGCGGCAGAGATTCGCGGCAAGTTGCTGCCGATTGCCCAGCAGATCAACCACAGCCTGGCGCTGTGCGGTTTCACCCTGTGCAAGGGCAACATCATGGCCGGCAACCCCGAACTGTGTCTGTCGCGGGCAGAATGGGCGCGGCGTTTTGCGGCGTTCATTCGCGAGGCGACGCCGGAAAATCTTCTTGGGTCGAGCATCTATTTCGATCTGCGCGTGGTCTGGGGCGATGAAAAAAGCTGCGAACAGTTGCGCCGGGGCATTCTTGACCAAGTCGGCGACAACCGTTTGTTCCAGCGCATGATGGCCGAGAACGCCCTGCGCAATCGTCCACCGGTGGGACGTTTCCGCGAGTTTGTGCTGGCGCGCAAGAATGGCGAGAAAGCCACGCTGGATCTGAAGGTGCAGGGGCTGACGCCATTCGTGGATGGCGCGCGACTGCTCGCGCTGGCTAACGGCATCGACGCCAACAACACCCTCGAACGCTTCCGTCAGTTGGTCGAGAAAGAAGTGATCGAACGGCTGGACGGCGCGGCGTATGAAGAGGCGTATCACTTCATTCAGCAAACGCGCATGCAGCAGCATCAGTTGCAGACCCGCGAGAATCTGCCCTATTCCAACCGCGTAGACCCCGACAGCCTCAATCACCTGGACCGGCGCATCCTGCGTGAATCCTTGCGTCAGGCGCAGCGCCTGCAAAGCAGCCTGACCTTGCGGTATCAGCTATGAGCCTGTTTTCGTGGCTGCGCCCGGCGAGTGCGGTGGTGCCGGTGGATTTCCAGCAGCGTCTGGCTCAGTTGCCAACGATTACACAGCTCAGCGAATGCACACTGCGCGAACAGCGCTGGGTGGTGCTGGATCTTGAAACTACCGGGCTGAATCTGAGCAAAGACCGAGTGTTGTCGATTGGCGCGGTGGTGATCGAGGACGGCGCGATCGATTTCAGTCAGCAGTTCGAACGCACGTTGCAATGTCGCGAATTGAAGCTCAGCCCCAGCGTGTTGATTCACGGGTTGGGGCCGAATGCGATTGCGGCGGGCAGTGAGCCGGCCGAGGCGTTGCTCGAACTCATGGAATTTATCGGCGACAGCCCGGTATTGGCGTTTCATGCGCCGTTTGATCAGCACATGCTCGGGCGCGCGTTGAAGGAGCATCTGGGGCACAAGTTGCAGCAGGTGTTTCTTGATGTCGCCGACATTGCACCGCTGGTGTGTCCGCGGGCGCACATTCGTGAGGCTGGACTGGATGAGTGGATCGACTGGTTCAAGCTTGAGGTGTTCGAGCGGCATAACGCGAGTGCCGATGCGCTGGCGACGGCGGAACTGGCGTTGATTCTGTTCAGCCGGGCGCGGGGGCAGCAAATTCATAGTCCGTTGAATTTGCAGCAGCGGTTGAGTCAGTGGAA
The DNA here is from genome assembly GCF_949767675.1 of Pseudomonas sp. IT-P395. Classification (NCBI taxonomy): domain Bacteria; kingdom Pseudomonadati; phylum Pseudomonadota; class Gammaproteobacteria; order Pseudomonadales; family Pseudomonadaceae; genus Pseudomonas; species Pseudomonas sp. IT-P395. The sequence goes on from NZ_CATKPW010000006.1 coordinate 103,326, forward strand.
GCGTAGGCAGCAGGCGCCTTCGTTTTAAATCAAAAGCCCCTCACCCCAGCCCTCTCCCGGAGGGAGAGGGGGCCGACTGAGGTGTCTCGGGCTTTTCATCGACCTGAAAGACCGAGTTGATTGTGGATTCACTGAAAATCGTTCAGATCGGTGTATCTCCTGAATATCCCCCAATCGGTCCCTTCTCCCCCCGGGAGAGGGCTAGGGTGAGGGGGTCTGCCTTTACATGCCCACCTGACCAGTGGCCAATTGCTAACCATTCCCACCTCTGCCACAATCGCGAACAATTCGCGTTAGTTAACACTTCCCAATCGGTGATGTCCGGTGTCGTCAGTCCCAAGCCCTCACAGTGAGCTCGTCGGTGCGATGTATCGCGACCATCGCGGTTGGCTGCTGGCCTGGCTGCGGCGCAATGTGGCGTGTCCAGAGCGTGCCGAGGACCTGAGTCAGGACACCTTTGTGCGCCTGCTCGGTCGCGACGAAATGCTGACACCGCGCGAGCCGCGGGCCTTTCTGGTGGCGATCGCCAAAGGCCTGCTGTTCGACTACTTCCGTCGTGCGGCGCTGGAACAGGCCTACCTCACCGAACTGATGCTGATCCCCGAAGGCGAGCAACCGTCGGTGGAAGAACAGCAAATGATCCTCGAAGACCTCAAAGCCATCGACCGCTTGCTCGGCAAACTGTCGACCAAGGCCCGCGCCGCTTTCCTTTATAACCGTCTCGATGGCCTCAGCCATGCCGAGATCGCCGACAAGCTCGGCGTCTCGGTGCCGCGTGTGCGTCAGTATCTGGCGCAAGGCATTCGTCAGTGCTACATCGCCCTGTACGGTGAGCCGACATGAGTCCGGCCAGTTCCAGCCCCGTACCGGCGCATGTACTGGACGCGGCGATTGCCTGGCAACTGACCCTCGACTCGAGCAGCCCGCTAGAGCGCGAGGAGTTTGCCAAATGGCATGCGGCCCATGAAGAACACGCCCGGGCGTGGCGACAACTGGGCATGCTCGATCAGCGTTTCAGCGTGGCTAAAGGCCCGGCACGCAGTGCCTTGCTACAGTCGCGCGAAGGCATTCGCCGGCGCGTGCGCAAGCTTGGCAGTGGGTTGGCCAGCGTTGTAGTGATTGTTGGTTTGGGGTTGTTCGCCAGTGAACGGTTTCTGCCGCTGGATTACTGGCTTGCCGATCAACGCACTGCGACTGGTGAACAGCGCACCGTGCGTCTGGCTGACGGCACGGTGCTGAATCTGAACACCCACAGTGCGGTGGATGTGCGGTTCGATGACAAGCGCCGATTGATCGTGTTGCAGGAAGGCGAAATTCTCGTCGAGACCGGTCATGGCGATGCGCGTCCCTTTATCGTCGAAACCCGCGAAGGCAGCATGCGCGCCTTGGGTACGCGGTTTCTGGTCAAGCGTGAAGACGAAGGCACGCGCCTGAGCGTGTTGCAGTCGGCGGTCGCGGCGCACCCGCAATCCAATCCTGAAGAGCAAATTCTCCATGAAGGCCAGCAAGTGCTGCTGCGCAGTGATGGATTGGGTTCGATCGTCGCGCTCAATCCCGGCGCGGATGCCTGGACGCGTGGCATGTTGGTGGTGGATAACGCGCGCCTTGGCGATCTGGTGCATGAACTGGGGCGTTATCGTCGTGGGCACCTGGGCGTGGCCCCGGAAGTGGCGGACCTGCGCATCACTGGCAGCTTTCCGCTGCATGACACCGATAAGGCCCTGAGCGCATTGCTGCCGACCCTGCCGGTGCAGATCGAGCGGCATACGCCGTATTGGGTCACTGTCGCGAAGGCCGATATCAAGCCTGAGTAATGCGGTGTCTGAGCGGCCGCCATCGCTGGCAAGCCAGCTCCCACAGGGATCTGCGGTGAGCAGCAATTTTGTGAACAGCACTGAAACCTGTGGGAGCTGGCTTGCCAGCGATGAGGCCCCTACAGCCTCCACTTTCAGTTAATCGAAATTATTTTCATCCAGCCCTATCACTTTTCGCTTTTCATCCGGCACACAGGCAATTGAGAAATATTTCCATTCAGGAGCCGCCGTATGTCCCGTTCGCTAGACACCTTGTTGCGCCCCAGTCTGCTGGCCGTCGCTATCGCGCTCAGCGCGCCGCTGATCAGCAGTCCGTTGCTCGCCGCTGAACAAGCGTCCAGCGTGCGCGCCTACAATCTGCCGGCGGCGCCACTGTCGACCACCTTGAACCAGATCGCCAGCCAGGGCGGCATCGCGCTGTCGCTGAATCCGTCGCTGGCCGCAGGCAAGACCTCGGCACCGGTGAACGGCCAATACGACGCGGCCGGTGCCTTGCGCGCGGCCCTGCGTGGCACCGGTTTGCAACTGGAGCAAAGCAATACCGGCACTTACACCTTGGTCGCCGTGCCTGAAGGGACGTTGGCCCTGCCGGAAACTTCCGTCATCGGTGTGGAGAACTTCGAAAGCGCCTGGGGCCCGGTTGAAGGCTACACCGCCACCCGCACCGCCGCCGGCAGCAAGACCGACACCGCACTGGTCGAAGCGCCGCGTTCGATCTCCGTCGCGACTCGCCAGCAAATGGACGACCGTAGCGTGCACAGTCTCGACGACGCTGTGCGCTACATGCCGGGCATCACCGCCAGCAGCTACGGCAGCGACACCCGCGCCGACTGGCTGCGTGTGCGCGGTTTCGAACCGACCCAGTTCCTCGATGGCCTGCCGCTGCCGAAAGGCGTGTACGCCAACCCGAAACAGGAAACCTGGAACCTCGATCGCCTCGCCCTGCTGCGCGGCCCGGCCTCCTCGGTTTACGGCCAGACTCCGCCGGGCGGTTTGCTGGACATGGTCAGCCGTCGTCCAAGCGCTGAAGACAGCAACGAAATCCAGCTGCAGTACGGCAGCGACAACCACCGTCAGATCAACTTCGCCAGCACCGGCAAGATCGATGACGCCGGCCAGTTTCTCTATGGCCTCAGCGGTGTGGTGCGCGACAGCGGCACGCAGGTCGATCACGTCGACAACAAGCGCTACAACATCGCGCCGAGCCTGACCTGGAACATCGACGACGACACCAAGCTCACCCTGCTGAGCCAGTTCACCCGCGACGATACCGGCATCACCAGCCAGTTCCTGCCGGTGCAGGGCACCAAGATCAAGTCGCCGCTCGGTGATATTTCCCACCACAAGAATCTGGGTGATCCGGACTGGGAATATTACGATCGCACCTACTACGCGCTGGGCTACGCCTTCGAACATCGTCTGAACGATGTCTGGCAGTTCAAGCAGAACCTGCGCTACACCAAGTCGGATCTGTCGTTCCAGTCGCTGACGCCGGGTTCCTACCCGTTCACCGAAGTGGATGATCAAGGCAACGTCGGGCGCACCAGCACCAGCGTCGAAGAAGACATCAGTCAGTTCGCCGTGGACAACAACTTCCAGGCCGACTTCGCCACCGGCGACATCCGCCACACCCTGCTGCTGGGCCTGGATCATCAGCGCAGCAACACCAACTACACCTCGATCTTCGGCGACGGTTTGACCACCAACGTGATCACACCGATCTACGGCCAGCCAATCGTACGTCCAGCGCGCTCCACGGCGTTTTACGATTACGACCAGAAAACCTACCAGACCGGCCTGTACATCCAGGACCAGATGGCCCTCGACCAGTGGCGCCTGACCCTCGGCGGCCGTGAAGACTGGGTGCACACCAGCACAAAGTTCATCAACAAGGGCGATGCCACCAACACCCAGCGTGACAAGGCCTTCAGCGGCAACGCAGCGCTCAGTTATGTCTTCGACAACGGTTTCGTGCCGTACCTGTCGTACGCCGAATCCTTCCAGCCGACCACGGGCGCCGACGCCACCTCGACCGGTTCGCTCAAACCGACCGAAGGCAAGCAGTGGGAACTGGGCATCAAGTACCAGCCACCGGGCAGCAAAACCCTGCTGACCGCCGCCGTGTACGACCTCACCCAGAAGAACGTCTCGGTTAACACCTTCGTCAACAACGTGTCGATCACCAGTCAGACCGGCGAAGTGAAAGTCAAAGGCCTCGAGCTGGAAGCGGTTTCCGACGTCACCGACAACCTGAAAGTCATCGCTGCCTACACCCTGGCCAAATCCGAAGTGCAGAATGGCGTCGACAAGGGCAATCGCCTGCAACTGATGCCGAACCAGCAAGCGTCGCTGTGGACCGATTACACCTGGCACGCCGGCGTCCTCGACGGCTTCGGCATTGGCGGTGGCGTGCGTTACACCGGCAACACCTACGGCGACAAGGCCAACACCTGGCTGGGCAAAGCGGACGCCTACACTGTGTTCGACGCAAGTGTGCATTACGACCTCGGCCGTCTGGACAACAGCCTCAAAGGCGCGTCGCTGGCGGTCAACGCAACCAACCTGTTCGACAAGGAATACATTTCCACCTGCGACAGCTTCTACTGCTACTACGGCGACACGCGCAGTGTCGTCGCCAGCGCCACTTACAAGTGGTAAGCAACTGAGCTGAAACAGGCCCTGTGACCAGGCCGTCCTTCGTGGACGGCTTTGGTGTTTTTGAAGGTCATGAAATGAAAAGTAAAACAATTCGTCGCTGGTCGTTCATCCACACCTGGACCAGCCTGGTCTGCACCGTGTTTCTGCTGATGCTGGCACTGACCGGATTGCCGCTGATTTTCCATCACGAGATCGAGCACCTGCTCGGCGATGCGCCCGAAGTGCGCGAGATGCCCGCCGACACGCCACGTCTGAATCTGGCGCAACTGGTCGAGGCCGCCGAGAAACATCGTCCCGATGAAGTCGTGCAGTACTTCGGTTTCGATGACGATGAGCCGAATGCCGTACTGACGATCATGGCGAAAACCGCCGGCACCGAACCGAACTCCTCGCACACCTTCATGCTCGACGCACGCACCGGTGAAGCGCTGGAAACCCCATCGGCCAATGGCGGCTTGATGCTGTTTATCCTGCGCCTGCACGTCGACATGTTCGCCGGGCTGCCGGGCAAATTGCTGCTGGCGTTTATGGGCTTGTTGTTTGTCGTGGCCATCGTGTCCGGAACGGTGCTGTACCTGCCGTTCATGCGCCGTTTGAAGTTCGGCACGGTGCGTCAGGACAAGTCGACACGGCTGCGCTGGCTCGACCTGCATAACCTGATTGGCGTGGTCACCCTGACCTGGGCGTTGGTGGTCGGCGTGACCGGTGTGATCAGCGCCTGCGCCGACCTGCTGATCGCCGCTTGGCGCAACGATGCACTGACTGCGCTGATCGAACCTTACCGCGATGCGCCACCGCTGACCCACTTGGCGCCGGCCACGCGTTTGCTCGATATCGCTGCTGAAGTTGCGCCGGAGATGAAACCGGACTTCATTGCCTTTCCCGGCACACGCTTTTCCAGCGAACACCATTACTCGGTGTTCATGAAGGGCGGCACGCACCTGACCTCGCATCTGCTGACGCCGGTACTGATCGATGCGACCACTCTGCAGGTTACCGCCGTGGCCGAACGTCCGTGGTACATGGACGCCATGGGCATGTCGCAGCCGTTGCACTTTGGTGATTACGGCGGCATGCCGATGAAAACCCTCTGGGCCACGCTCGATGTGTTGACGATCATTGTGCTCGGCAGTGGCGTTTATCTGTGGGTGGTGCGGCGCAAAGCGGCCAAACCCCTGCTGGAAACGGCGGAGGCGTCTGCATGAAGCCGCGTCAGTCGAATTTCTGGAAGGTGTTCAGCACGCCGATCGTGATTGCGTTGCTGAGTGCAGCGGGGTTGTTTGCGGCGTTGCTGGGGGATGGGATTTGGGATGTGTTGAGCTGGGTTGGGCTGGGTGTTCCGGCATTTCTGGCGATCAGGGGATTGTTGCTGCGCAGGTAGTTTTTGTGCTGTCGGTGATGGCCTCATCGCTGGCAAGCCAGCTCCCACAAGGATCTCTGCTGGGCCTGAAATGTGTGTTCACTGCAAAAACCTGTGGGAGCTGGCTTGCCAGCGATGGCGGCCGGATGGGCGCCATAAATTCCCTCGCCAGCCATCGCGGTTCTGACTAGGCTAACCACCTGCTCTTCGACGATCACCGAGGTTTGCCAATGTCTGCCCCCAGCATGACCCTGTACCACAACACGCTCTCTCCGTTTGTGCGCAAAGTGATGGTGTTGCTGCACGAAACCGGCCAGCAGGATCGCGTCGCCTTGCAAGACTGTGTGCTCAGCCCGGTCAGCCCGAGTGCCGAGCTCAATGCCGATAACCCGCTGGGCAAGATTCCCGCCCTGCGTCTGGCCGACGGCAACGTCATCCATGACAGCCGGGTGATCCTCGAATACCTCGACCAGCAGCACGTCGGCAATCCGCTGATCCCCCGCGAAGGCGCGGCTCGCTGGCGGCGTCTGACCCTGGCATCGATGGCCGACGGGATCATGGATGCGTCGGTGATGGTGCGTTATGAAATGGTCCTGCGCGCGCCGGAAAAACATTGGGACGAATGGCTCGAAGCGCAGCGCGACAAGATCCGCCGTGCCCTCGCGGTGTTGGAAAAAGATGCCATTGCCGAGCTGACCAGCCATTTCGATGTCGCGGCGCTCAGCGTGGCGTGTGCGCTGGGTTATCTCGATCTGCGTTTCCCGGACCTGGGCTGGCGTGATGCCAACCCGCAACTGGCCAACTGGTACTTTGAGGTGAGTCAGCGACCGTCCATGATCGCCACGATGCCCAAGCCTTAAATCGGCGGCGCCTGTTCCGGCCTCTTCGCTGGCAAGCCAGCTCCCACAGGATTTGTGGTAGATCGGGGATTTATGTCATCACCGAACTCATTGTGGGAGCTGGCTTGCCAGCGATGGCACCCACTCGGTTCCACAGGCAAAAACCCGATAATCCGCGTCACCAGTTCATCCTTCCAGCACTGATCCTCACGCAACCCAAGCGACCGGCTCATTGCATCGCCCCCACATCAAACTCCAACGGCTGCGCCGGTTTCTGCCCGATCCCGTACCAATCCAGTTTGCGCGTCAGCACCATGAACACACCGAGCAGGCCGAACAGCAACAATGAGCCCATCAACAACGCGTAATCCTCTGCGCTCAGCAAGCCATAGAGCAGGCCATACAACGCCGCCAGCCCCGCCGAAAAACTCAAGCCGTGACGCACACTGCGCAGCACGTGGCAGACATAAAACCCGATCAACAGCACGCAAGCACTGGCCGACAACAGATACGCCAGAGCGAAACCAATGTGCTCCGACAGCGACAGCAGCAACAGATAAAAGAACGCCAGGGCCACACCGACCAGCGCGTATTGCACCGGGTGCACCGCCAGGCTCTTGAGTACTTCGAACAAGAAGAAACCGGCGAACGTCAGGACGATGAACAGCAAGGCATATTTGATCGCCCGGTCGCTCTTCAGATATTGATCCACCGGGTCGATGAAGCTCACACCGAAGCTGCGACCGTTGAACGCCTCGCAATCATTACTGCTCACGCAACGGCTCATGGCGTCTTGCAGGTTGGTGGAGAAAAACGTGGTCTGCCAATCGGCGCTGAAACCCTGATCGTTGATCTCACGTTTGGCCGGCAGGAAATTGCCGATGAAACTTGGATGCGGCCAATTTGCAGTGAGGCTGACGCTGCTGCTCTTGCCCACCGGCAGTACCTGCAACGAACCGGTGCCTTGCAGCCGCAGATCGAAACCGAAGCTCAGTTCCGTGGTTTTGCTGGTGTCGAGCAACGGCAGCGACACTCGTACACCCTCGCCGAGCCAGCCGACCTGGGTGCCCGGCACGAAGTCCAGACGCTGACCGTCAAGTTCCAGTTTCAGCGCATTTTCGATACCGCGAATGTCGCTGATACCTACCGCGAGAAACGGTGCATCGAACTGGTAGTCGCTGAAGTCTTCCTTGATGCCCAATTGCGCCGGCAATGAGAAATGGCCGTTGATGCGGTTGTCGGCGTGGAACAACCGCGCTTCATAAATGCCCCGTGCGCGCAGCTCGGTTTGCACCTGACCATCGAGTTCGAAACGCTCCGGCAGGAAGTACAAACGACCGCGCTCTTCGCTCGGCTCGTCGTAGCGCTGATTGGTCTTGTCGTTGGTTTTCCAGTTGTGAATCACTTTGCGATACGGCACCACCATCACCGGCCCGCTCAGTTGCTGGCTGTAGCTGGAACTGCGGGCGATGTCTTCGAGCACGCCATCGCGCAGCTGTTGGCGGTCGTCGATGACGCCGTCGATCATCAGCAACGGGATCAGCAACAGCAGGATGAGCACGGCGATGGCGCCGAGCTTTATCGTCAGATTCTTGTTCATGGGACTCTCCCTGTTTGGATGGGCAGAGTCTGCTGGTGCTGTATGAGGGGAATGTGGGGGGAATATGGAGATTGTGTGGAAAGATCAAAAGATCGCAGCCTTCGGCAGCTCCTACAGGTGTACGCAATCCAATGTAGGAGCTGCCGAAGGCTGCGATCTTTTGACGGTATCAAGGCAAGCGCAATATCACTTCAACACCGTTTTCGACATTGCGAATCTGCATCGCCCCACCATGCAACTTGACCACCTCTTCGACGAAGTTAAGCCCCAAACCCGTGCTTTTGCGCCCACTGTCCGGACGCGGCAACGAGTAGAAACGCTCGGTCAGACGCGGCAAGGCGTAGTCAGGAATCGGCACCGTTTCATTGAACAATCGAAATTCGATCTGCTCGCCAACCCGCTCGGCGCTGAAGCGCAACAGCCCCTGTGACGGAGTGAAATCCAGCGCATTCTCCAGCAAGTTACCCAGCGCCTGACGCAATAGAAACGGCTCGCCAATCAACAGCAGATCCGCCGCAATGGTCTGTTCGATGCGCAACTGCTTACCTTCAATCCGCGCAGCCTGCCCTTGCAACAGTTCATCAACCAAAACCGCCAGCGGCACAGCGACCCGTTCTTCCAGTCCCTGACGTTGCTCGACCTGCGCCAGATTCAGTAACCGTTCGATCAACTGCTGCATCCGCGCACTTTCGCTGTCGATGTTGCCGACAAAGCGCAGGCGCTGAACCGGCAACATATCCCCTTGCAGCAACTCCGCCGCGCCACGAATCGCCGCCAGCGGACTTTTCAGCTCATGGGTCAGCGTATGCACATAACGCTCGACGTAGGCCTTGCCTTCCAGTTGCGTGCGCATCTGTTCCACGGCGGTAGCCAGTTGTTCCAGTTCACCGCCACGGTAATGCGGCACTTCCACCCGCCGGCCCTCACTTACCGCTTGGGCATAACCGGTCAAGCGATGCAGCGCGCGGCTCAGCCACCACGAGAGCAAAGCACCGAACAACAGGCCGAGGCCGATCAAACCAGCACCGTAAAACAGCAAACGCCGCTCGGTGCGATCGACATAAGGCTGCAATGAGCTGTTGGGCTTGGCGACGGTGACCACACCGATGATCTTGCCGTTGTCGCGGATCGGCGCGCCGACGTGCATCACTGACGAACTGGCGTCATCCGGATCACTGCGGCTCGAACGTGCACCGTACTCACCGCGCAGGGTCAGGTAGACATCGTTCCAGCGCGAGTAATCCTGACCGACCGCTACACCACTGGAATCGAGCACCACCATGCCCTTGGCGTCAGTCACGTAGATACGGTGGTTGACCTGATTTTTCGGCAAGCCCCAAATCGTCGCTTGTGGCTGACGCTCGCCATAGGCGCGCAGCAATTCAGGCCAGCGGTTCTCGCTGAGGGTCCCAGCCTTGAAATCGTCCCGCAGGATTTCCGCCATCAGGTTGGCGGTATCGACCAGGGTCTCTTCGGTGGATTGGCGCACGCCGGGACGGATTTCCTCCATCACCGTGTTGAGCACGAAATAACCGGTGAGGCCGACAAACAGCACATACACCAGAAAGATCCGCAGCCCCAGCGACATCAGCTATGCCCCGGGCTGTAGCTGTAACCGAGCCCGCGATGGGTCTGGATCGGCTCGGCGTCGGCGCGCACCAGACGCAATTTGGCGCGCACGCTTTTGATGTGGCTGTCGATGCTGCGCTCGTAACCGGCGTCGGCCGCCACGCCCAACGCATCGAGCAGTTGTTCGCGACTGAACACCCGCTCGGGTTGTTCGAGCAGGCACTGCAACAGGCGGAATTCGTGGCGGGTCAGGCTTAACGTCTGGCCGCGATAGCTGATTTGTACGCGCTCGGGATCGATGCGAAACAGCGCCGAAGAGGCTTCAATCACTGGACGCGGCGCCATGCGTTTGAGGATGGCCTTGACCCGCGCCGCCACCTCTCGAGGGCTGAACGGCTTGACCACGTAGTCGTCGGCGCCAATCTCCAGCCCCACCACGCGATCAATCTCGGCATCGCGGGCGCTGAGGAACAGCACCGGCACCTCGCTGAAACGCCGCAGCTGCTTGCAAGTCTCGAAACCGCTGATGTCCGGCAGGCCGATGTCGAGGATGATCAGATCGGCCGGGGTCTGGCGCTGATGCTCCAGCGCCGCCGCGCCGAGGCTCAGCCACGTCGTGCTAAAGCCCTCGCCTTGCAGGGCGAAAATCAGCGTGTCGGCAATCGCCGCTTCGTCTTCGACAATCAGGATATGAGGCATGGCGTCCGAGCCCGTGGGTTAAGTGCGCGAACGGTGCCCCAAGCCTGACGTTACGTCAATGAGACCACTTGGCTCAGCAGTCCGGTTTGTCGGCGGTGAAGCGCCGCGCCGGGTTCACTGCCGCGCCGAACTCGCGCAAGGCCTTGGCACCGATCAGCAGCGGATAATTGAAGTTGCTGCGGTCGGTCAGGTTGACCTCAACGGTACGCTTGACGTTGCCCAGGCACAGCTCCAGATCGACCACCGGGCGCTTGGCGACTTCGGTGCTTTCGCCCTCGTCCTCTTCATCCGAACGGCTCTTGATCTTGCTGATGCGCGCCACCTTGTGTTCGTAGACCTTGTTGCTGGCGTCCTTGGTGCCGAGGCGGAAACGCACCCAGTCGTCACCATCACGGGTGAAGGTTTCGATGTCCTTGGCCGACAGCGAGGCGGTCAGTGCGCCGGTGTCCATCTTGGCCTTGAGCACTTCACCGCCGATTTCCGGCAGCGCGATGTATTCGTAGCGCCCGTACAGAGTCGGCTCGGCGGCCATGACCGGCAGAGCGACGAGGGCAAACAGTGCAAGGAGGGATTTCACGTAAGGGGCTTCCTTGGAAAATGAGGGCGGCAGACGCGAGATTTTAGACACCCGGCGAGCAATTCGTTCGCCCGTGAGACCGCATCGCTGGCAAGCCAGCTCCCACAAGGATCTTCAATGAATGCAATTCTCGTGAACACCAGAGAAACCTGTGGGAGCTGGCTTGCCAGCGATGAGGCCAGCACATTCAATACAATATCTGGCACCAGCATACCGGCCCAAAAGTGAAACATTCGTCACCACCGATTTGGCCTGTCGCGCGAAGCTGCTTATCATGGCGCGCCCATCCGTTTGCAAAGAGTTGCTTATGCGCCGCCTGCTCACCGGCTGTTTCGTCACCCTGCTGCTGTTGCTCAACACCCTGATCCTGATCGGGCCGCTGCTGGTGTTTGCCCTGCTCAAACTGGTCGCGCCCGGCCGCTGGCGCGACTACGCGTCGGGGGCGGTGATGTGGATCGCCGAGACCTGGGCCGAGATCGACAAACTGATTTTCCGTCTGTGCATTCCCACTCAGTGGGACATTCGTGGCGGTGAAGACTTGCGCGGCGATACCTCCTATCTGGTAGTCAGCAACCACCAATCGTGGGTCGATATTCCGGCGCTGATTCAGACCCTCAACCGCCGCACGCCGTTCTTCAAATTCTTCCTCAAGAAAGAGCTGATCTGGGTGCCGTTTCTGGGGCTGGCGTGGTGGGCGCTGGATTACCCGTTCATGAAGCGCTACACCAAAGCGTTTCTGGCCAAGCACCCGGAACTGGCCGGCAAGGATCTGGAAATCACCAGACAGGCCTGCGAGCTGTTCAAGCGTCAGCCCGTGACCGTGGTCAATTATCTGGAAGGTACCCGCTACACCACGGCAAAAAGCGCGCAGCAGCAATCACCGTTCAACCACCTGCTCAAGCCCAAGGCCGGCGGCGTGGCGTTCGTATTGGCAGCGATGGGTGAACAACTGGATGCGATTCTCGATGTGACGGTGGTTTATCCACAGGCGAACATTCCGGGTTTCTGGGACTTGATCAGCGGCAACGTGCCTCGCGTGATCATCGACATCAAGACCCGCGACCTCGACCCGGCGCTGTGGCAGGGCGATTACGAGAATGATCCGGCGTTTCGCCAGAAGGTCCAGAGCTGGGTCAACCAGCTCTGGAACGAGAAGGACCAACGCATCGCCGAACTGCGCGGCGAGCGCGGCTGAATCAGCTACCGCTGCCGGCGCCCCAGATGCTGCCCAGGCTGCTCAACAGCGAACCGCCGACGCCCTGCTGACCGAGGTATTGCAACAGTACCGGGGCAAACTGGCCGATCATGCCGCTGTCCATGCCCAATGCGCTGAAGGCATTGTTCAGGTCATTGGTGTCCTTGACGTTGCCCAGCGCATTCTCCAGCCCGGCAGACTTGCCGGATGAACCGAGCAAGGCGCCCAGCGCCGCCAAATTGCCGCTGCCACCCGACAGTTTGTCGATGCCCGGCACTTCTTTGGCCAACTGCGAGTAGTCAGTGCTGCTCAGCTGATTCTTCGCCAGCCCGAGCATTGCACTGGTGCCGCCGACGGCTTGCTCCGGCGTGACATCCAGCGCACTGAGGGCACTGAGCAACCCGGCGGTCTCCGACGTCGGCGCCGCAGCGGCCGCCTTGTCACCGCCCTGCATCCCCGAAACCGCACCTGCGACGTCGTTCAGACTGAAACCGGCAAACACCGGCCCGGCGGCCAGGGTCAGGAGCGATGCCAAGGCAAAACCGCGTGAAATCTTCATTCAGACATCCTCTTGCGCTGTAAAAACCACCCGATGAGTGGGCAGTGAAACTGCCGGTTTGACCGGGTATCCGCCGGCATGTTCCGGCGCGGCGCATCCATTTTCATCCGGCCTGCGTGTGTAAAACGTGAAATCCCGGAGACCCCCGCGATGAATGAGCCCTTGGAATTCGGAGGCTGCGATCTCTTAGGCCATTCAGTAGCGATTAATTGGAATGCTTATTTCAAATGGACCTCAATACCTGTCAGGTCTGACAGTTGGCGGCAATCACTATCAAAGCGAACATTCCTGCTCCTTTTATGTAACGGAGTACAAATGATGAAGCTGAAAATCGCCGCCGGTATTTTGGTCAGTCTTGCCATGATGAGCACCGCCTACGCAGCCACTTGCCCGACACTCTCGATTACCCACTCTCAAGACAACGAAGACCTCACCTTCACCTCTGCACGCCTTAAAGACAAAGACAGCGCCAATTCCGTTGTCATTTGTCGCTACGAAGGCAAGGGCGATCTCGGCGCCTCGGCCGGTTACCGAAACGGTACGCCGGTCGACGCCGTTACCCCCACAAACTGGAGTGGTGATGATTGTTCAACCAAGGACGGCGATGCCAGCAAATGCGCGTTCAAAGAAAAATAGGAAAAATAAGGCGCAAAAAAGGGCAACCCGAGGGTTGCCCTTTTTATACGGGTAAAACCTACGCCGCACTAAACAACTTATGCGGATCAATCACAAACTTCTTCGGCACGCCCGCATCAAACTCGCCGTAACCTTCCGGCGCCTGATCGAGGCTGATCACCTGCACGCCCACCACTTCGGCGATGTTGATGCGATCCCACATGATCGCCTGCATCAGTTGGCGGTTGTACTTCATCACTGGGGTCTGGCCGGTGTGGAAGCTGTGCGACTTGGCCCAGCCCAGACCGAAGCGAATGCTCAGGCTGCCCATTTTCGCGGCGGCGTCCACGGCACCTGGATCTTCGGTGACGTACAGGCCCGGGATACCGATCTTGCCGGCAACACGCACCACGCCCATCAGTGAGTTGAGCACGGTGGCGGGAGCCTCGGCTTTCACGCCGTCGTGGCCGTGGCCGCGTGCTTCGAAGCCGACGCAGTCCACCGCGCAATCCACTTCCGGTTCGCCCAGCAGTGCGGCGATCTGTTCGTGCAGAGGGGTGTCCTTGGACAGGTCGACGATTTCAAAACCCTGGGATTTGGCGTGAGCCAAGCGGATGGTGTTGACGTCGCCGACGATCACCACCGCAGCACCGAGCAAACGTGCGGAAGCGGCAGCGGCCAGACCGACCGGGCCGGCGCCCGCAATGTAAACGGTGCTGCCCGGACCAACGCCGGCAGTGACGGCGCCGTGGTAGCCGGTCGGGAGAATGTCGGAGAGGCAGGTCAGGTCACGGATTTTCTCCATGGCCTTGTCGCGGTCCGGCAGTTTCAGCAGGTTGAAGTCAGCGTACGGCACCAGCACATATTCGGCTTGGCCACCGGTCCAGTCGCCCATGTCGACGTAACCGTAAGCGCCACCGGCACGGGCCGGGTTGACGGTCAGGCAGACGCCTGTGTGTTGCTCTTTGCAGGAACGGCAGCGCCCGCAAGCGACGTTGAACGGCACGGAAACCAGATCACCGATTTTCAGGTTTTCGACGTCGGAGCCTTTTTCGATCACCTCGCCGGTGATCTCGTGACCCAGCACCAGACCGGTCTGCGCCGTGGTACGGCCGCGCACCATGTGTTGGTCGGAGCCACAGATATTGGTGGAAACCACTTTGAGAATGACCCCGTGCTCGATCTTGCGACCGCGCGGGTCCTGCATTTTCGGATAGTCGATTTTCTGTACTTCGACCTTGCCAGCGCCGAGATACACCACACCACGATTGCCAGACATGCTTTCACCTCGCTGTTGTTTTTATGGAACCGCGTTGCCCAGGCAGGCAGCGCGTTGAGTGCTCGGGTACAGATGCTGTTTATGTGTTGCCTGTCAGGGCCTCATCGCTGGCAAGCCAGCTCCCACAGGGATTTGTGTCGTTTACAGAATCTAAATCCAACACCGAATCCTGTGGGAGCTGGCTTGCCAGCGATGGCGATCTAGAGAACGACCGTACGATTGGCGTTGAGAAACACCCTCCGCTCAATGTGATACCCAACCGCCCGCGCCAGCGTCAGGCCTTCAATATCGCGCCCCTTGGCAATCAGATCCTCAGGGTAATGACTGTGATCCACCGCCTCGACGCCCTGGGCAATGATTGGCCCTTCATCCAGATCGTTATTGATGTAATGCGCCGTCGCGCCGACCAGTTTCACGCCCTTGTTGTAGGCCTGGTGATACGGCTTGGCGCCTTTGAAACCCGGCAGCAGCGAGTGATGAATGTTGATCGCCTTGCCATCGAGCTTGCGGCACAGCTCCGGCGACAGCACCTGCATGTAGCGGGCGAGGATCACCAGTTCGGCGCCGGACTCTTCGATCACCTGCCACACCTGACGCTCCTGCGACGGCTTGTCGTTGGGGTCGAGGGGGAAATGGTAGTAGGGAATCTGGTGCCAGTCGGCCAGCGGTTTCAGATCCGGGTGGTTGGAGACCACCGCCGCCACGTCCATCGATAACTGGCCGATGCGCTGGCGGTAGAGCAAGTCGTTGAGGCAGTGGTCGGCCTTGGAGACCATGATCACCACTTTCGGCCGGTAGTTCGGTGCGGTCAGCTCGAAGATCATGCCGAAGGCCTGACCGCGTTCGGCTAAGCCTGCGCGGAAGGACTTTTCGTCGAAGCCGTCGGGCTGGCGGAATTCCACGCGAATGAAGAAACGCCCGGAGAGGCGGTCATCGAACGAGTGGTGCTCGGTGACGTAGCAGCCCTGCTCGAACAGAAAACGCGTGACCGCGTCCACGGTGCCGAGGACGCTGGGGCAGTCGGCGGTCAGAATCCATGTGTCTGGGGCGCGGCTCATGGTGCGGTGACTCCTGTTCTTTGTGCGGGGTGTCTGGGGAATTTTTGCCCCTCACCCTAGCCCTCTCCCGGAGGTAGAGGGGACTGACCGAGGTGTTGTTTCGAGCTACGCCGACCTGAAATATCGCGGCGAACTCAGGCTCGAAAACTACACAAATCTGCTCCCTTTCCCCCTCTCCCCCCTGGGGGAGAGGGCTGGGGTGAGGGGGTGGCTCTTGATCTTTCAGGCCTGAACGCTCAACCCGTACTCAGCCGAAGCATCCTGCAACCACAACCACCAGTAATCCGAGAAGCTACGACGAATCAGCAATTCCCAAGTGTCTTCAGCGGTATGGCGAATCATCAACTGCGACTTGGCGAACACCGTGCCGACCGCTTTACCGACCGGGAAGTTGTTCGGGTGCACGTCGTAGCTGGTGGATTTCATCAGCACCTGACGCACGTTCGGCCCGCTCAGTTCGAGTACTTGCTGGCCGCCGCTGACGTTGACGATCGCTATGTGCAGATCGCCCAGTGCTTCACGCAGTTTCTGTTCGGCGGCGAATTCTTCACCACTTGGCACGATCAGCAGCCACTCGTCCGGGCCCATCCATTGCAGGCTGGTTTCGCCTTTGACGATCACGCTGAGGGCGCCGGGCAATTCAATGCCCAGGGCCTTGTGCACGCCGGCGGCGAAGGCTGCATCGTGGCCATCACCACGAATGGTCAGGTGGCCGAGGAGTTTTTTCTCACGCACGATCACGCCGGCGTTCTTGCGGCCCTTGCCGA
Organism: Pseudomonas sp. IT-P395; assembly: GCF_949767675.1. Classification (NCBI taxonomy): domain Bacteria; kingdom Pseudomonadati; phylum Pseudomonadota; class Gammaproteobacteria; order Pseudomonadales; family Pseudomonadaceae; genus Pseudomonas; species Pseudomonas sp. IT-P395. The sequence continues at coordinate 119,915 of NZ_CATKPW010000006.1, forward strand.
CCAGGCTGGCGAGGTCGGCATGGTGCAGCGACGACTCGGCCTTGGCGCCGGTGGTCGGGCGTTGTTGGTAAACATTGGCTGTGGTCATAAAGCACCTTCCTGAATTCTTGATCGTTCCCACGCTCTGCGTGGGAATGCCGCCATGGACGCTCTGCGTCCGCTCTTGGGACGCAGAGCGTCCCGGGATGCATTCCCACGCAGAGCGTGGGAACGATCAGTGTCAGATGTTCTGGCGATCACCCTTCGGATCGAAGAACACCGAAGAAACAATCTCCGCCTCGATCACGCTGCCGTCGGCCAGCGGTGCAAACACCCGCTCACCGAGGCGCTTCAGACCGCCCTTGACCACACCCATGGCAAACGAATAACCGAGGGAGTTGTGCGCGTAGCTGGAAGTCACGTGGCCGACCATGGTCATCGGGATCGTCTGCTTGGTGTTGAACACCAGTTGCGCCCCTTCCGGCAGCCACACGTTCGGATCGATCGGCTTCAGACCGACCAGTTGCTTACGCTGATCCTTCACACAGTCTTCACGGTTCATCCCGCGCTGGCCGATCCACGAGAACGGTTTGGTGCGACCCACACACCAGCCCATGTTCAAGTCGTCCGGGGTCATCGAGCCGTCAGTGTCCTGACCGACAATGATGAAACCCTTCTCGGCACGCAGCACGTGCATGGTCTCGGTGCCGTACGGCGTCAGGTTGTATTGCTTGCCGGCCTCGACGATTTTCTCCAGCACGCCCATCGCGTAGTCGGCCTGCACGTTGACTTCGTACGACAGCTCACCGGTAAACGAGATGCGGAACACCCGCGCCGGCACACCGCCGACCAGACCTTCTTTCCAGGTCATGAACGGGAAGGCTTCGTTGCTCAGATCAATGTCGGTCACGGCGCTGAGCAGCTTGCGGCTGTTCGGCCCGGACAGGGTCATGGTTGCCCAGTGGTCGGTGACGGAGGTGAAATACACCTTCATGTCCGGCCATTCGGTCTGGTGGTACAGCTCCAGCCACTGCAGCACGCGTGCGGCGCCGCCAGTGGTGGTGGTCATGACGAAATGGTTGTCCGCCAGGCACGCCGTCACACCGTCGTCGAAGACCATGCCGTCTTCTTTGCACATCAAACCGTAGCGAGCCTTGCCCACGTCGAGCTTGGTCCAGGCGTTGGTGTACACGCGGTTGAGAAACTCGCGGGCATCCGGGCCTTGAATGTCGATCTTGCCGAGGGTCGAGGCATCGAGCAGGCCAACGCTGTCGCGCACGGCTTTGCATTCGCGCTTGACGGCGGCATGCAGGTCTTCACCGTTTTTCGGGAAGTACCATGGACGTTTCCACTGACCGACGTCTTCAAACTCGGCGCCGTTCTTAACATGCCAGGCGTGCAGCGCGGTGTGACGCACCGGTTCAAAGATGTGCCCACAGTGACGACCGGCCACGGCGCCGAAAGTCACCGGCGTGTAGTTCGGGCGGAACATCGTGGTGCCCATCTGCGGGATGGTCACGTTCAGCGAACGGGCGGCAATGGCCAGACCGTTGACGTTGCCGAGCTTGCCCTGATCGGTGCCGAAGCCCAGCGCGGTGTAGCGTTTGACGTGCTCGACCGACTCGAAACCTTCGCGGGTTGCCAGTTCGATCGCCGCAGCGGTCACGTCGTTCTGCAGGTCGACGAATTGCTTCGGCGCCCGTGCGGTGTTCTTTTCGTGCGGCACCTGGAACAGCGCCAGTGTCGGTTCTTCGTGACGGCTCAAGGCTTTCGGCAGTACGCCTTCGACAGTCTGGAAACCGGCTTCAGCGGCAGCACGCACGCCACCTTCAAAACCGTCAGCCAACGAATCGCCGAGACCGTAAACGCCATTGATGCCACCGACGCACACGCGTTTCTGCGGTGCTTCGCCCGGTACGAAACCGAGGATGTCTTCGCGCCAGGTCGGCTTGCCACCAAGGTGCGAAGCCAAATGAACGACCGGGCTGTAACCGCCGGAACTGGCGATCACGTCGCAGTCGAGCCATTCGCCCGGGCTGGTCACCGAATGGGCTTTGACATCAATCGCGGCAATGCGGGCAGCAGTGACACGCTTGCTGCCACGGGCTTCGATCACGGCGCTGCCGGTGAGGATGCGGATACCTTTGGCACGGGCTTCTTCCACCAGCGCACCACGCGGATTGCTACGGGCGTCAGCGATGGCGACCACTTGCAGACTGGCGTCGAGCCAATCCAGCGCCACGCGATAAGCGTGATCGTTGTTGGTCGACAGCACCAGTTTCTTGCCCGGCGCTACGCCATAGCGACGCACGTAAGTCGACACTGCGCCCGCGAGCATGTTGCCCGGCACGTCGTTGTTGCCGTAAACCAGCGGACGCTCGCAAGCACCGGTCGCCAGCACTACGCGTTTGGCGCGAACACGGTGAATGCGCTGACGCACCTGGCCAATCGGCGCGCGGTCACCGAGGTGATCGGTGAGGCGTTCGTGAATGGTCAGGAAGTTGTGGTCGTGGTAACCGTTGACCGTGGCGCGCGGCAACAGCAGCACGTCTGGGGTGTTCTTCAGTTCCGTGATGACGCTGGCGACCCAGTCCATCGCCGGTTTGCCGTCGAGGCTTTCGCGGGAATCGAGCAGGCTGCCGCCGAACTCTTCCTGCTCATCGGCCAGAATCACTCGGGCACCGCTGCGCGCAGCGGCCAAGGCAGCGGCGAGACCGGCCGGGCCGGCGCCGACGATCAGCACGTCGCAGTGCTGGTTCATGTAGTCGTAGGTGTCCGGATCGACTTCGGTCGGCGAACGGCCGAGGCCGGCAGCCTTGCGAATGTACTTCTCGTAGGTCATCCAGAACGATTGCGGGTACATGAAGGTTTTGTAGTAGAAACCCGGCGGCATCAGCTTGCCGCCGACCTTGCCGAGAATGCCCATCATGTCGTTATTGACGCTCGGCCAGCCGTTGGTGCTGGTCGCGACCAAACCTTGATACAGCGCCTGTTGCGTGGCGCGCACGTTGGGAATCTGTGTGGCTTCGGTCGCACCGATCTGCAGCACCGCGTTCGGCTCTTCGGCGCCGGCAGCGAAGATCCCGCGAGGACGCGAATACTTGAAGCTGCGGCCGATGATGTCGACGCCGTTGGCGATCAGCGCGGCAGCCAGCGAGTCACCCTCGAAGCCCTTGTAGCTCTGACCGTTGAAGGTGAAGCTCAGCACTTTGTTGCGGTCGATCCGTCCACCGTTGGACAGGCGATTGGTCTGGCTCATACCTTCTCTCCCAGCGCCGTCGTGGCTGTTTTCGCCGAATCAGCCTTGTCGGTGAATTGCGGCTTGGTGCCGATCTTGTAGGTTTCGAGAATCTCGTAGGTCACGGTGTCGCGGGTGACGTTGAAGTACTGACGGCAACCGGCGACGTGATCCCACAACTCGTGGTGCAGACCACGGGGGTTATCGCGGAAGAACATGTAGTCGCCCCACTCCTCGTCAGTGCAAGCGCCAGGGTCGAGCGGGCGCGGAATGTGCGCCTGACCGGATGCGTGGAATTCCTCTTCGGAGCGCAACTCGCCGCAGTGAGGACAGAAGATATGCAACATGGGGATTTCTCCTGTTAGTGGGCGACGGCAGCAGCGCCGTGTTCGTCGATGAGTGCGCCGTTGTGGAAACGGTCGATGGAAAACGGGGCGGCCAACGGGTGCATTTCACCCTTGGCCAGACTCGCGGCAAACACGTTGCCCGAGCCAGGTGTGGCCTTGAAGCCACCGGTGCCCCAACCGCAGTTGAAGAACATGTTCGGTACCGGGGTTTTCGAAATGATCGGGCAAGCGTCCGGGGTGGTGTCGACGATGCCGCCCCACTGGCGGTTCATGCGCACCCGCGACAGCACCGGGAACATCTCGACGATGGCCTGGATGGTGTGCTCGATCACCGGGTACGAACCGCGCTGGCCGTAGCCGTTGTAACCGTCGATACCGGCGCCAATCACCAGGTCGCCCTTGTCGGACTGGCTGATGTAACCGTGTACGGCGTTGGACATGATCACGCTGTCGATAATCGGCTTGATCGGCTCGGACACCAGCGCTTGCAGCGGGTGGGATTCGATCGGCAGACGGAAACCGGCCAGTTTGGCCATGTGCCCGGAGTTACCGGCCGTGACCACGCCGACGCGCTTGGCGCCGATGAAACCCTTGTTGGTTTCAACACCGATGCACACGCCGTTTTCCTTGCGGAAACCGATCACTTCGGTCTGCTGGATCAAGTCCACACCGAGGGCGTCGGCGGCACGGGCAAAGCCCCACGCCACAGCATCGTGACGGGCGACGCCGCCGCGACGCTGAACGGTCGCGCCCATCACCGGGTAGCGAGTGTTTTTCGAGCAGTCAAGGTACGGAATCTCGTCAGCGACTTGCTTGGCGTTGAGCAGTTCGCCATCGACGCCATTGAGGCGGTTGGCGCTGACCCGACGCTCGGAATCACGGATGTCCTGCAGGGTGTGGCACAGGTTGTAGACGCCACGCTGGGAGAACATCACGTTGTAGTTGAGATCCTGCGACAGGCCTTCCCACAATTTCATCGCATGTTCGTAGAGGTGCGCCGACTCGTCCCACAGGTAGTTGGAGCGAACGATGGTGGTGTTGCGCGCGGTGTTACCGCCGCCCAGCCAGCCCTTCTCGACCACGGCGACGTTGGTGATGCCGTGCTCTTTCGCGAGGTAGTAAGCGGTCGCCAGACCGTGCCCGCCGCCGCCGACGATGACCACGTCGTAGACCTTCTTCGGCGTTGGCGTGCGCCACATGCGCTGCCAGTTTTCGTGGTGGCTGAGGGAGTGTTTGAAGAGGCCGAAGCCCGAATAGCGTTGCATAGTCAGTTACTCCAGAACACTCAGCGATAAACCGGGAAGTCTGCGCACAGGGCCGACACTTGCTGGGCAACATTGGCCTCGACATCGGCATCGCCGAGGTTGTCGAGGATGTCGCAGATCCAGCCAGCCAACACTTCGCACTGGGTCACCTTGAAACCGCGCGTAGTGACAGCCGGGGTGCCGATGCGCAGGCCCGAGGTCACGAACGGCGATTGCGGGTCGTTCGGCACGGCGTTCTTGTTGACGGTGATGTGTGCACGGCCAAGGGCGGCGTCGGCGTCTTTGCCGGTCAGGCCCTGACGGATCAGGCTGACCAGGAACAAATGATTGTCGGTGCCGCCGGACACTACATCGTAGCCACGTTTGATAAACACGCTGGCCATCGCCTGAGCGTTGTCGATCACTTGTTGCTGATAAGCCTTGAAGCCCGGCTCCAGCGCTTCTTTGAAGCACACGGCTTTACCGGCGATGACGTGCATCAGCGGGCCGCCCTGAGCGCCGGGGAACACCGCGGCGTTGAGCTTCTTCTCGATCTCTTCGTTGGACTTGGCCAGGATCAGCCCGCCCCGTGGACCGCGCAGGGTTTTGTGCGTGGTGGTGGTGACCACGTCGGCGTACGGCAGCGGGTTCGGGTACAGACCGGCAGCGACCAGACCGGCGACGTGGGCCATGTCGACGAACAGCAGCGCGCCGACTTTGTCAGCAATCTGACGGAAGCGCGGGAAGTCCAGAGTCTTCGAGTAAGCGGAGAAACCGGCGACGATCATTTTTGGCTTGGATTCGACGGCCAGACGCTCGACTTCGTCGTAATCGATCAGCCCGGTGTCGGTGTTGATGCCGTACTGCACGGCGTTGTAGAGCTTGCCCGAGGACGACACTTTGGCGCCGTGGGTCAGGTGACCGCCGTGGGCCAGGCTCATGCCGAGGATGGTGTCGCCTGGCTGGATCAGCGCCAGGTACACGGCGCTGTTGGCCGAAGAACCGGAATGCGGCTGGACGTTGGCGTAATCGGCGCCGAACAGTTGCTTGGCGCGTTCGATGGCCAGCGCTTCAACTTTATCCACATGCTCGCAGCCACCGTAGTAGCGCTTGCCCGGGTAGCCTTCGGCGTATTTGTTGGTCAGGCCGCTGCCTTGCGCTTGCATGACGCGTTTGCTGGTGTAGTTCTCCGACGCGATCAGCTCGATGTGATCTTCCTGACGTTGCTCCTCGGCATTCATCGCCGCCAGCAGTGCATCGTCGTAACCCTGGATCTGGTCTTGCTTGCTGAACATCGCGTCTCTCCCAGCGGCATCTGTGCGCCATTCGTCTCGGTAAGGCACTGGCAATGAAGGCAGTGCCCTTTGATGCCGATGGTATGACCGGCGCAGACAGCTCAAATGCCTGCGCGCGCCACGCAAAGGTGCGTTTACGACATGGCCGGAAATGCGTTTTCCAGACTCGATCTCGAAAACACTGGAGAACCCTGTGGGAGCTGGCTTGCCAGCGATGGCGGCGGCACATCCGGCATTGATGGTGGCTGACCCACCGCTATCGCTGGCAAGCCAGCTCCCACAGGGTCATGCGGCAACTTGGCGGATAAGTAGCAGCAGGAGGAAATGTGTGGGGTAGAGGGCGTAAGCCCAACGGCGCATGGGGGGTGGCTGGAGATGTCGTGCATGTCGCAACAGGAACATTCCGAGCAGTGGCGCGAACAGGCAGGTGGCAATGCCGAAAATGGCAACGCTATTACCGAAGATTGCCGATTCATACAGCACTTGCCATTGGTTGGCCGCCAGACACACCAACCCCGGCAAAAGGCTGAAATACCACGACCGACGAAACACCAATAGCATCGCCAGCGGCAGCAAAACGCCGAAGAACCCGAACATCAGTCGCTCCGGAAAAACAGCGGCCAGCACCAGCGCCGCAACGCCCAGCAATCGCGACATGATCGAGGGATCCTGCCACCCCCGCGCCACCAGCAACCCCAGCGCCAGCGTCGGCATCACATTCAACGTATCGGGCTCAGGAATGTACAACCGGTAAGGAATTTCACTCACCGCACTGAACAGCAACAACCAGCCCAGGTAGCGCCATTCCGTCTTCTGCGAACCATCACGCGCCAGATTCGCCGCCATCGCCAGACAAAACCACGGAAACGCCAACCGTCCTGGCACATACAGCCAATCGACGGAAAAGCCGACATATCGCAGGTGATCGAACAACATGCTCAGCAGCGCCAGCCACTTGAGCAGATCCAGTGCGCCGTCGCGTTTGCTCAGGTGCATAATCGTCCTACAAACTGGTAATTTCCTGAACGTGACATCCCGTGTGCTCCCCGGAAGATCTTCGGTAAAGTGCGCACCCTCATTGACCACGAGCCTTCACAAGAGTCTCGACCACGGAAGCCGGCCATGACCGACAAGAGCCAACAATTCGCCAGCGACAACTACTCCGGTATCTGCCCTGAAGCCTGGGCTGCGATGGAGCAGGCCAACCACGGCCACCAGCGCGCTTATGGCGACGATGAATGGACCGCACGCGCGTCCGACCATTTCCGCAAACTGTTCGAAACCGACTGCGAAGTGTTCTTCGCCTTCAACGGCACTGCTGCCAACTCGCTGGCCCTGTCGTCGCTGTGCCAGAGTTACCACAGCGTGATCTGCTCGGAAACCGCCCACGTCGAAACCGACGAATGCGGCGCCCCGGAATTCTTCTCCAACGGCTCGAAACTGCTGATCGCCGGCACCGAAAACGGCAAGATCACCCCGCAATCGATCCGCGAAGTCGCGCTCAAGCGCCAGGACATTCACTACCCGAAACCGCGTGTGGTCACCCTGACCCAAGCCACCGAAGTCGGCAGCGTCTACACCCCGGAAGAAGTCCGCGCCATCAGCGCCACTTGCAAAGAGCTGGGCCTGCACCTGCACATGGACGGCGCGCGCTTCTCCAACGCCTGCGCCTTCCTCGGCTGCTCCCCGGCCGATCTGACCTGGAAGGCCGGTGTTGATGTGCTGTGCTTCGGCGGCACGAAAAACGGCATGGCCGTGGGTGAAGCGATTCTGTTCTTCAACCACAAACTGGCGGAAGACTTCGATTACCGCTGCAAACAGGCCGGGCAACTGGCGTCGAAAATGCGCTTCCTCTCGGCACCGTGGGTCGGCATCCTCGAAAACGACGCCTGGCTGAAATACGCCCGCCACGCCAACCACTGCGCGCAGCTGCTGGCTGAACTGGTCAGCGACATTCCCGGCGTCGAACTGATGTTCCCGGTGCAGGCCAACGGCGTGTTCCTGCAACTGTCCGAGCCGGCCATCGCCGCGCTGACCGCGAAGAACTGGCGCTTCTACACCTTCATCGGCAAGGGCGGCGCACGCTTCATGTGTTCCTGGGACACCGAAGAAGAACGCGTCCGCGAACTGGCCCGCGACATCCGCGAAGTCATGTCCGCCTGACCTGACGTCCCACCCTCCCCCTGTAGGAGCTGCCGAAGGCTGCGATCCTTTGATCTTGAAAAACAAAATCAAAAGATCGCAGCCTTCGGCAGCTCCTACACAGGTTGTGCTTCTGCTTGGTCTACATTGTCTGTCGAGCCCTCCGCTCAGATAACAATAAGCAGGAGCATCGGCATGTCGCTACAAGGCAAAACCCTGTTCATCACCGGCGCCAGCCGTGGCATTGGCCGTGAGATCGCGCTGCGTGCCGCGAGGGACGGGGCCAATATCGCCATTGCGGCGAAGAGCGCCGAACCCCACGCCAAACTGCCCGGCACCATCCACAGCGTCGCCTCTGAAGTCGAAGCGGCGGGCGGCAAGGCGTTGGCGTTGCAGGTGGATGTGCGTGATGAGGACGGCGTGCGCCAGGCACTCGCCCAGGCCAACGAACATTTCGGCGCGATCGATGCGCTGGTGAACAACGCCGGGGCGATCAAGCTCACTGGTGTGCAACACATCGAACTCAAGCGGTTCGACCTGATGCACCAGATCAACACCCGCGCGGTGTTGCTGTGCAGCCAGGCCGCCCTGCCCTACTTGAAGAGATCCGCCGGGCACATTCTCAACCTGTCACCGCCGCTGAACCTTTCCACCAAATGGTTCGCGCAGTTCAGCCCCTACACCGTGACCAAGTACGGCATGAGCATGCTGACGCTGGGGATGAGCGAGGAATTTGCCAGTTACGGGATCAGCGTCAATTCACTGTGGCCGCAGACGATGATTGCCACGGCGGCGATTGAGTTTCAGTTGGGGAATCGGGAGTCGTTCAAGCAGGCGCGAACGCCAGAGATTATGGCGGATGCGACGCATGTGATTCTGGATAGCAGCGGGCGGCAGATTACCGGGCGGTTGTTGATTGATGAGGAGATTTTGCGTGAGAACGGTGTGGCGGAGTTTGATCATTATCGGTTTGATCGGGAAAGCGAGGCGGCGTTGATGCCGGATTTGTTTGTTGACTGAAATAGCCCCTCACCCTAGCCCTCTCCCAAAGGGAGAGGGGACTGATCGGGGGATATTTGAGAATTACGCCGACGTGAAACTACTTTGCCGAATCCATAATCGATAAGGTCGTTCAGGTCGATGTAGAACGCCAGACACCTCGGTCGGCCCCCTCTCCCTCTGGGAGAGGGCTGGGGTGAGGGTTACCGATCAGAAATCGATACGCACATCCCCCTTCGGCACACTGCAGCACGACAAGATAAACCCTTCGGCCTCGTCGTCCTCGGTAATCCCGCCGTTGTGCTCCATCTCCACCTCACCGCCCAGCTTCAGCACCTTGCACGTCCCGCAAATGCCCATACCGCACGCCTTCGGAATCATCAGCCCCAGCTTGGCGGCCGCCGCATGCACGGTCTCGCCCGGTGCCACGCGAATGCTCTTGCCAGACGAAGTGAATTCGACCTGATGCAGATCCGCCGCATCGATTTCCGGTGCATCCGCAGCCTGCTCGGCCTGTTCGACCGCATCGGCACGGGCTTCCGGCGGCGTGGCGCCGAAGGATTCCTCGTGATAACGCGACATGTCGTAACCGGCCACTTCGAGCAGGCGCTTGACCGCGTTCATGTACGGCGTCGGGCCGCAGCAGAACACTTCGCGCTCGAGGAAGTCCGGCACCATCAATTCGAGCATCTTGTGGTTCAGGTAACCGCGATACCCGGCCCACGGCTCACCCAAGCCATGTTTCTCGCAAATCAGGTGCAGGCTGAAGTTGTCGATCCGCGACGCCATGTGCTCCAGCTCGCGGTGGTAAATGATGTCTTTCGGCGAGCGCGCGCTGTGGATAAAGGTCATGTCGACGTTAGCGTTGGTGTCGTAGAACCAGCGCGCCATCGACATGCACGGCGTGATGCCGACGCCGCCGCTCAGATACAGCACTTTCGGGCTCGGGAAGTCGATGGCATTGAACAACCCGACCGGCCCGTGCACCGCCAACTCTTGCCCCTCATGAAGCGTGTCGTGCAGCCAGTTGGAGACCTTGCCGCCCGGCACCCGTTTGATCGTCACCGAAAAGCTGTACGGCACCGACGGCGAACTGGAGATCGTGTACGAGCGCATGATCGGCTGGCCTTCGATTTCCAGCTCCAGGGTGACGAATTGCCCGGGCTTGAAGAAGAACAGGATCGGCTGATCAGCCATAAAGCAGAAGGTGCGCACGTCCCAGGTTTCCTGGATGACTTTGACGCAACGGACGATGTGTCGGCCATTGGCCCAGGTCTGGGTGGTGACCGGATTCAGGAAGCTGTTGGACATGCTGTTCTCCACGGCCGACTGTCGGCCTCATGTCGGCGATTCTGCGTATAGCGCGAACCGCCCGTTTACCTATCCGCGACATCGGCATACTTATCGCGACCAGCCCCCAACCACCGGGGGTTGCGCGTCGGGAACAGATTGCACCATGTCGCCCATGGATAAGGTTCGCGGCAGCGCCGGCCCCACACTCGCCCCAACACCAAGACAGATTCTTTACACCTTGCGTAGCAACCGTTAGCAGCACACCTGATCAGCCACTTTTCGCCGGCCACGCAGATGGCCATGAGGATCACATCGATGGACGTCACCGCAAAAATCAGCCTGGGCGATCCGCTGGAACCCGCACGCAAGGCCACCGCACAAATGCTCCAGGAGCGCGAGCGCACGTTTTCGCTGCCGCAACCGTTCTACAGCGATGAGCGGCTGTTCGATATCGACATGCAGGAGATCTTTCAGAAAGAGTGGTTGATCGCCGGCATGACCTGCGAAATCCCGGCCAAGGGCAACTACCTGACCCTGCAGGTCGGCAAAAACCCGATCATCGTCATTCGTGGCGCCGAAGGCGTGGTGCACGCGTTCCACAACGTCTGCCGCCACCGTGGCTCGCGTCTGTGCACCAGCGAAAAAGGCAAAGTCGCCAAACTGGTCTGCCACTACCACCAGTGGACCTATGAGCTGGACGGACGCCTGCTGTTCGCCGGCACCGAAATGGGCGCCGACTTTGACATGAAGCAGTACGGCCTGAAACCGGTGAACGTGAAGACTGCCGGCGGCTACATCTTCATCAGCCTGGCGGAGAATCCGCCGGCCATTGATGACTTCCTGTCGACGCTGAACCATTACATGGAACCGTACGACATGGAGAACACCAAGGTGGCGATCACCACCACCTTGATGGAAAAGGCCAACTGGAAACTGGTGCTGGAAAACAACCGCGAGTGCTACCACTGCAACGCGTCGCACCCGGAACTGCTGAAAACCCTGCTGGAATGGGACGACGTCACCGACCCACGCGCCGATCAGGCGTTCAAGGATCACGTCGCCGCCTCCGCCGCTGCCTGGGAAGCCGAAAAGATCCCCTACGCCCACGCCAGCTTCGGCCTGCGCAACCGCATCGTGCGCATGCCGCTGCTCAAGGGCACCGTGTCGATGACCCTCGACGGCAAACAGGGCTGCGCGAAACTGATGGGCCGCATCAAGAACCCGGACCTCGGCTCGATGCGCATCCTGCACCTGCCGCACTCGTGGAACCACTGCATGGGCGACCACATCATCGTCTTCACCGTGTGGCCGATCAGCGCGCAGGAAACCATGGTCACCACCAAGTGGATCGTGCACAAGGATGCGGTTGAAGGCGTCGATTACGACGTGGAACGCATGCGTCAGGTATGGGACGCGACCAACGATCAGGATCGTCGACTGGCCGAAGAGAACCAGCGCGGGATCAACTCCACCGCTTACCAGCCTGGGCCTTACTCCAAGACCTATGAGTTTGGCGTGGTCAACTTCGTCGATTGGTACAGCGAGCGCATGCTGAACAACCTTGGGGCCGAGCCTGCGCCTTACCTCAAAGGCGTGCCGGTCCAAGGCTAAAAGCATCGCTGGCAAGCCAGCTCCCACAGTGGTTGATGGTGTTCACAGATTCCGTGTACACCGCAAAACCTGTGGGAGCTGGCTTGCCAGCGATAGCGTCAGAACAGTCACCGCATCACTTCGATGACCACCTCACCGATCCATCCTCACCAATAAACTCCTCAAATATCTCCTCCCCCACCAACCTGATCTTCGCGTACCCGTTCAACACCCGCAGCGGATACGCCGGGTCGTTGGCATCCTGGGTCTCCGACCACAACACCCGCGAATGCCCGTTCAGCTCACTGGAATTGCCATACGGAATCGCCCCGTGCCCGGCACAACGCGCATGCAAACCACCCTGCTGCGCATACACGATGCCGTTGTGCAGATGCCCCCAATACCAGTAATCCGGTTCACGCCCCAGCGCATCGCACACCGGTTGATACAGCGCGGTCTTGTTATGCCCAGAAATATCGAAGCCCTGATGATGGCTGAGCACCATGAGTTTCTTGCGTTTCGGCAGGCCTTTCATCCACGCGATCTGCGGCTCGTTCAAGGTGCCGTCCATGTACAGATTCATCGCATCTGACGCGTAAGCCGAATCCAGCCCGACCACCAGCCAGTCATCGTTGATCAAGGCGAAGTAACTGGTGCCCTGCTGCCCCGGAAAACGCTTGGCCAGTTCCTTGAAATAACCGTGGGCGCCGCTGTACATCTCGTGATTGGAATTGAGGGTGAACGAGCCATGTGTGCCCATCGGCCAACCGGCCATGTCGACGTCTTCCTGAGAGTGACTGCCGGCGTAATACACATCGCCCAAATGAATGGTGAAATCGGCTTGGGCCAGTTGCATCTGATTGGCCACTGACACCGCCGGCGCATGACTATCGAACGGCCCGGTACCCCAATCGCCAGCGATCGCCAAGGTCACCTCGCGATCCATCTGCACCACCGCCGGGTCAGTGCCGAACGTCGCGTGATGGCGCAGGTTTTCGATCCACTTCAGTAGCGCCTCACTCCACAACAGATCGAGCAATTCCCACTTGCGACAACCGAGCAGCGTGCCGTCCTTCAACACCCGGGTCGCCAGTTGATCCGGTGATTGCGGCAGCGGCGTCGCATTGCCAATGCGCAAGATCGACAAGCCGTGCGACAACTCCCATGGCACGGCGGGTTCGTCGTCCGGCAACTCGCCGTTTTTCAGCACGTACTGCGCCTGATCGTGGCCACGCTGCAACAGCTTGATGATCGCCTGAAACTCCTGCGGCTCCAGCTCGCTGATGAGTTTCATCCAGGCCATTTCCATGCGCGTGAACAAGCCGTGAATGCGCACTTTGACCTTGTCGTATTCGTGTTCCCAATGACTGACCAGTGACATGACAAATTCCTCTATCCGAAAGGGTTTCACAGAGTTTTCATGAATTCGATCAGCGCGCGTTTGTCGTCGTCCGACAGCGTCGTGCCGTACAGGTGACCGCTGTTGTGATTGCCCTCCAGCCGCGTGTCGTATTTGAAGTCGGCCGAGGCTTTGGCCTGGGCACCGCTGGTGACGAAACCGACGTTGACCGGGTCGTAGACGTCAGAACCGGTGATGAACGTCTGCGGACGTTTTTCCGCGGGTTGCAGCAAGTCCCACAGCGTCGGCACTGAACCGTTGTGCAGGTACGGCGCGCGCAGCCAGACGCCGTCGGTGGGCGTGTTGCTGTAACTCTGGGTCTTGCGGTAGGCGCCGAAATCGAACGGCGGTTTTTTGAAGGTGTGAAACGCGGCCACCAGCCCCGTGGTGAACGAGTCGAGCCGGTGCGGATCGGTGCCGAGCTGATCGATGTTGGTGGTGACCTGCCCGGTATCGGCGCGCCCGAAGTCATGACAAGCCGCGCAGTTGGCCTCCCAGATCGGCTTGCCCTGCGCGACTTTCGCTTGATCCAGCGCCCACGGCCACGCCGGTGCCTTGTGCCCGAGCAGCCAGTTGGTCACGCGATTGAAGCTCGGCGGCAGTACCGATTCCGGCGTCGCGCCCACGGCCATCGCGGCGGCGTAGTTGCGTTCGTGGATCTTGTTGTTATTGCCATCCCAATGCAGGTACATCGATTCCCGTGGTTTCTGGTTCCACACTTGCGGCAGGTCGACGGTGCCGATGGTCGAGTCATCCGGGAAGCCGAACACCACCATTTTCGTCGGGTTGAAGGTGTCGGTGCGGCCCGGGCCTTGTTGCGGACGCAGCTTCTGCCAGGCGTAGGCCTGTTTCTGCTTGAGCAGTGCGCTTTTGGCCATCGGCATGATCAGGTAGCGGTTGTAGAGCTTCTCGAAGAAGCCCAATTGGAACTTGCTGTTGATCGCCGCCATCACCGCATCGGTGGTGAATTTCGGGTCGCTGGCGCAATCGTAGGCAAACCACTGGAAGGCTTGCAGTTGCAGGGTGTTGGCCGGTGCGCTCGGCACATTGACGGCGACATCGCTGGCATTGGCCCGGTAGGAACCGGTATGGCACAGCGCGCAGTTCGGCTCTACCGTCGGGTAGCCGATCTGCCGTTTGGCCATGCCGATCGGCAGATCCTTGCCGTTTTCAAAGAGGAAGCCGAAAACCTCCCAGCCACCGGGTTTGGGCATTTTCTCCGGGCACATCTGCGGTAGCACGGCGAACAGGTAATAGGGAATGCGCGCTTCGATACCGAGGCCAATGGCGGCGTACTTGTAGTGATCTTCGTCGGAGGCGTATTCCTGCTCAGGAACGACGCGGAGCATCTGATACCAGGTTTGGTAACCGATAAAACCGAGTACGGCGACCACGATCAGCGTGCCGACCTTGAAGGCGTGGCTTTGCCATTGTCGCGCCCACGCCGCGCGCCACTCGCGCCAGCCATCGCAGAGCAGCGCCCACGGCCGGTTTTCCGGGGTGGTGCCGAGGTAGAGCAAAATGCCGAGGATCAGAAAGAAGCTCAGATCGCCCATCAACATCGGCACGAACACCGAGCCTTGAATGCTGGTGTTGATCAGATAAATCCAGAACACCACCGCGATCAATCGCGTCAGCACGCACAGCCAGGAATGCACCACGTAGCGCGGCGCGTTGAAGCCTGACGGCATGTAAAACACGCTGATGCCGACCAGCAGCATCCCGGCGTTTTCCAGCCATGGGTCGGAGAGTTGCGGCGGCAGCCCGACCACCGATGTCAGCAAGCCCGGCGCGAACAGCGCAGGGATGGCGAACACCATGTTCATCGCAATGCCGATCCAGATGAAGCGTTGAAACCAGCGGATGTAGCTTTCCATATCAGTTCCCCTGATCGTTCCCACGCTCTGCGTGGGAATGCATCCCGTGACGCTCTGCGTCACACAAGCGGACGCAGAGCGTCCATGGCGGCATTCCCACGCGGACGGTTCGACGCCTCGACGTGGGAACGATCAGTGACTACCCGAGGGCGGTTTTCTCCAGGTGCTCAAGGATGATCGGATACACATCGACCACCGCGTTCTTGCCGAACATGCAGTCGATGTGGCCGTAGCCCGGCACCACTTGTCGGCTGTAACGCTCTGGCCCGTGCATGTCGCACAAACGCTGGTAGGTCTTGAGGGTGCTTTCCGGCAGGTAACACTGGTTGTCGGCACCGCTGATAAAGCAGATCGGCATGGTCAGCCGATCAAAGTGCGGCATGTACACATCGTTGCCTTTGAAATCCACCAGATGCCCTTTGCGCACGATCAGCGCCAGATGCTCAAACGTCTCGATGTTCGACTCGCCGAACAGCTCGTGCAGGTTGTCGTGCAGGGTTTCGTTGAGGGTGTCGTGGCGATACAGCGACGCATACATGAAAGTGATGCGGTGGCACACCGGGTTGGTGCAATAACCCTGCGCCTCGATCCGCGCGTAGCCGTTGAGGGCCTTGTCGTAAAGTTTGTTGAACCAGTTCTCCTTGCTGTCGGCGTAAGCGGTCATCGACTTGATGCCGATCGCATCGAGCATGCCCGGCAGGTGCAAGCCAGCCTTCAACCCCGTTGCGGTCGCAACCACAGTGTCAGCGGCAATCTGCGAGCAGACCACCGAACGCACGCCCTGCAATCCGGCGAGCAGCGACATGAAGAATGTCGTCGCGCCGTAGCAATGCACCACGCACTGCACATCTTTGGCCTGAGTTTGCTGCTGAATCTGCGCGATGGCAGCCTTGAAGTCGTATTGGGCGATCTGGTCGCCGTTCCATTCCTTCTTGCTCGCCGGCAACAGAATGCTCACGCGGAAATCCAGCAACCACACGTCGTAGTCGTGTTTGCACAGGAATTCGAGCAGGTTGGTCTGGATGGTGTCGGTGGAAAAGATATTCGAGCCCACGCCCAAACCATGCACCAGCATCACCGGGCCTTTGCTGCCGGCCTGATAACGGGTCAGACGCAAATCGACACCGTCCTCGGTGGGGAAGAAATGCACCGCCGGTGTCGGCGCATC
The DNA here is from genome assembly GCF_949767675.1 of Pseudomonas sp. IT-P395. Lineage (NCBI taxonomy): Bacteria > Pseudomonadati > Pseudomonadota > Gammaproteobacteria > Pseudomonadales > Pseudomonadaceae > Pseudomonas > Pseudomonas sp. IT-P395. The sequence continues at coordinate 136,486 of NZ_CATKPW010000006.1, forward strand.
CAGTGGCCGCTTCAAGCGTGGCGGCGCATCCGGGTTGAAGTAAATATCGCCGGCAAACACGCCGCCGTAACTTTCCCAGAGAATCCCGGCGAAGAACTTGCCAAACCGCGCCAGCCCTTCAATGCGCTCACGTTCGTTACGCGCATTGAGCACTTTCATGGTGGTCATCTGCTTGGCGAAATCGGTCGGATGAATGTGCATCACCCCGGAGCCGATCACCTCACCGGTCTTGTCCGGCCCGCGATACAGCGTCACGTACAGCGTGCTGGTGTCGTGCCAGATATTCAGCACGCCGTTGTCTTCCGGCACGGTTTTGAAGGCGCTGAAGAAATAGTCGTTACCGTCCTCGGCGGTCAGTTTCATGTCGTATTTCATGTGGCGCGTATCGACCTGTTGCTCGAATTGCTCGAACAGATTGAACACGCCATTACTGGCGGTCAGCGGTTTGGGTGACAGTGCCGGGGCGATCACCGTACCGACGATGGTCGCCGCGTGTTCCGGCTCCTTGATCATCCGGTTCATGTCGTTGGCGGTGATGGTCAGAGTGAAATCAATCGGCGAATTTTCCGCCTCACCGCGCTTGGCCGCTGCTTCGTAGACTTTCAGATCGGTGCTTTGCGCCGCGGTGAAGGCGCGAGAGAAATAGCCCTTCATGGTTTCGGTGAACTGCACGCCGAGGGTTGGCGGCGCCACCGGTTTGCGCGGCGCAGAAGGCAGCGTGTAGTCGATCTGCCAGCCTCGGTCGGCGGCGAGCAGGCCCATGTTGCGCTCGCTGACGGCGGAAATGGTCAGCAGCGGATTGACCGCCAGCGACGTCGGAATCACCGCCCCGTCAGTCACGTACAAATTAGCGTAAACATCCGTGCCGCTGGCACCGCTGAACACCTGCCCCTTGTGATTGACCACGCCTTGCGCCGCGTCTTCGCCCATCACGCAACCGCCCAACGGGTGCACCGAGACGATGCTGTGCTTGAGCAGTTTGGTCCAGATCGGATTCTCCACCCACACGCCACCCAGTGCCTTGGTGCTCTGCTGCAACCGTTCGTTGCCGAGCTTGAAGTTCTCCTGCTCGCCAACGCCCGGCCAGTCGATGCGCAGTTGATCCTTGCTGTCGAGGATCATCCGCCCCTGGCCACTGTCGTGGCTCATGATCAGGTAGGTCTGCATGTTGTGCAGTGCGCCGTAATACGGGCCGCGCAGAAAGCTTTCGGCTTCGCGCTCCTTGTATTTGACCTTGCCGCTGAAGCTGTCATCGGTGGCGACGCCGATCATCTCGGCAAACCCGGCCATCGCCGGCACCATCGGCCGACCGAGCGCGCCGGGGATCGAGCCTTCTTCGATGACCATGCGGCTGCGCCAGTCGCCCTCGGTACGCATGTCGATCACCGAGGTGATGCACGGACCGACCGGGTGCAGCTCCTTGGCCGGGTGCGCGCCGAAACCGATGCCGTTGATGGTTTGCTCGCAGTTGTGGCCGAAGCCGAGGATGTCGCCGTTGCCGCTCATGTTCTCGCCGAGCTGGCCGGACATCACCACGCCTTTGTCACGCGAACGCAGGAGGATTTCGGTCGAGCCAAGCGTGCCGGCGGAGACCACGACGATATCGGCCTTCACGAACAACGTCGGCGCGCTGAACATCTCCCGCCCACTGTCGAGGTACTGGAAATGCACGATCCAGCCGTCGCCATTACGCTCCAGATGGCGCACTTCGGTCTGACAGAAAATCTCCGTGCCATGGTTCCAGGCGTCCGGCAGATAGTTCATCAACGTGGTGTTCTTGGCCTTGTTGTTACAGCCCGAAACGCAGTCGCCGCACTGGTTGCACGGCAGTTGCTCGACGCCGACATGGTTGAGGTTGTTCGGCAGTTTGTCGAAGGTCACGTTGATCGGCGGCTTGTAGAAATGTGCACCTTGCTTGAGGTAGTCCGCCGATTTCTTGTTGGCGTCGAGTTTCGGCAGATTTGGTGCAGTGCTCGGATAGGGATTGGGTTTGAGCATCTCGCGGGCGCGGGCGTAACCGTCCTTGAGCAGCGTGTCGCGGTGTTCACGCACCGCTTGCGGCCAGCGCGGATCATCGAACACGCCTGGCTCCGGCTCGAGGGCAACGTTGGCATTAATCAGCGACGTGCCGCCGAGGCCGCAACCGACCACAACGTTTTGCTGGGCGTTGACGTGTAAATCGAACAGCCCGGTGCGCGAGCCGATATGGCCATCCGGGTCATGCACCTGCAGTTCTTCGGTGGCGGCAATCATGGTGTTGGGGTATTCGCCGGGCTGGATTTCCCGACCGCGTTCGAGCAGGCACACACGTTTGCCGGCACGGGACAGGCGCGAGGCAGCAATGCCGCCGCCGTAGCCTGAACCGATAACAATCACATCGTAGTGTTCCTTGATCTCGCTGATGGGCGTTGCGATCCGTGTCATGGGGTGCATCCTCTAATCAGGCAGATGGGGCAACTCTGCGGTTGCCTGCAATCAATGGGCGAACGGGCACCTGGCCACCGGATCAAGTCCGGCGACAGCACAGCGGTCTGGCGGGTGTGGCGCGCTACAGGCGAGCGTGCTGATTGGCGGCGCGCCGGAGCGTGCGCTTGCGTTGCGAAGGCGGGGGGCGGTGCGGCTGACTATCCATCATGCGTTCTCCCAGAACCTGATGTGGATAAGTGACGGCTGTCCTTGTGCCATTGCAGTGAAGACAGCGCAGGAATCGAAGTCAAGGCAACGCCTTAGAACTGTATGAAATCTGATCAATTACCGTTTGGACTATGCGCACCGGGGCTTGCGGAGTTTGGCAAACAAGTTATCCACATAACCACCCACAGCAAATGGGGGTAACTGTGGATGATTCGGAAAATAACTGACTGATTTGTGAAGAAATATCGTGACTTATCCAGAAGGACGGTTTGCCAGACGCATTGGTTGTTTTTTGATCAAATCTTCGTAAGCCACGTTTTTCATGGCCTGTAGCGGATGGCGAACACGTTATCCACAGAAGCGCCAACAGAGTTCGGGGGTAACTTTGCCTTGTCTGTGGAAAAGCGTTGGAGGCTGTGTGAAATCGAGGTTTGCGCGGGAATTAAGTCCGGAAACTGACGAATTGACTGTTTTTTGATCATCCCTTCGAAAGCCACGGTTTGTATGGTCCTCAGCGGATAGCGAACATCTTATCCACAGAAGCGCCAACAGAGATTGGGGGCAACTTATTCAGTTATCCAAGATAAAAAGCCCAGAAAATCCGTGACTTAGGCTGGTTGTTTTTTGATCGGAGAGCTGTAGGGCTTGATTGACGTGGGGTGCAGAGAGGGGCGAACACGTTATCCACAGTTCCGCCAACAGGGATTGTGGGTAAACACTCCCCCTCACCCCAGCCCTCTCCCTCCGGGAGAGGGAGCCGACCGAGGTGTATTGGAAAAGTGCAGCGACATGCGACTTTGCGGTGTCCTTAGCTTGGCCAAACCTGAGTTCGCGCAGATCTTTCAGGTCGATGTAACGCTTGAGCACGCCACCGTAGGTCCCCTCTCCCTCTGGGAGAGGGCTAGGGTGAGGGGCTTTTCAGCGAACCACACCTTCTTCAATCAGCAGCTTGAGGATCGCTTCAGCGCCAGCCTGTGCGGTAACACCTTTGAGCACCTGCCCACCGCCGCCACTGGCCTTGGCCGTCGCGGCCTTCATCCGGTCCGCCCCGCTTTTGGCCTTGATCACCTTCAAGCGTTTCGGCCGCGGCTTGGCCGCCTGCAAAGTAGCCACCGACAACAGTTCATCGTCCACCACTTCGACGTCGTCAGCCTGCAAGACCCCGCGCCGCGCCGGACCATAAGCACTCTGCCGAGGCTTCGGCGCAGCGTTATCCACAGTCGCCAGAAACGGCAGCTTCACCTTCAACCGGCGCCGCTGCCCACGCGGCAACGCTTGCAGCACCAGCGCCGAACCGTCATTGATCGACTCGACCTGCGCCAGCCCGACCACCAACGGCCAGCCCAGACCTTCCGCCAGCAGGAACGGCAACATCCCCGAACCTTCACCGGTTTCCGCCTGACTGCCGGTCAACACCACTTGCGCCCCGGCATCACGCAGATACGCGGTCAGCGCCGGCAAGGCATCAGCACCGGCGGGCTGTTCCAATACATGCATCTGCTCAAGACCCATGCCCAGATAGGCGCGCAACGCCGGTTCCGCGACGTCGCCGGCATGCAGCACTTGCAGGTTATCCCCAGCCAGTTGCAGGCCCAGTTCCACGGCGCGCGCGTCCTGGTCGGCGCGACGTGGCCGGCCCGAAGTCGGGTGGGCGCCGATGGAAACCAGACTGATAACTTTCGTGTTCATAGCGTTTCCTTAAGCCGCATCGCGCTTGGCTTCGTTGCGGTAAGCCGCGACCGCTTCGATCAGCGCTCGCAGAATCTCTGCGCTCTCGCCGATCACCGAGAGGTCGGCGCGCTTGATCATGTCGCAACCCGGATCGAGGTTGATTGCCACGACCTTGTCGCAGGCGCCGATGCCTTGCAGATGCTGGATTGCGCCGGAGATACCCACAGCCACATAAACCCGTGCGGTGACCCAGGTGCCTGACGCGCCGACCTGGCGATCACGGGCCATGAAGCCATCATCCACTGCAACGCGGGAAGCGCCTTCGGTAGCGCCTAGTGCCGCCGCCGTTTGGTGAAACAACTGCCAGTCCTTGACGCCGTTGCCGCCGGAGAAAATGAACTCCGCTTCGGCCATCGGAATCGCTGCCGGGTCCACCGCCACCGCACCGAGATCTTCGATCCGCGACAGGCTGCGCGCGACGCTTGTGGATAACTCCACCAGCAACGCTTCGTGGCGAGTTTCGCTGACCGGCTCGGCGCATTCGGCCGCAGCCAGAATCAATCGTGCGACGGGACGCGCGAGATCTTGCAGACCGGCGCCCGCGCGGCCAATGCACTCCTGATCCTTGACCTGCCAAACCCGCGTCGCCGGACGCTCGCCGAGTGCAGCGGCAAAGCGCCGCCCCAGTTCACCGCCACCACTGCGACTGTCCGGCAGCAGCCAGTGACGTGGGTTGAACTGGTTATCCACAGCGCGCAAGCCCTGCACGCGCTGTTCCGGTGCATAACCGCTGAACTCTTCACCCTCAAGCACCAGCAAGCGATCTACGCCAGCAGTCGCGAAAGCATTTTCCTTGTGCTCGCCAAAGACCACCGCCAACACCGCACCATCAGTGCCAGCGAGTTGATGGGCAAGGCCGAGCAAATCACGGTCGTGACTGCTCAAGCGGCCGCCGACCATGTCCGGCACCACGGTGATATAGAACGCCGGGGCTGGCACTTGATGCAGCGGCAGTTGCACCTCCACAGCAGCCGAACGTTTGACCGCCCCGCCCTGCTGCGCGCCGCTGCGGTCGATACGCTTGATGCCGTTGGGGCCGATAAAACCGATGCCGTGCAGATTCTTGCGGATGATGCCGTTGGGCCCCATCCAGCTGTGTTGCGCCGGTTGCATGGCCGCGTGCAGCGGGTGCAGGCGGTTACGCGCAATCCATTCGGCGCGTGGGTCGCGGCGGATAATGTCGCTCATCAGTGGGCCTCCGCAGGTTCACGTTTGGCCGGGGTGGCAGGCTTGTTCGGCGCGGCGTCTTCGAGCAGCGCGTCGGCCACCAGTTCGGCGATGTCCTTGATCAGCGGACGCGGTTCGACCACGCCTTCGAGCATCGCCGTGCACTGTGGACAACCCACCGCCACCAGTTCGGCGCCGGTCTCGCGGATGTCTTCCATGCGCATGTCGGGAATCCGCTGCTTGCCCGGAATGTCAGTGATCGGCGCCCCGCCACCGCCGCCGCAGCAGCGCGAGCGGAAGCCGGAACGTTGCATCTCTTTGACCTCGATACCGAGTGCACGCAGCACTTCACGCGGCGCTTCATATTCGCCGTTGTAGCGGCCGAGGTAGCACGGATCGTGATAGGTCACGCTGTTGCCTTTGTGCTGACCGAGATTGAGCGCGCCGGCCTGGATGATTTCCGCCATGTAAGTGCTGTGGTGTTGCACCAGGTAGTTGCCGTCGAACGCGCCGTACTCGTTTTTCAGCACGTGGAAGCTGTGCGGATCGCAAGTGACGATGCGGTTGAAGCTGTATTTGGCCAGAGTCTGGATGTTGCGTTTGGCGAGCAACTGGAAGGTCGCTTCATCGCCAAGACGCCGGGCGACGTCGCCGCTGTCACGCTCTTCGAGACCGAGTACGGCAAAGTCGATTTTCGCCGCTTTCAGCACTTTGACGAAGGCGCGCAGGGTGCGCTGATTGCGCATGTCGAAGGCACCGTCGCCGACCCAGAACAGCACGTCGGTGGATTTCTTTTCGCTGAGCAGATTGAGGTTCAAATCCGCCGCCCAGTTCATCCGCCCGCCCGGGGCAAAACCGCCCGGGTTGTCGGTGGCAATGAGGTTCTCGAGGACTTCAGCGCCCTTGTTCGGCGTCGCGCCTTTTTCCAGAGTCAGGTGACGGCGCATGTCGACGATGGCGTCGACATGTTCGATCATCATCGGGCATTCCTCGACGCAGGCACGGCAGGTGGTGCACGACCACAGGGTTTCGGCATCGACCAGACCGTTGACGATCGGTTGATGTGGATTACCGCTGTGTTCGCCCACTGGTTTGCCGGGATACGGGCTGCCGGCGAACTTCGCATCGGTGCCACCGGCGAGACCGACGACCATGTCCTGAATCAGCTTTTTCGGGTTCAGCGGCTGGCCGGCAGCAAAGGCCGGGCACGCCGCTTCGCATTTGCCGCACTGCACGCAGGCGTCAAAACCGAGCAACTGGTTCCAGGTGAAATCCTTGGGTTTCTCAACACCCAATGGTGCGCTCGGATCGTTCAGATCCAGCGGCTTCAAACCGGTGGAACGGCCGCCGCCAAAACGTTCGGCGCGACGGTGCCAAGCCAGATGCAGCGCACCGGCAAAGGCATGTTTCATCGGCCCGCCCCAAGTCATGCCGAAGAACAGTTCCGACACGCCCCACAGCACGCCAATTCCGAGGATGACCGCGAGCACCCAGCCGCCAAAGTTCTCCGGGAGGATTCCGGCCACTGGCAGGGTCAGCAGAAAGAACGACGCCGAGAACGCCAGCAGGCTTTTCGGCAGGCGCATCCACGGGCCTTTCGACAGCCGCGCCGGCGGATTGCGCCGACGCAGGTAAACGAAAATCGCGCCGACGAACATCACCGCCGTCATCAGCAGCAAGGCGTAACCGAGTATGCGGTTATGCAGGCCGAAACCGTGGACCAGCAGCGCCAGCACAATCGACGCCACCGCACCGCCCGCTGTCGCGACGTGGGTGTTGGCAATGTATTTGTCCCGCGCCACTACGTGGTGCAAATCGACCATGTAACGCTTGGGCATGGCCAACAGGCCGCCGATCAGATCGACCTTCGAGGCCCGGCCCCGGCGCCACATCGCTACCCGCCGCAACGCGCCGAGGACACCAAGGCCCAGAGCGGCGAACAACAGGATTGGAAGAAGGGTGTTCAACATGGTGAAGCTCCCACCAGTACAACCTGGAGAAACACGGCGTTCAATGATCGTTCCCACGCTCTGCGTGGGAATGCATGCCGGGACGCTCCGCGTCCCAAGCGGACGCAGAGCGTCCATTGCGGCATTCCCACGCAGAGCGTGGGAACGATCGGTTCACTAGCCCTTAGAAATCCTTGCAGAGCCGCAGGGCGTCATAGATCGCGGCGTGGGTGTTGCGCTGCGCCACGCAGTCGCCGATGCGGAACAACAAGTAGCCGTCGCCCGCCTCGCTCAGCGAAGGTTGTGGCTGGATCGCGAACAACGCCTCGACGTCGATCTGGCCCTTGTTGCGCGAACCCTCTTTGAGCGCGTAGTAGATTTCCTCATCCGGACGCACGCCGTTTTCCACCACCACCTGATCAACCACCCGCTCCTCTTTGGCGCCGGTGTATTCGTTCTCCAACACCGCGACCAGTTTGTCGCCTTCGCGGTAGACCTTCTCCAGCATCATGTCGCCGGTCATGATCACTTCTTTCGGGTACATGCTGCGGTAGTAGGTCGGGAACGACGTACCGCCGATGGCCACGCCCGGTTTGATATCGTCAGTGACGATCTCGACCTGGCTGCCTTTGTCGGCGAGGAAGTCAGCAACCGACATCCCGGTGAACTCGCAAATGGTGTCGTAGACCAGCACGTTCTTGCCCGGCGCAACCTTGCCGTCGAGCACGTCCCAGCTGCTGACCACCAGCCCTTCGGCGGCGCCCCAGTGCTCGTTCTGTTCCAGATACGGATGCCCGCCGACCGCCAGCACCACTACGTCCGGACGCAGGTCCATGATGGTGTCTGCGTCGGCCGCCGTGCCCAGGCGCAGATCGACTTTCAGTCGCGCCAGTTCCAGCTGGAACCAGCGGGTGATGCCGGCGATCTGGTCACGCTGCGGCGCTTTCGATGCGGTGGTGATCTGCCCGCCGATGAATTCCTTCTTCTCGAACAGGGTCACGTCGTGGCCACGCTCGGCGGCAACGCGGGCCGCTTCCATCCCGGCCGGGCCGGCACCGACGATCACAACCTTGCGTTTCGGACCGGTGGATTTCTCGATGATGTGCGGCACGCCCATGTACTCACGGGACGTTGCGGCGTTCTGGATGCACAACACGTCGAGGCCTTGATACTGGCGGTCGATGCAATAGTTGGCGCCGACGCACTGTTTGATCTGGTCGATCTGGCCCATCTTGATCTTGGCGATCAGGTGCGGGTCAGCGATGTGCGCGCGGGTCATGCCGACCATGTCGACGTAACCGCCCTCAAGAATCCGCGTGGCCTGGTTCGGGTCCTTGATGTTCTGTGCGTGCAGCACCGGCACTTTGACCACTTCCTTGATCCCGGCGGCCAGATGCAAGAACGGCTCCGGTGGATAACTCATGTTCGGAATCACGTTGGCCAAGGTGTTGTGGGTGTCACACCCCGAGCCGACGACGCCGATGAAATCGAGCATGCCGGTGTCGTCGTAATACTTGGCGATCTGCTTCATGTCTTCGTGGGACAGACCGTCCGGGTGGAACTCGTCACCGCAGATGCGCATGCCCACGCAGAAGTCGTCACCGACCTCGGCGCGCACGGCTTTCAGTACTTCCAGACCGAACTTCATCCGGCCTTCGAAGGTGCCGCCCCATTCGTCGGTACGCTTGTTGACGCGCGGGCTCCAGAACTGGTCGATCATGTGTTGGTGCACGGCTGACAGCTCAACGCCGTCGAGGCCACCGGCCTTGGCCCGGCGTGCGGCTTGGGCATAGTTGCCGATGACCCGCCAGATTTCTTCCGGCTCGATGGTTTTGCACGTGGCGCGGTGCACCGGTTCACGGATGCCAGACGGCGACATCAGGGTCGGCCAGTGGAAACCGTCCCAGCGCGAGCGCCGGCCCATGTGGGTAATCTGAATCATGATCTTGGCGCCGTGCTTGTGCATGGCGTCGGCCAGATTCTGGAAGTGCGGGATGATGCGGTCGGTCGACAGGTTGACCGAACTCCACCACTGCTGCGGGCTGTCGATGGCGACCACGGAGGAGCCGCCACAGATCGCCAGGCCGATGCCGCCCTTGGCTTTCTCTTCGTAATATTTGACGTAGCGCTCGGTGGTCATGCCACCGTCAGTCGCGTAGACCTCGGCGTGCGCGGTGCTGAGCACGCGGTTGCGGATGGTCAGTTTGCCGATCTGGATCGGCTGGAACATTGCTTCGAAAGCCATGGCGGGTTCCTCGACTTACAACGGCTTGACGGTGAACAGGCCGTCGTCGTGGCCTTCTTCGGAGCCACCGTAGACTTGCTCGGCGACGGTGCGGATGCTGCTGCCGCGTGCTTGCAGAATCTGGTCCATGGCCCCGGCAAACCAACCGGTGAACATGTAGTCGACCTTGCGCCCGACCTTGCCGTAGACGTAGACGAACGCCGAGTGTTCGAGCTTGACGCTGGCGGTGCCTTTGTCGAGGTCGATGTCCTGGATCTTGAACAGGCCCCAGCCGCGTTGCGACAGACGCTTCATGTAGTGCTCGAACACCGCGACGCCTTCCAGGCCGTGGCATTCAGCTTCCTTCTCGCACCAGTGCCAGGCGGATTTGTAGCCGGCCTTGTAGAGGATTTCGGCGTAGGCGTCAGCGCCCAGAACCTCTTCGATGCCCATGTGGTTGTTGACGAAGAAGTGCCGCGGTACGTAGAGCATTGGCAGGGCGTCGGAGGTCCAGACACCGGTCTCGCTGTCGACTTCGATTGGCAATTGCGGGGCGATCTTGGCCATGGAAACTTAACTCCAGAAAATTTTAGATTCAGTGTTGGCCGCGGCCCTCACCCCAGCCCTCTCCCAGAGGAAGAGGGAGCAGATCGGCGGCGGTCTTGAGAAAGCGTTACTCGCCCCAGACGTCTTTGAGGACGTTGACCCAGTTCTCGCCCATGATCTTGCGTACCACGCGCTCGGAATGGCCGCGCTTGAGCAGGGTTTCGGTCAGGTTCGGGAACTCGCCGACGGTGCGGATGCCCAGCGGGTTGATGATCTTGCCGAAACTGGTCAGACGGCGGGCGTAACCCTTGTCGTGGGTCAGGTATTCAAAGAAGTCCTGACCGTGGCCCTGGGTGAAGTCGGTGCCAATGCCGATGGCGTCTTCGCCGACGATGTTCATCACGTATTCGATCGCTTCGGCGTAATCGTCGATGGTCGAATCGATGCCCTTGGCGAGGAACGGCGCGAACATGGTCACGCCGACGAAACCGCCGTGATCAGCGATGAACTTGAGTTCCTCATCGGACTTGTTGCGCGGGTGCTCTTTGAGACCCGACGGCAGGCAGTGGGAATAGCAAACCGGTTTTTTCGATTCGAGGATGACTTCTTCGGAAGTCTTGGAACCGACGTGGGACAGGTCGCACATGACGCCAACACGGTTCATTTCAGCCACGATTTCGCGACCGAAGCCCGAGAGGCCGCCGTCACGCTCGTAGCAACCGGTGCCGACCAGGTTCTGGGTGTTGTAGCACATCTGCACGATGCCGACGCCGAGCTGCTTGAACACTTCGACATAGCCGATCTGGTCTTCAAACGCGTGGGCATTCTGGAAGCCGAAGAGGATGCCGGTCTTGCCTTGTTCTTTAGCGCGACGGATGTCAGCAGTGGTGCGCACCGGCATGACCAGGTCGCTGTTGTCGCGGATCAGCTTCTGGCTGGCAGCAATATTGTTCACGGTCGCCTGAAAGCCTTCCCACACCGACACAGTGCAGTTGGCTGCCGTCAGACCGCCCTTGCGCATGTCTTCGAACAGCTCGCGGTTCCATTTGGCAATGATCAGACCGTCGATAACGATGCTGTCGGCGTGTAATTCGGCTGGGCTCATCAGGCGTCCCCTTATTGGCGATTCATGCGCCGAATCGTCTGCCGGCGCTTTGGGGCCAGCATATGCCTCGGTGCCGGGGCGACCGGGTGCAAAAACGACAGGGGAATTGCCGAAAGCGTCAATCCGCGACAAAGGGTCGCCAGACGCTCCGATCAGCTACCTGTTCAAGCCCGCAAGCTTGAGCCAGAATCTCCGGCATCTTCGAAACACCACTGGATTAGAGCGGCGACAACAATGAAATCGATCTTCCTGGCTTTGGCTTTGATTGCGACCGGCGTACACGCCGCCGAAGAGTCCGACAACAACCCGTGCGACGCCGTCGAAAACGACGTCCAGACCCTGGAATGCTCGACCTACAGCCGCAGCACCGCCGAAGACCTGCTCAAGGACAACTACGCCAGCCTGACCGAACGCATGCAGACCGCGTACGGCAAAAACGCGACGCAACTGGCGGATATCACCGCCAAACTTAAAACCGCCCAGCAGCAGTGGCTGAAGACGCGGGATGCGGATTGCGCGGTGGAAGCGTTCCCGGCGACGGCGGGGAGCAAGGCGTTCACGATTGCGCAGAATGACTGCGTGGCGCGGATGAGTGATGAACGGTCGGAGTTTTTGGAGTCGATTGGGCAGGAATAGTCCTCAAAATTTGAAGGAAAATTGGCACTGCTTTCTGCAATTGCCTCGTGAATCTCTTCTTCTTACGGCACATGCCGACTTCGCCTACACCTATTGCGTGAAAGCCCCGATCTACGGGCGCTTCACGCAATATCCTGACAACTGTTCTTGATTGGCCACCTTAAAAATATAAGCAAAGATTCGCGAATCTTATAAAAGACTTATATTCTTCCATGAACAGCATCCACTGGACACGAAAGGCCGTTAAGCAACTCTTGAAATTGCACTCTGTGCATCAGGTACAGGTTCGAGATGCCGTTACGGCGCTTGCCGACATGCCTGATGTGGGCAATGTCAAAGCACTGATTGGCCATGACTACTCCTACCGCCTGCGTGTCGGTAATTATCGAGTCATGTTCGACTGGGATGGCGCAATCAAAGTGGTCAGTATTCAAGAGGTCAAGAAACGCGATGAACGCACCTACTGACATCCAAATCATTAATGACGCCGAGGGCAAACCAGCCTTTGTGGTCATTCCATACGCACAATATGTCGCGCAGAAAATGCAGCCCGATCTGATCCCGCATGAGGTGGTCGGTCGAATGGTCGACGGAGCGACACCGATCCGTGCCTGGCGCGAACACCTCAACCTGACTCAGGAAGAAGTCGCCAAACGCATGGGTATTTCGCAACCGGCGTTTGCTCAACAGGAAACGGTGTCCAAGCCACGTAAAGCGACACGCGAGAAAATTGCGTCGGCGTTCGGGATCACCGCCAATCAGCTTGAGCTGTAAGCTGCCCCCTTCACTTCAAGGAATTCCCCATGAACATCTGCGGCATCGAAATCAAAGGCAGCGAAGCGATTATCGCCGTGGCCGCTCTCGACGGTTCGGCCTTGAGCCACGTTCCCCTTGCCACCAAAAAGATCGCCCTCGAAGACGATGACGAGGCGGCCAACGTAAAGCTGTTCGCGGCGCAGGTGGCGTCGTTTGTGCGGGAGAACTCGGTTGATCGGATTGCGATCAAGAAACGCAGCAAGAAGGGTGAGTTTGCCGGCGGGCCGACGACGTTCAAGATTGAGGGGATTTTGCAGTTGCTGGATGGTTGCGAGGTGACGTTGTTGTCGCCGCAGACGATCAATGCGCAGGCGAAGAAGCATAATTTCGAGCTGCCGGGGACGCTGAACAAGTATCAGCATGAGGCTTACAAGGCAGCGTGTTCGGCGTTGCTGAAGAAGTAAGCGTTTTTCAGACAATGAAGATCCCAATGTGGGAGCGAGCCTGCTCGCGAAAGCGGTGGATCAGTCAATCCTGTATTGACTGACACGCCGTCTTCGCGAGCAGGCTCGCTCCCACATTGGTTTTGGGTGCATCCATTCAGGCCTGGGCGGTACGCCGGTCTTCGCGAGGGCAGCGGGCGAAGCGGGCGCGGTAACTGCGGGTGAAGTAGGACGGGGACTCGAAGCCGCAGGCGATGCTCACTTCCAGCACGCTCATGTCGGTCTGGCGCAGTAACTGGCGGGCTTTCTCCAGGCGCAGACGCAGATAGAAATTGCTCGGCGTATCGTTCAAGTGCAGCCGAAACAAGCGCTCCAATTGCCGCCGCGTCACCTTGACCGATTCCGCCAGTTGCAGCGTGGTCAGCGGCGGTTCGCTGTGCTGCTCCATCTCGCCGATCACCTGCACCAATTTCTTGTTACTGATGCCGTAGCGTGTGGCGACTTCCATGCGCTGGTGGTCTTTGCGCGGACGGATGCGCCCCAGTACAAACTGCTCGCTGACCTGAATCGCCAGCTGCGGGCCGTGGGCCTGGGCGATCAGATCGAGCATTAAGTCGATGGAAGCCGTGCCTCCCGCCGAGGTGATGCGCCGGCGGTCGATCTCGAACAGCTCTTGGGTCACGCTGAGCTGTGGATAAGATTCCTTGAACGCGTCGATGGCTTCCCAGTGCAGGGTCAGGCGATGGCCATCGAGCAGGCCCGCCTCGGCAAGGACAAAGCTGCCGGTGTCGATGGCGCCGAGTGTCACGCCTTCGTTGTCCAGCCGCCGCAACCAGTGTTCAAGGATTGGCGTGGCGAACTTCAGCGGTTCAAACCCGGCCACCACCAGCAGCGTCGCGCCTTTCTTCAGCGGTTCAAGCGCCGCGTCGGCGTTGACCGACATGCCATTGCTCGCCAGCACCGCCCCGCCGTCGGCGCTGAGCACATGCCAGCGATACAACTCGCCACGAAAGCGGTTGGCCACGCGCAGCGGTTCAATTGCAGAGATAAAGCCAATGGCGGAGAACCCCGGCATCAGCAAGAAATAGAAATCCTGGGACATGTGCGCCCTCGGTCGGCGGGTAGCGTGGATCGTTGATACGCCGATTGTCGTCGGCGTTCAAGCGCACAGGTCGCTACAGTGCAAATGCCAGTCGCCGCAGTGCGCTTTCACGGGCGCGTTGCTGCGTAACTTTGCATCACCGGCGCGTCAGACGCCGGGAACCACAATAAACGACCTGCCGAGGAACCCGACATGAAACGACTGATCAGCAGCTGTGTTCTTGCATTCAGCGGTACCGCTTTCTTCAGCGCCAGCGTCATGGCGGCCGAACCCGCCTCATGCCAGAACGTGCGCATGGGCGTAGTCAACTGGACCGACGTGATCGCCACCAGTGCCATGACCCAGGTCCTGCTCGACGGCCTCGGCTACAACACCAAACAAACCAGCGCTTCCCAGCAAATTATCTTCGCCGGGATCCGCGATCAGCGCCTGGACCTGTTCCTCGGTTACTGGAACCCGTTGATGACCCAGACCATTACCCCGTTCGTCGACGCCAATCAGGTCAAAGTCCTCGAAGCGCCGAGCCTGAAAGACGCCCGCGCCACCCTCGCCGTGCCGACTTACCTGGCGGACAAAGGCCTGAAAACCTTCGCCGACATCGCCAAGTTCGAAAAAGAACTGGGCGGCAAGATCTACGGCATCGAACCCGGTTCCGGCGCCAACACCCAGATCAAGGCAATGATCGCCAAGAACCAGTTCGGTCTCGGCAAGTTCCAGTTGGTCGAATCCAGCGAAGCCGGGATGCTCGCTGCCGTCGACCGCGCCGTGCGCCGCAAAGAGGCCGTGGTGTTCTTCGGCTGGGCGCCGCACCCGATGAACGTCAACGTCAATATGACCTATCTGACCGGCAGCGACGGCGCCCTCGGCCCGAACGAAGGCATGGCCACCGTGTGGACCGTCACCGCGCCGAAATACGCCGAACAGTGCCCGAACATTGGTCGCCTGCTGACCAACCTGACGTTCACCGCCGAGGACGAGAGCCGGATGATGCAGCCGCTGCTCGATCACAAGGATGCTTTCGAATCGGCCAAGCAATGGCTCAAGGATCACCCCGAAGACAAGCAGCGCTGGCTTGAGGGTGTGACCACGTTCGATGGCAAACCGGCCGCTGAAAACCTCCAGCTGACCAGCAAATAACCCTCTATTGAAAAACCCGCTCTCCCAGATGGGAGAGGCAAATGAACCACGCTTCGCAGCCCCGAACAGGGCTGCGGACAGACCCATCACGCCTGAAGGAAACCGCACCATGAACCACGACGTCATCATCACCTGCGCACTCACCGGTGCTGGCGACACGACCGCCAAGAGCCCACACGTGCCGGTCACTCCGAAACAGATCGCTGCGGCGGCTGTGGAAGCGGCCAAGGCCGGCGCCACGGTTGTGCACTGCCATGTGCGCGATCCGCAGACCGGCAAGTTCAGCCGCGACGTGGCGCTGTACCGCGAAGTGATGGAGCGCATTCGCGAGGCCGACGTCGACATCATCGTCAACCTCACCGCCGGCATGGGCGGCGATCTGGAGATCGGCGCCGGCGAGAACCCGATGGAGTTTGGCCCGAACACCGATCTGGTCGGCCCGCTGACCCGTCTCGCCCACGTTGAAGAGTTGCTGCCGGAAATCTGCACCCTCGATTGCGGCACGCTGAACTTCGGCGATGGCGACACCATTTACGTCTCGACCCCGGCGCAATTGCGCGCCGGCGCCAAGCGCATCACCGAGCTGGGCGTGAAAGCCGAGCTGGAAATTTTCGACACCGGTCACCTGTGGTTCGCCAAGCAGATGATCAAGGAAGGTTTGCTCGATAACCCGCTGTTCCAGTTATGCCTGGGCATTCCGTGGGGCGCCCCGGCGGACACCACCACCATGAAAGCCATGGTCGATAACTTGCCGGCGGATGCGGTGTGGGCCGGGTTCGGGATTGGCCGGATGCAGATGCCAATGGCGGCGCAAGCGGTGCTGCTCGGCGGCAACGTGCGGGTCGGGCTGGAAGACAACCTGTGGCTGGACAAAGGTGTGCTGGCGACCAATGGCCAACTGGTCGAGCGCGCCACAGAAATCCTCAGCCGCCTCGGCGCGCGCGTGCTGACCCCGGCAGAGGGCCGCAAAAAGATGGGCCTGACCCAGCGCGGTTAACCCTCAGCTCAAAAAACGGGGCTCTGACTGCCCCCCAAATTTCATCTGTAGGAGCTGCCGAAGGCTGCGATCTTTTGATTTTGTTTCTCAAGATCAAGATCAAAAGATCGCAGCCTTCGGCAGCTCCTACAGGGATTACTTTCCACGGGAAAATTCCTATGAGCTTTATCACCGAAATCAAAACCTTCGCCGCGCTGGGCAGCGGTGTCATCGGCAGCGGCTGGGTAGCCCGTGCCCTCGCCCATGGCCTCGACGTGGTGGCCTGGGACCCGGCACCGGGCGCCGAAGCGGCACTGCGCAAACGCGTGGCCAATGCCTGGGGCGCGCTGGAGAAAAACGGTCTGGCGCCGGGCGCTTCGCAGGATCGTCTGCGCTTCGTCGCGACCATCGAAGAATGCGTGCGCGATGCCGACTTCATTCAGGAAAGCGCCCCGGAACGTCTGGAGCTGAAACTTGATCTGCACAGCAAAATCAGTGCGGCAGCCAAGCCGAATGCGTTGATCGGCTCAAGCACTTCGGGCTTGTTACCGAGCGAGTTCTATGAGAGTTCGACGCATCCGGAACGCTGCGTGGTCGGCCACCCGTTCAACCCGGTTTATCTGTTGCCGCTGGTGGAAGTGGTCGGTGGCAAGAACACCGCGCCGGAAGGTGTGCAGGCGGCCATGAAGGTTTATGAGTCCCTCGGCATGCGCCCGTTGCATGTACGCAAGGAAGTGCCCGGTTTTATCGCCGACCGCTTGCTCGAAGCGCTGTGGCGTGAGGCATTGCACTTGGTTAACGACGGTGTCGCGACCACTGGCGAGATCGATGATGCGATCCGTTTTGGCGCCGGGTTGCGCTGGTCGTTCATGGGTACGTTCCTCACTTACACGCTGGCTGGGGGTGACGCAGGCATGCGCCACTTCATGTCGCAATTCGGCCCGGCGTTGCAGTTGCCGTGGACGTATCTGCCGGCGCCGGAGCTGACTGCCAAGTTGATTGATGATGTGGTCGATGGCACCAGTGATCAGCTCGGTCGTCACAGCATTTCGGCGCTGGAGCGCTATCGTGATGATTGCTTGCTGGCGGTGCTGGAGGCGGTGAAGAGCACCAAGGAGAAGCATGGGATGAGTTTTAGCGAGTGATGGGGCTGGCATGACATCGCGGCCCTCACCCTAGCCCTCTCCCGGGGGGAGAGGGAACTGACCGTGGTGTTTTTGCGAGCTACGCCGATTTGCACTACTGAGTCGAACTCAAGACTTGAAAGACTTGAAGATCTGCTCCCTTTCCCCCTCGCCCCCCTTGGGGGAGAGGGCTGGGGTGAGGGGGTAGCTCTTGATCTTAACGACCCGCCAACTGCCGGAACCCAAACCATGCCCCACCTCACCACCTACCAAACCAAAGTCATCCCCGACTGGGTCGACTACAACGGCCACCTGCGCGACGCCTTCTACCTGCTGATTTTCAGCTACGCCACCGACGCCCTGATGGACCGCCTCGGCATGGACAGCAACCACCGCGAAGCCAGCGGCCACTCGCTGTTCACCCTCGAACTGCACCTCAATTATCTGCACGAAGTGAAGCTCGACACCGAGGTCGAAGTGCACACGCAAATCATCGGTCACGACAGCAAACGTCTGCACCTCTATCACAGCCTGCACAAGGTCGGTGATGCGCAAGAGCTGGCCGGCAACGAACAGATGCTGCTGCACGTCGACCTCGCCGGCCCGCGCTCGGCGCTGTTCAGCCCGGACACCTTGAACCGCCTGCAAGACATCATCGCCGAGCAGAAAGACTTGCCCGCTCCCGCTTACATCGGCCGCGTCATCGCGCTGCCACCTGCAAGGTAAATCCATCAATCGCAAGGAGCCGCTATGAACACCGCTGCCGCTGTTGCCGATTTCCGTACTTATCCGTTGATCAGCGCGCTAAGCGGCGTGCAGACCCTGGCGGATCGCGTTGCCATCGCCTGGGCTGACGGTCGCGTCAGCCCGTTTCACCATGTCTGGTTGCGGGACAATTGCCCGTGCCCGAAGTGCGTCTACAACGTCACCCGCGAACAGGTGTTCGAGATTGTCGACGCCGCTGAAGACCTCAAGCCTGTCGCCGCGCATATCGATACTGACGGCTGCCTGCGCATTGACTGGCAGGACGGCCACCTCAGCCGCTTCGATCCCGGTTGGTTACGCGCACACGCCTACGACGATGATTCCCGCGCCGAACGTCTGGCGGGAAAACCCAAGTCTTACCTGTGGCACAGCGATTTGCAGTTGCCGGTGTTCGACTATTCGGCACTGATGAACGACAACGCCACCCTGCTGCAATGGATGATCGCCATTCGCGACATTGGCCTGACGCAGGTGCGCGGTGTGCCCACTGAACCCGGCTCGCTGAAACTCATCGCGCAGCGCATTTCATTCATCCGCGAGAGCAACTTCGGCGTGCTGTTCAACGTGCAATCCAAAGCCGATGCCGACAGCAATGCCTACACCGCTTTCAACCTGCCCTTGCACACGGATCTGCCAACTCGCGAGCTGCAACCGGGGCTGCAATTTCTGCATTGCCTGGTAAACGCCGCCGAGGGTGGCGAGAGTATTTTTGTCGATGGCTTTGCGATTGCCGATGCGTTGCGCAGTGAAGACCCGGCGTCGTTTCAGGCCTTGTGTGAAATCCCGGTGGAGTTTCGCAACAAGGACCGCCACAGCGACTATCGCTGCCTGGCGCCGATCATTGCGTTGGATGCCTTGGGACGCGTGACGGAGATTCGTATGGCGAACTTTCTGCGCGGCGCATTTGATACGTCGGTGGAGCAGATGCCGGTGCTGTATCGGGCTTATCGGCGGTTTATTGCGATGACCCGTGAGCCACGGTTTCGGCTCATGCAAAGGCTCAATCCCGGTGAGCTTTGGTGCTTCGATAACCGCCGCACCTTGCATGCGCGCAATGCGTTTGACCCGGCGACCGGGGCACGGCATTTTCAGGGTTGCTATGTCGATCGGGATGAGTTGTTGTCGCGGATTCTGGTGTTGCAGCGCTAGACCATAAAAAGATCGCAGCCTTCGGCAGCTCCTACAGGGAAATGCATTCCAATGTAGGAGCTGCCGAAGGCTGCGATCTTTGCTTTTCAGCAGGCAAAAAAAGCCCCGATACCAGCCGTGACTGGATCGGGGCTCAAGCTACTGTTGAGGAGCTGCCGTGCGAGGGTGACCAAACCTTCGTGTTGCAAGCTGAGTTCAGTGTGCCCACTCCCTTGAGCGGCAAGTTAGCCGAAAACGACCTGTTCATAGCCGTCGCAGCCACTGCGACAAAACGCCCTTGCCGTGCCCCGGCGTGGCTACCAGAATCGAGCCACGACCTCCGTTATTGAAGAAGGATGCGCGTCATGATGTATGCCGATTTGATCGATCAGGAAGATTTGTTGGGCCAGCTCAAGGCGTTGGGTATTCAAGTACCCAGTGGCACGACCGCCGATCAGGCCTGCGAGTGCGCGGTGCGCGGTCTGGATAATGTGCGCGCGTTTGAACTGCGCAAGATGGTCAAGGACATGTACACCAGCGGCGCCAGCATCCAGCCGGCGGTGCGGCAGGCGATCGACAAGCAGTTGTTGCCGGCATTGGCGGACTACCAGCAAAGCCATAGCGCCTGATGTTGCTCACCTGATCGTTCCCACGCTCCGCGTGGGAATGCCTCAACGGACGCTCCGCGTTCGGCCTCTTGGGACGCAGAGCGTCCCGGGCTGCGTTCCCACGCAGAGCGTGGGAACGATCCTCATCAGAGCCTTACGCTGGCAAACGTCGACTCATTGCGCGCCTGACTCAACGCCGACATCGGCCCCGACAGCGGCGACATCACAATCGCCTGCGGCAGCGGCAGCATCGCCACTTGCTGGGTGGTGTTGGAACCTACGCGCTCGTCACGCGGCGGAATGCCGAAGTATTCGCGGTAGCACTTGGAGAAGTGCGGCGTCGAGACGAAACCACACACCGACGCCACTTCGATGATCGACATCGGCGTTTGCTTGAGCAATTGCCGGGCGCGGATCAGGCGCAGCTTCAAGTAGTAACGCGACGGCGAGCAGTGCAGGTATTTCTGGAACAACCGCTCCAGCTGTCGACGCGACACAGCGACGTACACCGCCAATTCATCGAGGTCGATCGGCTCTTCGAGGTTGGCTTCCATCAGCGCGACGATTTCCTGCAGCTTCGGCTGATTGGTGCCGAGCATGTGCTTGAGCGGCACACGCTGGTGATCTTGTTCATTGCGGATACGTTCGTAGACGAACATTTCCGAGATCGCGGCGGACAGCTCACGACCATGATCGCGGCTGATCAGGTGCAGCATCATGTCCAGCGGCGCGGTGCCGCCGGAGCTGGTGAAACGGTTACGGTCGAGGGTGAACAAGCGAGTGCTCATGGCCACGCGCGGGAAAGCTTCCTGCATCGCCGCCAGACATTCCCAGTGCACGCTGCAATCGAAACCGTCGAGCAGGCCAGCGCAGGCCAGCGCCCAACTGCCGGTGCACACGGCGCCAAGGCGCTTGGACTGGCGCGCCTGGCTTTGCAGCCAGGAAACGTGTTCACGGGTCACGGTACGCTGAATGCCGATACCGCCGCAGACAATCACGGTGTCCAGCGGTGGCGCTTTGTGCATGGACGCGTCGGGAGTGATTTGCAGACCGTCACTGGCCCACACCTGGCCGCCATCGACGGTGAGGGTGCTCCAGCGATACAGCTCGCGACCGGACAATTGGTTGGCCATGCGTAGAGGTTCTACTGCGGAGGCCAGAGAAATCAGCGTGAAATTGTCCAGCAGCAGAAAGCCGATGGATTGAGGCGCACGGTTCTGGGGTTGGGCCCCGGAGTTGAACGACGTCATCGCGGTATCTCCTCACACAAAGCGGGTGATGGCCTCAGGCGGAGGCTCTTGTTATTGCCAGCGTTCTCGCGTGGGAGACGGGCTTTGTTATGACAGAGCAATTGCCATGCCTAAAATTGGATGGCCGTTCAATAACTCCTGAAAACGACGTCGCGACGTGTCTATACGAGACGTCCGACAAAAGGTATTTCGAAGTGCCATCAGCATGGCTGAAAGCCCTGCCCCGCAGCGTGTGAGCAAATCGGTAGCACTTGTGGGAACTGGCCTGCGCGCGGTTTGGGGGGAGTGTCACCGCAAGCACGGGTGACGGACGGTCAGGGCGCGGATCGTATGTAACAGGTGGGAAAGACTCTTATCTGTTTGCGACGCGCTAAAAGGTGGCGTGATTTATTGTCCGTGTTCACTTGGTGAGCAGTTTTGACTGGTCTGACGCTATCGCGAGCAGGCTCACTCCTACAATTGGAATGCGTTCCCCTGTAGGAGTGAGCCTGCTCGCGATTGGGGCAACGCGGTCTCAGCACTCCACCGCGCTGACCGCCAACCCACCTCGCGATGTCTCTTTATATTTGTCATGCATATCCGCACCGGTATCGCGCATGGTGCGGATCACCCGGTCCAGCGAGATAAAGTGCTGACCATCCCCACGCAACGCCATTTGCGCCGCGTTGATCGCCTTCACCGCCGCAATCGCATTGCGCTCGATGCACGGCACTTGCACCAGACCACCGACCGGATCGCAGGTCAGCCCAAGGTTATGTTCCAGGCCAATCTCCGCCGCGTTGCACAATTGCTCCGGCGTAGCGCCAAGAATCTCCGCCAGCCCCGCCGCCGCCATCGCGCAGGCAGAACCGACTTCGCCCTGACAGCCCACCTCAGCGCCCGAGATCGAAGCATTCTTCTTGCACAGAATCCCCACCGCCGCTGCACCGAGGAAGTAATCGACCACGTTGGCGTCAGTCACCGCTTCGCTGAACTTCATAAAGTAGTGCAACACTGCCGGAATGATCCCCGCCGCGCCATTGGTCGGCGCCGTGACCATGCGCCCGCCGGCCGCGTTTTCTTCATTAACAGCCAACGCAAACAGATTGACCCACTCCATCGCGCTCAGCGTCGAGCCGATCACATTGGGTTTGCCCAACTCCTGAAGACTGCGATGCAACTTCGCCGCGCGCCGACGCACATTCAATCCGCCGGGCAGGATGCCTTCGTGTTTCAAACCCTGCTCGACGCAATCCTGCATCGCCCGCCACAGCTTCATCAGCCCGGCGCGGATTTCTTCCTCGCTGCGCCAGACTTTTTCGTTGGCCATCATCAATTCAGCGACGCGAAGATTGTTCCGCTTGCACAACTCCAGCAACTCGACCGCGCTGGAAAAGTCATAAGGCAATTCAGTGCGATCCAGATCAACGACGCCGCTGGACGCCTGCGCTTGATCGACGACAAAACCACCGCCCACCGAATAGTAGGTGTCGCGATGCAGTTCGCCGTGATCACCCTCGGCCACAATCGTCATGGCATTGGGGTGGAACGGCAGGTTCTCGTCGATCAGGCGCATGTCCCGCGCCCAGACAAACGGCACCGACAAACGACCATCCAATAGAAGGGTATGAGTTTCACGCAGGGCCTGGATGCGCGGGCCGATCTGCGACGGGTCGATTGCGTCCGGCCACTCGCCCATCAAGCCCATGATCACCGCGTTGTCGCTGCCGTGACCGATACCGGTAGCAGACAGCGACCCGAACAATTGCACTTCTATACGGCGCACCTGTTCCAGTTGGTGCTTGTCCCGTAGCGACTCGACGAACAACGCCGCGGCGCGCATGGGTCCGACGGTGTGGGAACTGGAAGGGCCGATGCCGATTTTGAACAGGTCGAAAACACTGATAGCCATTGCTGCAGAGCTCCTGAGGATGCCGGTCCGGGACGCAAAAGCGCCCGCTGGCGGAGCTGCTACGCTCAAGCTGCGATCCGCCGGAATGCCCGCATCATCAGGCTTTTGTCCGGACGCACGGCGTCTGACACCGACGCACTCATGTCCACCAGCGCCGCGCCGTTTTCGCCCCGGTTTTTCGCCGTTTTTGTACGGTTCAGATGGCCATTCGGGGCTGAAAAAAGCTGTAAGCGACGTCACTGACACTGGATGCGACCATCCCTGTACTGGATACGACCCCCCCTGTAGGCGTCAGATTTTCACTGGTACATGATCGTTATGACTCGATTGCAAGGCGCCGTGGTAGAGCTGTCTCCAGAACGCCATCCAACCGCAACCTATAAGTGCGGTGGTCCACAGTCGGAACACTGCCAAAAAAAACACCAAGGAGTCCATCCATGAAAGGTTCCCCGTCGTTGTTGTTGGCCGCCATGCTGAGTCTGCCGTTACTGGCGCAAGCTGCAGAACCGGCACAGTGCAGTACCGTTAACTTCTCTGATGTCGGCTGGACCGACATTACCGCCACCACCGCCACCACCTCCGTCGTGCTCAACGCCCTCGGCTACAAGACCAAGACCACCATGATCTCCGTGCCCGTGACCTACAAGTCGCTGGCCGATGGCAAGAACATGGACGTGTTCCTCGGTAACTGGATGCCGACCATGGAAAACGACATCAAGGCCTACCGCGACGCGGGCACCGTGGAAACCGTGCGCACCAACCTCAAGGGCGCCAAATACACCCTCGCCGTGCCGCAAGCCCTGTATGACAAAGGTCTGCATGACTTCGCCGACATCGCCAAATTCAAGAAAGAGCTCGACGGCAAGATCTACGGCATCGAGCCTGGCAACGACGGCAACCGTCTGATCCAGAGCATGATCGACAAGGACGCCTTCGGCCTGAAGACCGCCGGTTTCAAAGTCGTCGAATCATCGGAAGCGGGCATGCTCTCGCAGGTGGATCGCGCGCAAAAACGCGACACAGCGGTGGTCTTCCTCGGCTGGGCGCCGCACCCGATGAACAAGCGCTTCAAGATTCAATACCTGACCGGTGGCGATGATTTCTTCGGCCCCGATTTCGGTGCTGCAACCGTGGCGACCAACACCCGCAAGGGTTACGCCGAGGAATGCAGCAACGTTGGTCAGTTGCTGAAGAACCTGGAGTTCACCGTCGACATGGAAAGCGAACTGATGGGCAACATTCTCGACGACAAGATGAAGCCTGACGCGGCCGCCAAGGCCTGGCTGAAAAAGAATCCACAAGTGCTCGATACCTGGCTCGCTGGCGTGACCACCATTGACGGTAAACCTGGCCTGGAGGCCGTGAAAGCCAAGCTTCAGTAATCGCTTATGCCGGGCGGGTTCGCCCGCCCGGGCTGTTTATTTCCTTGCATGCGGACGTTCACTACCATGCTGATTGATCAGAAAATACCTTTAGGCCAGTACATCGCGGGCTTCGTTGAATGGTTGACGCAACACGGCGCCAACACCTTCGACGCAATCGCCGTGACCCTGGAAACGATGATCCACGGCGTGACGTTTGCGCTGACCTGGTTCAACCCACTGGTCTTGATTGGCCTGATCGCACTACTCGCTCACTTCATTCAGCGTAAATGGGGCCTGACCGCGTTCGTCATCGCCTCCTTCCTGCTGATCCTCAATCTGGGGTACTGGCAGGAGACCATGGAAACCCTCGCCCAGGTCATGTTCGCGACCCTGGTCTGCGTGGTCATCGGCGTGCCGCTGGGCATCGTCGCCGCGCACAAACCGATGTTCTACACGGTCATGCGTCCGGTACTCGATCTGATGCAGACCGTACCGACCTTCGTTTACCTCATTCCGACCCTGACCCTCTTCGGGCTGGGTGTGGTGCCAGGCCTGATCTCCACGGTGGTGTTCGCCATCGCTGCGCCGATCCGCCTGACCTACCTGGGCATCCGCGATGTCCCGCAAGAACTGATGGACGCCGGCAAGGCCTTTGGCTGCTCGCGTCGTCAACTGCTCTCACGGATCGAACTGCCTCACGCCATGCCGAGCATCGCAGCCGGCATCACCCAGTGCATCATGCTGTCGTTGTCGATGGTGGTGATCGCGGCACTGGTAGGCGCCGACGGACTCGGCAAACCGGTGGTCAACGCACTGAACACTGCTGATATCGCCCTGGGCTTCGAAGCGGGCCTGGCGATCGTACTGCTGGCGATCATGCTCGACCGTATCTGCAAACAACCCGACGCCAAAGTAGGGGGTGACGCATGAGCATAATTCGCTTCGAAGACGTCGACGTAATCTTCTCCAAAGATCCACGCGAGGCACTCAAGCTGCTCGATCAGGGCATGACGCGCAACGAGATCCTGAAGAAGACCGGCCAGATCGTCGGCGTGGAAAAAGCCTCGCTGGACATCAACAAAGGCGAAATCTGCGTGCTGATGGGCTTGTCGGGTTCCGGCAAGTCGAGCCTGCTGCGCTGCATCAACGGCCTCAACACCGTGAGCCGCGGCAAGCTGTTCGTCGAGCATGAAAACCGCCAGATCGACATCGCCTCCTGCACCCCGGCCGAGCTGAAAATGATGCGCACCAAACGCATCGCCATGGTGTTCCAGAAGTTCGCCCTGATGCCGTGGCTGACGGTGCGCGAGAACATCAGTTTCGGTCTGGAAATGCAGGGTCGTCCGGAGAAGGAACGCAAGAAACTGGTCGATGAAAAACTCGAACTGGTTGGCCTGACCCAATGGCGCAACAAGAAGCCTGACGAACTCTCCGGCGGCATGCAGCAGCGTGTCGGTCTGGCGCGGGCACTGGCGATGGACGCCGACATTCTGCTGATGGACGAACCGTTCTCGGCGCTCGACCCGCTGATCCGTCAGGGTCTGCAGGATGAACTGCTCGAACTGCAACGCAAGCTGAGCAAGACCATCGTGTTCGTGAGTCACGACCTCGACGAGGCGCTGAAACTCGGTAGCCGCATCGCGATCATGAAAGACGGCCGGATCATCCAGTACAGCGTGCCGGAAGAGATCGTGCTGAACCCGGCGGACGACTATGTGCGTACCTTCGTCGCACACACCAATCCGCTCAATGTGCTCTGCGGTCGCAGCCTGATGCGCACGCTGGACAAGTGCAAACGCATCAATGGTTCGGTGTGCCTGGATCCGGGTGGCGATTCGTGGCTGGACCTGGCCGAAGGCAACACCATCAAAGGCGCGCGGCAGAACGGCTCGGTGCTGAACCTGCAGAACTGGGCACCGGGGCAAGCGGTGGAAGGCCTGGAGCGCAAGCCGACACTGGTGGACTCGAACATCGGCATGCGCGATGCGTTGCAGATTCGTTATCAGACCGGCAACAAGCTGGTGCTGCACGATGACAATCATGTGGTGGGGATCCTGGGCGACAGCGAGTTGTATCACGCGTTGCTGGGCAAGAACCTCGGTTAAGGAGGGATAAAAAAAGGGATCGCGGTGAGCGATCCCTTTTTATTGGGTCAGGAAAAAAGCCCCTCATCGGAACGCCGCCCGCCTAGCCCTCTCCCAGAGGGAGAAGGAACCTACCGAGTAGTACTTTCAAGCTACATCGACCTGAGAAATCGAGTCGAACTCAGGTATTGAAAAGCCCCCGATCTGCTCCCTTTCCCCCTCTCCCTTAGGGAGAGGGCTGGGGTGAGGGGGCTTTTGACTTTAGCTGTACACCCGGCCAAGGAGCTGCCGATGGCTTTCAAACTGATCGAGCACATCCCGCGTGATCTGATCCTGCGTGAAGCCCATCAGGTCGTAATCCTGGCTGCCGTTGTGCAGATACACCTCCGCGCGGTAGTAACGCTGACGCGCTTCATCGGACTGCGCCGATTCAGTCGGGGTCGCCAGATAGCCGTCCAGGCTCACTTCGTAAACGAAAGGGTTGCCCTCTTCCATCTCGACGCGCACGCCCATGCAACGCTTGGATTTACCCAACAGCGTCTGCACTTCCAGCCCCTGCGCACGCATCTGCGCGGTGGCATCTTCCAGCGCCGGGCTGACCTGCTTGTCCATGAAACGCTGCACCACCGATTGGCTCGGTTGCAGGTCCAGTTGCGTCAGACGCTCGCTGAAACCACGACGACCGCGCTCCGCCAGTTGCGCTTGCTCCTGTTCGATCTGCACGTCCTGACGCATCGCCTTGTGCAGGCCGAACATGAAGAACACCAGCACTACCGAGAACGGCAGGCCAGCCAACACGACCATGGTTTGCATGGCTTCGAAGTTACCGGCAAACAGCAGACCGATGGTCACCAGGGTGATCACCACCGACCAGAAGATCCGCAGCCAGTGCGGCGCATCTTCGTCGACGTTGCCGCCCTTGCAGGACAGATTCGCCATCATCACCGCGCCAGAGTCGGCCGGGGTCAGGAACAGTACGAAACCAACAAAGATCGACACACCGATGACGACTTTCGACGCCGGGTAGTGCTCAAGCAATTGATAAATCGCCATCGACGGCTGTTCCAGGGCCGTCTTGCCCAGCTCCACCGCGCCATGGTTCATCACCAGGTCCAGCGCCGAGTTACCGAAGATCGACAGCCAGGCCAGGGTAAAGCCCAGCGGAATCAACAGCACGCCAGCCACCAGCTCACGCACGGTACGACCACGGGAAATACGCGCGATGAACATGCCAACGAATGGCGCCCAGGAAATCCACCACGCCCAGTAGAACAGGGTCCACAGGCCCATCCAGCGCTCGGACTTGGCGTTATCGCCCTCGTACACATAAAGGTCGAAGGTTTTCAGCACGATGCCATTGAGGTAGTCACCGATGTTCTGCACGAAGCCGTTGAGCAGGTGCAGGGTCGGGCCGAACAGCAATACGAAAATCAGCAGACCGCTGAACAGTACGATGTTCAGGTTGGACAGACGACGGATGCCGTTTTCCACGCCGGACACGGCAGCGATGGTCGCCACGGTGCTCATCACGATGATCACGATCAAAAGGTTAGTGTTGCTGTGTTCCATGCCGAACAGGTTTTCCAGCCCCGACGACACTTGCAGCGAACCAATCCCCAGGTTCGTCACCAGACCCAGCAGGGTCACGAACATGCCGAAGCCGTCCACCGCGTGACCGGCCGCACCCTTGACCCAACGCTCGCCGACCAGCGGATACAGCGCCGAACGCAGGGCCAGCGGCTGGTTATGCCGGTAAGCAAAGTACGCTACGGCCAGACCAACCAGTGCGTAGATCGCCCAGCCGTGCAGGCCCCAGTGCAAGAAAGTCAGCTGTACAGCCTGACGCGCGGCCATGTTGCTGGCCGATGTGCCTTCCGGCGGATTGAAGTAGTGATCCAGTGGCTCGGACGCGCCGAAGTACAGCAGCGAAATACCGATACCCGACGAGAACAGCATCCCCGCCCAGGCGCCGTAACTGAAATCCGGGGTGTCGTCCTTGCTGCCCAGTTTGAGTTTGCCGTACGAGGAAAACGCCAGGCCCACCACAAACACCAGGTAGGCGGCGATGACCACCATGTAGTACCAGCCGAAGCTGCGCGACAACCAGGCCTGAGCGATACCCAACAGTCTGCCGGCCTCTTGCGGGGCGATAATCAGAATGGCGGTCAACAACAGAATCAGCGCGGTAGAGGTGTAAAACACCCAACCGTTGACCGTCACCTTCTCGGGCGGGGTCTTTATAAGCGAGGCAGAACTCATGGCACAAATGCTCCAGGCAGTGCGAGAGAAGAACACAAGGCAACACGGAACCCGACCAATCGGTTAGTTGGCAGCCGACCGGCGGGTGATAT
This sequence comes from Pseudomonas sp. IT-P395, assembly GCF_949767675.1. NCBI lineage: Bacteria > Pseudomonadati > Pseudomonadota > Gammaproteobacteria > Pseudomonadales > Pseudomonadaceae > Pseudomonas > Pseudomonas sp. IT-P395. The sequence continues at coordinate 165,457 of NZ_CATKPW010000006.1, forward strand.
AAAGACATCCCGAAAAAAGCCCGAACCTGCCGAAATGGCGCTGCGAATCGCTTTCGTGGCCGAAGGTGGACGGACGTTCATCCGAAACCTGGCCGTGAGCGTCTTGCCCTTTCAACACGTCCATCGAATCGCGAACCGCGCCATGCCCCACGCAGGTTTCGAGCTGTTTCAGATGTCGGTTTTATCGCCACTTACACGTAGGAAAAATCTGTAGGCAGCGACGATTTGTCGCAGATCTTATTCTTTGTTGATTGAACGTTCAATCAAAACAAAATAGACTGGCCGTCAATCCGATAGGCGTCATTCGCCGCTCGGAAGGCCTAAGGAGATGTGCAAGATGCCCAAGGTCGGTATGCAACCCATCCGCCGCCAACAACTGATCGAAGCCACTTTGCAGGCGGTCGATCAGGTCGGAATGGGGGACGCCAGCATTGCGCTGATCGCCCGTTTGGCCGGTGTCTCGAATGGCATCATCAGTCATTACTTTCAGGACAAGAACGGCCTGATTGCCGCCACGATGCGGTATCTGATGACCGCCCTCAGCGAGAGCGTCACCGCGCGCCGTCAGGCGCTGGCAGATGACAGCCCACGGGCGCATCTGCAGGTGATCATCGAAGGCAACTTCGACGCCAGCCAGGTCAATGGCCCGGCAATGAAAACCTGGCTGGCCTTCTGGGCCACCAGCATGCACCAGCCGTCTTTGCACAGGTTGCAGCGGATCAACGATCACCGTCTGTATTCCAACCTGTGCTGCCAGTTCCGCCGTGTGCTGTCGCTCGAAGATGCGCGCAGCGCAGCACGAGGACTGGCAGCGTTGATTGACGGCTTGTGGTTGCGCGGTGCTTTGTCGGGAGACGCTTTCGACACGGCGCAGGCGCAACAGATCGCTTACGAATACATGGATTTCCAATTGGCCAAGAAGGTGAGCTAGAGCACACAGAAAACGCTCGGCCCCTGAACGCCACCGCAGCCTCACCGCGGTGGTCAACGCCAACCACCAATGCACTTGCGAGGACACTATGGCCCGTTTCGAACTGCAAAAACTTTACATCGATGGCGCGTACTCCGACGCCGGCAGCGATGCCACCTTCGAAGCCATCAACCCGGCTAACGGTGAAGTCCTCGCACTGGTGCAACGTGCGACCAAGGAAGACGTCGAGCGCGCCGTAGTCAGCGCTGAAAAGGGCCAGAAAATCTGGGCCGCGATGACCGCCATGGAGCGTTCGCGCATCCTGCGTCGTGCCGTCGACATCCTGCGCGAGCGCAACGATGAACTGGCCGCGCTGGAAACCCTGGACACCGGCAAATCCTTCTCCGAAACCAAATACGTCGACATCGTTACCGGCGCTGACGTGCTGGAATACTACGCAGGCCTGGTACCGGCCATCGAAGGCGAGCAGATCCCGCTGCGTGACACTTCTTTCGTCTACACCCGTCGCGAGCCGCTGGGCGTTGTCGCCGGTATCGGCGCGTGGAACTACCCGATCCAGATCGCCCTGTGGAAATCCGCACCAGCCCTGGCGGCCGGTAACGCGATGATCTTCAAGCCAAGCGAAGTCACCTCGCTGACCACCCTGAAACTGGCCGAGATCTACACCGAAGCCGGCGTTCCAAACGGTGTGTTCAACGTACTGACCGGCAGCGGCCGTGAAGTCGGCACCTGGCTGACCGAGCACCCGCGCATCGAGAAAATCTCGTTCACTGGCGGCACCGACACCGGCAAAAAAGTAATGGCCAGCGCTTCGGCTTCGTCGCTCAAAGACGTGACCATGGAACTGGGTGGCAAATCCCCGCTGATCATCTGCGACGACGCGGACCTGGATCGCGCTGCCGACACCGCGATGATGGCCAACTTCTACAGCTCCGGTCAGGTCTGCACCAACGGCACTCGCGTGTTCGTTCCGGCGCACCTGAAAGCCGCGTTCGAAGCCAAGATCGTTGAACGCGTTGCACGCATCCGCGTTGGCAACCCGGAAGACGAAAACACCAACTTCGGCCCGCTGGTCAGCTTCGCGCACATGGAAAGCGTGCTGGGTTACATCGCCAAAGGTAAAGAGCAAGGCGCCCGCGTGCTGTGTGGCGGCGAGCGTCTGACCGACGGCGAATTCGCCAAAGGCGCATTCGTGGCACCTACCGTGTTCACCGATTGCACCGACGACATGACCATCGTTCGTGAAGAAATCTTTGGCCCAGTGATGGCGATCCTCTCCTACGAAACCGAAGAAGAAGTGATCCGCCGCGCCAACGACACCGACTTCGGCCTGGCCGCCGGTATCGTCACCAAAGACCTGAACCGCGCGCACCGCGTGATTCATCAACTGGAAGCCGGTATCTGCTGGATCAACGCCTGGGGCGAGTCCGACGCAAAAATGCCGGTTGGCGGTTACAAGCAGTCGGGTGTCGGCCGTGAGAACGGCATCAGCTCGCTGAACAACTTCACCCGCATCAAATCGGTACAGGTCGAGCTGGGCGATTACGTTTCGGTGTTCTAAGACCCGAGATTTGCATTGCCCGCGAAGGCCTCTTCGCGGGCAAGCCCGCTCCCACAGGCTTGGAGTCGTCCATCCAATTTGTGGCAGCCCCCAATCCCTGTGGGAGCTGGCTTGCCAGCGATTCGAGTGCACAGCACTCGCCAAGGTCCGACCTGACCACTATCAAAGAGGGTGCATTCAATGTCCCAAGAATTCGATTACATCATCATCGGTGCCGGCTCGGCCGGTAACACCCTGGCGACCCGTCTGACTGAAGACGCTGGCGTCACCGTTCTGCTGCTCGAAGCAGGCGGCCCGGACTACCGTTTCGACTTCCGCACGCAAATGCCGGCTGCACTGGCGTTCCCGCTGCAAGGTCGTCGTTACAACTGGGCGTACGAAACCGATCCAGAGCCACACATGGACGGTCGCCGGATGGAATGCGGTCGCGGCAAAGGCCTCGGCGGTTCCTCGTTGATCAACGGCATGTGCTACATCCGTGGTAACGCCATGGACTACGACGGCTGGGCAAAACTGCCAGGTCTGGAAGACTGGTCGTACCTCGACTGCCTGCCGTACTTCCGCAAAGCCGAAACCCGCGACATCGGCCCGAACGACTACCACGGTGGCGAAGGCCCGGTCAGCGTGACCACGCCGAAGGCTGGCAACAACCCGCTGTTCCACGCCATGGTTGAAGCTGGCGTACAAGCCGGTTACCCGCGCACCGAAGACTTGAACGGTTACCAGCAGGAAGGCTTCGGCCCGATGGACCGCACCGTGACGCCGAACGGCCGTCGTGCCTCCACCGCCCGTGGCTACCTCGACACCGCGAAAAAGCGTTCGACCCTGACCATCGTCACCCACGCCCTGACCGACAAAATTCTGTTTGAAGGCAAGCGTGCCGTTGGCGTGCGTTACCTGGTCGGCGACGCCGAAGAGCGCGTCGAAGTCAAAGCGCGCAAAGAAGTGCTGCTGTGCTCCGGCGCCATCGCTTCGCCGCAGATTCTGCAGCGCTCCGGTGTCGGTCCTGCCGAACTGCTGAAGTCGCTCGACATTCCGGTCGTTCACGACCTGCCGGGCGTCGGTGAAAACCTGCAGGATCACCTTGAGCTGTACCTGCAATACGCCTGCACTCAGCCGGTTTCGCTGTACCCGTCGCTGCTCTGGTACAACCAGCCGGCCATCGGTGCCGAGTGGCTGTTCAACGGCACCGGCATCGGCGCCAGCAACCAGTTCGAAGCCGGCGGTTTCATCCGTTCGCGTCCGGAATTCGAATGGCCGAACATCCAGTACCACTTCCTGCCAGTGGCGATTAACTACAACGGCAGCAACGGTGTGAAAGAGCACGGTTTCCAGGCGCACATGGGTTCCATGCGCTCGCCAAGCCGTGGTCGCATCCAGGCCAAATCGAAAGACCCGCGCCAGCACCCGAGCATCCTGTTCAACTACATGGCTACCGAGCAGGACTGGCAGGAATTCCGCGACGGCATCCGCCTGACCCGTGAAATCATGCAGCAGCCGGCACTCGACGCTTTCCGTGGCCGCGAAATCAGCCCGGGTATCGAAGTGCAAACCGATGAGCAGTTGGACAAGTTCATCCGCGAGCACGCCGAAACCGCGTTCCACCCGTCCTGCTCGTGCAAGATGGGCACCGACGAGATGGCTGTGGTTGATGGCGAAGGTCGCGTGCACGGCATGCAGAGCCTGCGTGTGGTCGATGCCTCGATCATGCCGATCATCACCACCGGCAACCTCAACGCGCCGACGATCATGATCGCCGAGAAAATCGCCGACAAGATCCGTGGTCGCAAACCACTGCCGCGCAGCAATGCTGCTTACTACGTGGCGGGCGATGCGCCGGTGAAGGGCAAGCCGATGCGTGATATCACCCCGGCGGCTCAGTAAGACGTAATACCGCGTCACGGCTAATCGCTGGCAAGCCAGCTCCCACAGGGTTTTGCGTCGTTCACACATATTGTGTTCACCAAAAAACCTGTGGGAGCCTGGCTTGCCAGCGATGGGGCCCTCAGATTCAGCACAAATTCCCTCGCTGCACAGTAAATCCCCCTACACCCCCTCTTCACTTGATCCTACCCCCACGCAGGCCTACTCTAGACCTCGCGCAACCGTTTCACCCCTCCCCGCCGAGTAGCCTCACCCCGCTTCCCCCTGACAAGGAGGTTCCCGAATGTTCGATTTCCACCCCCAGCTCAAGCAGCGCTTCGCTGCCTTGCGCACGGGCGCTGAGTTCTTTTCCCTGCGATACGTAAGCGAGTCCGGGCAGTACCTGTCGGTACGTAAAAACGTCGCCGAACCGCCGAGCCTGAGCCGCGACGAAGGCGCGATGCTCACCGTTCGGGTCAATGGTGTTGAGGCCTACGCGGCGACCAACGATCTGTCGCAACAAGGTCTGCAAGCCGCCCTCGAACGCGCCGAGCTGCAAGCCCGTCGGCTCAAGCCGCACGCCTTGCTCGACCTGCGCGATCAGCCAGTGTCCAGCGATCGCGCTGATTACTTTTCGCCCAATCTCGAACAACCCTTCCCGTCCCTGAGCGAATGCTTTGAGCTGCTCGGCGCGGAATCCGCCTCGGTGCCAAAGGATGAGCGCCTGGTGAATTGGCAGGTGAGCATTGGCATCACCCACGTCGAACAGATCTACCTGAGCAGCGCCGGGGCTGAATTGCGCCAGGCCCAGCGCTTCGTTTATCCAGGCCTCGACGTCACCGCTTACGACGGCAACGACAGCCAGACTCGCAGCCTCGGTCGCGAGAACTTCGGCCAACAGGGCGGCGCTGACGTGATCAGCCGTTGCGGTTTGATCGGCGCCGGTCCGCAAGTTGCCGATCAGGCCCTGCAATTGCTGCTTGCGCCGAACACCCCGCAAGGCCCGCGCGACCTGCTGTTGATGCCGGACCAGATGATGCTGCAGATCCACGAATCCATCGGCCACCCGCTGGAACTCGACCGCATTCTCGGCGACGAACGCAATTACGCCGGCACCAGTTTCGTCAAAGCCAGCGACTTCGGCAGCCTGCAATACGGCTCCAAACTACTCAACGTGACCTTCGATCCAGGCATTCCCGAAGAACTGGCCAGCTATGGCCACGATGACGACGGCAGCAAGGCCAGCAAACAATTCCTGATCCGCGATGGCCTGTTGCTGCGTCCGCTGGGCGGGGCGCTGTCGCAGTTCCGCGCCGGTCTCGATGGCGTTGCCAACAGCCGCGCCTGCGGCTGGAACCGTGCGCCGATCGATCGCATGGCCAACCTTAATATCGAGCCGGGCGATCAGCCACTGAACAAACTGATCGAAGGCATCGAGAACGGCATTCTGATGAGCACCAACCGTTCTTGGTCGATCGACGATGCGCGCAACAAATTCCAGTTCGGCTGTGAATGGGGCCAGTTGATCGAAAACGGCGAACTCAAAGGCGTAGTAAAAAACCCGAACTACCGGGCGATTTCCGCGCACTTCTGGAAAAGCCTGCGCGCCGTCGGCGACGCCAACACCGTCAAGGTGCTGGGCACGCCGAACTGCGGCAAGGGCGAACCGAACCAGGTGATCCGCGTCGGCCACGCTTCGCCGGCCTGCGTATTCAGCAACGTTGATGTGTTTGGGGGAGACGCCTGATGAGCATTTCGAAGAGTCAGTCCGACGCCTTCAAGGTCATGGTCGAGTGGCTGCGCGACAGCGTGCGCGAGCCGGAACAATTCACCCTCAGCTTTGCCGCCGAATCCTCGGCGTTCGTGCGTTTCAATCACGCCAAGGTACGTCAGGCCGGACAAGTGCAGCAGGCCAATATCGTCCTGAAACTGATCAACGATGGTCGCCACGCCGACCTTCAGGTCACCCTGTCCGGTGATCAGGAAGGCGATCTGCAACGGCTTGCCGAAGGTCTGCAACAACTGCGCGAAACCCTGCCGTTGCTGCCGCAGGATCCGTATCTGTTGCTCAACCACAACGGCTGGCAGAGCCAGAACGTGCAGGAACATCCGCTGCCGGACACTGAACAGGTGGTCGATGAAATCTGTGCTGCCGCTGAGGGTCTGGACTTGGTTGGCTTCTATGCCGCCGGCCCGATCAGCCGTGGCTTCGCCAGTTCTTCGGGAGCGTTTGGCTGGCATCAGGCCAACAGCTTCAACTTCGATTTCAGCCTGTTCCACGAGAACGGTGAAGCGGTGAAAGCCAGCTACGCCGGGCATGACTGGAGTAGCGAAGGTTTCGCCAAGCGCTTTGCTCAGGCACGTGAGCAACTGGAGTTTCTCGGCCGCCCGCTGCGCACCTTGGCGCCGGGGCAGTACCGTGCGTATCTGGCACCGGCGGCGCTGGAAGAAATCATGGGCATGCTGAGCTGGGGCGGTTTCTCGGCGCAGTCAATCGCGAGCAAGAGCAGCCCGTTGCAGAAGTTGTATGTCGGCGATCAGGCCTTCAGTCCGCTGCTGTCGCTGGATGAAAAAGTCAGTGAATCGCTGAGCCCGGCGTTTTCCGGCGAAGGTTATCCGCGCAGCGATCTGCGGCTGATCGTCGAAGGCAAAGCGGGCGATCAACTGGTCGGTTCGCGCAGCGCCGCCGAATATGGCCTGGCCGCCAACGGCGCCGGCGGCGGTGAAATGCCAAGTGCGTTGAACATGGCAGCGGGTGATCTGGCGCAAGCAGAGATCCTCAAGCAGTTGGGCACCGGGTTGTACATCAGCAACCTGTGGTACCTGAACTACTCGGATCAACCGGCCGCGCGCATGACTGGCATGACCCGTTTCGCGACCTTCTGGGTCGAGAACGGCGAGATTCAGGCGCCGGTGAGCACCATGCGCTTTGACGATAGCGCCTACAGCCTGCTCGGTTCGCAGCTGGAAGCGTTGACCGCCGAGCGCGAGTTGCTGCTGTCGGCGAGTACGTACAGCCAGCGCAATACCTCGTCGGCGTTACTGCCGGGGGCGCTGGTCAGCCGTTTAACCCTGACCCTCTGACGGTGATCGTTCCCACGCTCTGCGTGGGAATGCAGCCGGGGACGCTCTGCGTCCCAGCCAAAAGCGGACGCGGAGCGTCCGTTGAGGCATTCCCACGCGGAGCGTGGGAACGATCATTAACCCCAACGACAAGAGGTTCCATGCCCAACCGCCCGCCTCTCGACGCCATCACCGCCCGCTGGTTGCCGTGGGTCGTCGCCATCGCTTTCTTCATGCAGTCCCTCGACGGGACCATCCTCAATACCGCCCTGCCCGCCATGGCTCGCGACCTGGCCGAAGATCCCTTGCGTATGCAAGGTGTGATCATCGCCTACATGCTCACTGTGGCCTTGCTGATCCCGGCTTCGGGCTGGATCGCCGACCGCTTCGGCACCAAGAAAATCTTCTTCGGCGCGATTCTGCTGTTCAGTTTCGGCTCACTGCTCTGCGCGCTGTCGAGCAGCCTGAGCATGCTGATTGGCGCCCGGGTCATTCAGGGTCTGGGCGGTGCGCTGATGCTGCCGGTCGGCCGACTGGTCGTGCTGCGCGCTTATCCACGATCCGAGTTGGTGCGGATCATGGGTTTCATCACCATCCCCGGCCTGCTCGGCCCGTTGATCGGCCCGACCATGGGCGGCTGGATGGTCGAATACCTGACGTGGCACTGGATCTTCCTGATCAACCTGCCGGTCGGCGTGATCGGCTGCTACGCGGTGTGGAAGTTCATTCCCGACCTGCGCGGCACTGAGCGTACGCGCTTCGATAGTCTGGGTTTTCTGTTGTTCGGCGCGGCGATGATCCTGATCACCATCGCCATGGAAGGCCTCGGCGAACTGCACTTGCCGCACCTGCGCGTGATGTTGCTGCTGTTCGGTGGCATGGCCTGTCTGGCGGCGTACTGGTTGCGCGCCGGGCACATTGAAAACCCGCTGTTCGCACCGTCGCTGTTCAAGACCCGCACGTTTGCCGTCGGTATTCTCGGCAACCTGTTCGCCCGTTTGGGCAGCGGTGCTCTACCGTTTCTTGTGCCGTTGCTGTTGCAAGTGGCGCTGGGCTATTCGCCGTCGCAAGCGGGGATGAGCATGCTGCCGCTGGCGGCGGCGGCGATGATCGCCAAGTGGGTGGCGCGACCGCTGATCGAACGGCTCGGCTATCGCATCGTCCTCACCGGCAACACCTTGGCACTGGGGATCATGCTGGCGAGCATGGGCCTGGTCAGCGAGCAGACGCCGTACTGGCTGCTGCTGTGCCTGCTGGCGATTCTCGGCGCGATCAACTCGCTGCAATTTACGGCGATGAACACCGTGACGCTGATTGATCTCGACGATGCCAGCGCCAGCAGTGGCAACAGCTTGCTCTCGGTGGTCGCGCAGTTGTCGCTGAGTCTGGGGGTGGCGTGCGCGGGTGCGTTGCTCGGTGGGTTTACCGCAGAGATCGGTAACGATGGCGTGGAAACCGTGCTCGGTGCCTTCCAGCTGACCTTCGTCACGGTCGGGATCATGGCAATGCTTGCCGCGACGATCTTCTCGCAACTGTCGAAGGAAGACGGCCGCCGCGCCAAACGCCCGGAAGAACACATCGAACATTAACCACTGTTCGTCCAGAACTTTCGAAGAAAGTGGCACGGGGCTGCTACACTGCGCGACATTTTGTTTTGCAGGCCAGTCCCGTGACCACCATCGCCACCGCTTTTAATACTCTGCCGCTGTCCGCCGCCATGCTGGCTAACCTCGAATCCCTCGGTTATGCCCAGATGACGCCGATCCAGGCGCAGAGCTTGCCGGTGATCCTCAAGGGGATGGACCTGATCGCCCAGGCCAAGACCGGCAGTGGCAAGACCGCCGCGTTCGGCATCGGCCTGCTCAACCCGATCAACCCGCGCTACTTCGGTTGCCAGGCACTGGTGATCTGCCCGACGCGTGAGCTGGCCGACCAGGTCGCCAAGGAAATCCGTCGTCTGGCCCGTGCCGAAGACAACATCAAGGTCCTGACCCTGTGCGGCGGCGTGTCGTTCGGCCCGCAGATTGCTTCGCTGGAGCACGGGGCGCACATCATCGTCGGCACCCCGGGGCGCATCCAGCAGCACCTGCGCAAGGGTTCGCTGGTCCTCGACGGCCTGAACACGCTGATTCTCGACGAAGCCGACCGCATGCTCGACATGGGTTTCTACGATGCCATCGAAGACATCATCGTCAAGACCCCGGAGCGTCGTCAGACCCTGCTGTTCTCCGCGACTTACCCGGTGGGCATCAAGCAACTGGCGTCGAAGTTCATGCGTGATCCGCAAACGGTGAAAGCCGAAGCGTTCCACGATGACACGCAGATCGAGCAGCGTTTCTACGAGATTTCCCCGGAAGATCGCATGAGCGCAGTGACCAAAGTCCTGCACCACTTCCGTCCGGCGTCCTGCGTGGCGTTCTGCTTCACCAAGCAGCAAGTTCAGGAAACCGTTGATCACCTGACCGCCAAAGGCATTTCCGCCGTCGGCCTGCACGGCGATCTGGAACAGCGTGATCGCGATCAGGTGCTGGCGATGTTCGCCAACCGCAGTACCTCGGTACTGGTCGCCACCGACGTCGCCGCCCGTGGTCTGGACATCGATGCGCTGGACATGGTGATCAACGTCGAACTGGCCCGCGATTCGGAAATCCACATTCACCGCGTTGGCCGCACCGGTCGCGCTGGCGAGAAAGGCATCGCGATCAGCCTGGTTGCTCCGGGCGAAGCGCACCGCGCGCAAGCCATTGAGCAGCTGCAGAAGTCGCCGCTGAACTGGGATCAGGTCGATAACCTCAAGTCCCAAGGCCTTGCCCCGCTGCAACCGCCGATGACCACGCTGTGCATCGGCGCGGGCCGTAAAGACAAGGTTCGCCCGGGCGACATTCTGGGTGCTCTGACGGGTGATGCCGGTATTCCGGGTGCGCAGGTTGGCAAGATCGCGATTTTCGACTTCCAGGCTTATGTGGCTGTTGACCGCACCGTGGCCATGCAGGCCTTGCAGCGTTTGAACGACGGCAAGATCAAGGGCCGCTCGCTGCGCGTCCGCATCCTCTGACCTGATCGTTCCCACGCTCTGCGTGGGAATGCATCCCGTGACGCTCCGCGTCACATAACAACGGACGCAGAGCGTCCATGGCGGCATTCCCACGCAGAGCGTGGGAACGATCATTGTGTGAGGACACCGTTTTGCGCTCTACCGAAGTCGTGATCATTGGCGCTGGCGCCGCTGGGTTGATGTGTGCACTGACCGCCGCCGGGCGTGGGCGTCAGGTGTTGCTGCTCGACCATGCGAACAAGGCCGGCAAGAAAATCCTGATGTCGGGCGGTGGCCGCTGCAATTTCACCAACATGTACACCGAGCCGAGCAATTTCCTCTCGCAGAACCCGCATTTCTGCAAATCCGCACTGGCGCGCTACACCCAGTGGGATTTCATCGGCATGGTCGGAAAACACGCCGTGCTGTACCACGAGAAGAAACTCGGTCAGCTGTTCTGCGATAACAAATCCAGCGATATCCTCGAAATGCTCCTGACGGAGTGCGATCAGGCCGGCGTCGAGTTGCACCTGGATACCTCGATCCAGACCATCGAAAAGGTCGAAAGCGGTTACCTGCTCGACACCACCCTCGGTCAGATCCAGTGCGAGTCGCTGGTGATCGCTACCGGCGGTCTGTCGATCCCGACGCTGGGCGCTACCGGTTTTGGTTATCAAGTCGCCAAGCAGTTCGGCCATGAATTGCTGCCGACTCGCGCCGGCCTGGTGCCGTTCACCATCACCGACCAGCTCAAAGAACTGTGCACCGAGTTGTCCGGGACTTCGGTGGATTGTCTGGTCAGCTGCAACGATCAGAGCTTTCGCGAGAACATCCTGTTCACTCACCGAGGCCTCAGTGGTCCGGCGATTTTGCAGATTTCCTCGTTCTGGGAATCCGGCGACACGGTGGAAATCAACCTGCTACCGGATCACGACGCGGCGAGCTGGCTGCAACAGCAAGTGGCCGAGCGCCCGAACAGTGAATTGAAAACTTTGCTGGGTGAGATTTTCACCAAGAAGATGGCCAATTTGCTGGCAGATAACTGGTTCGTGTCCAAGCCGATGAAGCAGTACACCCATGCTGAACTGGCGGAAATCGCCGAGAAGCTCGGCAGCTGGAAAGTCGTGCCGGCGGGGACTGAGGGTTATCGCACCGCCGAGGTAACACTCGGTGGCGTCGATACCCGCGAAGTGTCGTCGAAAACCATGGAATCGCTGAAAAGCCCCGGCCTGTACTTCATCGGCGAAGTCCTCGACGTCACCGGGCATCTGGGCGGCTTCAACTTCCAGTGGGCCTGGGCCTCGGGCTACGCCGCCGCGCAGTACGCTTAATTCAAAGCTAAATACAAAAACCTGTGGGAGCTGGCTTGCCAGCGATGAGGCCGGCAGATCCAACATCATTGTTGACTGTCATGCAGCCATCGCTGGCAAGCCAGCTCCCACAGGGTTCCGTGCCCAATTCAAGATTTAGTTCTACACAAGATCTCAAAGGAACACTTTTTGCTGTCAGATGTGATCGGCGCCATTGCGTCGGCGTCATTACTGGCTCAATTTAGCGGCATCGCCTCGGAAGGCCTTCGCACTTCATGTCCTCGACCTCGTTTCGTCAGTCTTTGCGGCGCCTGTGGGCGCTGGATAAATTCAGCTATAGCGTGCGGGTGTTCATCGCCCTGACCGGCAGCATGGCGCTGTGTTGGTATCAGGATGAAATGGGCCTGCTGATCCCGTTGTTCCTGGGGATTATCGCCAGCGCCCTGGCCGAGACCGACGACAGTTGGCAGGGCCGCCTCAACGCCCTCGCCGTGACACTGGTGTGCTTCAGCATCGCCGCACTGTCGGTGGAATTGCTCTTCCCCTACCCCATCGTGTTTGCCATTGCATTGGCGCTGGCCAGTTTCGGCCTGACCATGCTCGGAGCACTCGGCGAGCGTTATGGCGCGATTGCTTCGGCGACGTTGATTCTGTCCGTATACACAATGATCGGCGTTGATCAGCGCGGTGGCGCGGTCACCGATTTTTGGCACGAGCCGATGCTGCTGGTGGCCGGGGCGGCTTGGTACGGCTTGCTCTCGGTGCTGTGGCAGGCGCTGTTTTCCAACCAGCCGGTGCAACAAAGTCTGGCGCGATTATTCCGTGAGCTGGGCTTTTACCTGAAGTTGAAATCCTCGCTGTTCGAGCCGATCCGGCAAATGGATGTGGAAGCGCGGCGTCTGGAACTGGCCCAGCAGAACGGTCGCGTGGTGGCGGCGCTGAACAGTGCCAAGGAAATCATCCTGCACCGCGTCGGCAACGGCCGCCCCGGCTCGAAAGTCAGCCGCTACCTGAAGCTGTATTTCCTCGCGCAAGACATCCACGAACGCGCCAGCTCCTCGCACTACCCGTACAACGCGCTGGCCGAAGCGTTCTTCCACAGCGACGTGCTGTTCCGCTGCCAACGCCTGTTGCGCCAGCAAGGCAAGGCCTGCCGCGCTCTGGCCGAATCGATCCAGATGCGCCAGCCATTTATTTATGACGCGAGTTTCGCCGAAGCCCTCAGCGACCTCGACGCCTCCCTCGAACACCTGCGCATCCAGAGCAATCCGGCCTGGCGCGGATTGCTGCGTTCGCTGCGCGCACTGGCGGCCAACCTCGGCACCCTCGATCGTTTGCTCAGCGACGCGAGCAACCCGGATGCCTTGGCCGATGCGACCGACAGCAGCCTGCTCGACCGTTCGCCGCGCAACCTCAAAGACGTCTGGGTGCGCCTGCGCACGCAACTGACGCCGACTTCTCTGTTGTTCCGTCATGCCCTGCGCCTGCCCTTGGCCCTGAGTATCGGCTACGGCATGGTGCACCTGATTCACCCGTCGCAAGGCTACTGGATCATCCTCACCACGCTGTTCGTCTGCCAGCCGAACTATGGCGCGACGCGGCGCAAACTCGGTCAGCGGATCCTTGGCACCGCTATCGGCCTGACCGTGGCGTGGGCGCTGTTCGATCTGTTCCCGAGTCCGTTGGTGCAGTCGTGCTTTGCCATCGCCGCCGGCGTGGTGTTCTTTACCAACCGCACCACCCGCTACACCCTCGCGACGGCGGCGATCACCATCATGGTGCTGTTCTGCTTCAACCAGGTCGGTGACGGTTACGGACTGTTCCTGCCACGCCTGTTCGATACGCTGCTGGGCAGCCTGATTGCCGGCCTGACGGTATTCCTGTTCCTGCCGGACTGGCAGGGTCGACGCCTGAACAAAGTGCTGGCCAACACCCTGACCTGCAACAGCATCTACCTGCGCCAGATCATGCAGCAATACGCCGCGGGCAAGAGCGACGATCTCGCGTATCGGCTGGCCCGGCGCAATGCGCACAACGCTGATGCGGCGCTGTCGACGACACTGGCAAACATGCTCATGGAGCCGGGGCATTTCCGTAAGGAAGCGGATGTTGGATTCCGCTTTCTGGTGTTGTCGCACACGTTGTTGAGTTATCTGTCAGGACTTGGCGCGCATCGCGAGACGCAGTTGCCGGCGGATGTGCGCGAGCATTTGATCGATGGCGCCGGGGTGAAACTGGCGACGAGCATTGATGAAATCGCCCAAGGGCTGGCGAACAAGCAGCCGGTGGCGATTCAGAGTGACGAGGAAGAAGCGCTGGCCAATGAGCTGGAGCAGATGGCCGATGAGATCGATGAGGGGCAGCGGCTGGTGCAGACGCAGTTGGCGTTGATCTGCCGGCAGTTGGGGCCGTTGCGGACGTTGGCGGCGCATCTGATCAAGGACACCTCAGAAATCAGCGGCGGTTGACAGGGCGTCATCGCGAGCAGGCTCACTCCTACAGGGGAACGCATTCCAAATTGTAGGAGTGAGCCTGCTCGCGATAGCGACATCTGCCACACAGAGAATTCTGGATCGACCCTCACATCCCATGCTGCCTCAACAACTTGTCATAACTGCCATCCGCCTTCATCGCCGCAATCGCCTTATCAAACCCTGCAACAATCTGCTCATGCTGCGGATTCTTCAGGCTCACCAGAATGTGCAGGCTGTTCTCACTCAACGGCTTGGGCAAGAACTCCACTGAATTGCGCACCTTGGCTGATTCGCGCGCCAGGTAATACTTCGCCACATACTCATCCTCCAGCGTCAACTTGACCCGATCCGCCGCGAGCATGCGCACGGCCATGGCGAAGTTATGCACAGGGACTTTCTGCAACGCCGTGTCGGCATCGAACGGCGCCGAATAGGCATAGCCGCGCACCACCGCAATCGGGTACGTGTGCAATTGCTGCAGATTGGAATAATCGAGTGGCGTGTCTTTGCGCTTGAGAAAGCGGATGCGGTTGAGCAGGTATTCCCCGGAAAACTCGCCCAGCTTGGTCCGCTCATCGTTGTACCAGGCGTTGACCAACACGTCGTAGCGGCCTTCGCCGACACCGAGCAGCGCCCGCGCCCAAGGCACCTGTTCGTAGCCGCTGGCATAACCGGCCCGGGCCAGGGCAGTCGTGACGATGTCGGTGGCCAGTCCGCCGTTGACCAGCGTGTCGTCGGTAAAGGGTGGCCAGATATCAAACACCAGCCGCAGCTTCTCCGCTGCAGCAGTCTGAGCCAGCAAGAGCAATCCGACCAAAGCAAAGGCTCGATGCAAACGCGGCATGCTTGAAAATCCTTAGCGGGCAGGTTGCCCAGCATGTTTTCAGCCAAAACCCCAAGGCCCCTTACCGGCAAAACCCAGGCCCTAACATTAGCTCATTGCAGCCAGTGCACAGGGCTCTTCAGCAGATTACACAAAGTCGCCGAGACTGCGAGAAAGGAATGATGGCATTTTGACCTTTGTCACAGACTCTTACGCCATAAAGACATCTTTGCCGCAGGCGCTTAGTATCGGGCGACACGTTCAAGGAATCGGCAAATGACAATCGAATGGGTCTGCAAACATCACAGTGATCTGGGCAAGGAACAGCTGTACGCGCTGTTGAAGCTGCGCTCGGACGTGTTCGTGGTTGAACAGAAATGCGCTTATCCGGACCTCGACGGTCAGGATCTGGAAGGCGATACCTATCACCTGATGGGTTGGGAAGATGATCAGTTGATGGCCTACCTGCGCCTGCTGGATCCGGAATCCCAGGGCGGCGACGTGGTGATCGGCCGGGTGATTACTGCACCGCAGGGGCGCGGCAAAGGGCTGGGGCACGAAATGATGGAGCAGGCGCTGAAACAGGCTGAAAAGCATTGGCCGCAGGTGCCGATCTATCTGTCGGCACAGGCGCATTTGCAGGGGTATTACGGCAAGTACGGGTTTGTTGTGGCGGGTGAAGAGTATCTGGAGGATGACATTCCACACATCGGGATGCGTCGTGCCTGAACAGCCCCTCACCCTAGCCCTCTCCCGGAGGGAGAGGGGACTGACCGAGTTGTGCTGCGCTATCCGCCGACCTGAAAAACCGAGTCGATTATGGATTCAACGGCGCTCGCTCACGTCGGCGTAACTCTCAAATATCCCCCAATCGGCTCCCTCTCCCTCCGGGAGAGGGCTGGGCGGGCGGCGTTCCGATGAGGGGCTCTTCAGGGATACTCCAGAACAGCCTTGATCTGCCGCAAATTGCGCTCGATCCACCCCCGATCAATCGCCCCCCACTCGCGAATCCGATAGCGCCCGGCGTGATTGCGCGCGCCCTCTTCCTGCTCGAACTCACAAACGATATCCAGATCCGCCAACGCCGCAATCGTGTCCTGCGCCGTGCGCCGGGGCATGCCGGTCACTTCGGTCAGCGTCGGCACACTCGGCGCCAGACCGCTGTCGATCAGGTACGCCACATACAAGCGGCGGTAGAAACTGCTTTTGGTCTTGCTGACGTCCATCCACACCTTCCTGATTGCGTACTGTTAAGCCTGCAGATCCCGCCACGTCAGGTACACGCGCAGATCAAACTCGACCTGGTGGTACCCCGGCAGCATGTGCTCACACAATTTATAGAACGCCTTGTTGTGATCCGACTCTTTGAAATGCGCCAGTTCATGCACCACGATCATTTTCAGAAAGTCCGGCGCGGCGTCCTTGAACAACGAGGCGATACGAATCTCTTTCTTGGCCTTGAGCTTGCCGCCCTGCACCCGCGACACCGTGGTGTGCAGACCGAGGGCGCGGTGCGTCAGGTCGAGGCGATTGTCGAACAGCACCTTGTCGATGGCCGGCGCGTTGCGCAGGTATTCCTGCTTCAAGTCCAGCGCATAGCTGTACAAAGCCTTGTCGCTCTGCACGTCGTGCCGTCCCGGATAGCGTTGATTCAGGTAATCACCCAGACGCCCTTCGGCGATCAATTGGCGCACCTGATCCTGTAATTGCGCGGGATAGGCCTGGAGGTACTTCAACACAGTCATGGACAAGCGACACGGTTCGAAAAAGGTCCGCCAGTGTAGCGAATTCAAACGGGCAGCGCGCTCCAGTCAAACGGCTCGGCGAAGCTGACCGCGTCCTCGGCGATCAATGGCCGGGCCACGAGGAAGCCCTGCACATACTCGCAACCGTGGGCTTGCAGCCATTGGTATTGCTCGATGGTTTCAACGCCCTCGGCGATCACCAGCAAACCGTATTGCTTGCACAGACTGATGACCGTGCTGACCAGCGAGGCGTCGCGTTTGGAGTCCGGCAATCGCGCGATGAGATGGCGATCAATTTTCAGCGTATCGAGTTCCAGATCGCGCAGATGCGCCAGCGAACACGGCCCGGAACCGAAGTCATCCAGCGCCACCCGCACCCCAAGATTGCGCAGCAAACGCAGCTGTTTGCGGGTTTCGTCGGGGTTTTGCATCAGCGCTTCTTCGGTGACTTCGACCTCCAGTTGCCGAGGCTGCAAGGCGTGTCGCTCCATCACCTGACGCAACTCGGTGACCAGATTCGGCAGGCTGAACTGGGTGTTGCTCAAGCTCACGCCGAGCACCAGATCCTCGGCAAAAAGGGTTTCCCAGGCTTTACGCTGACCGGCGCCGCGATGATAAATCCAGCTGCCGAGGCGGCTGATCAGCCGCGCCTCTTCCAGCAGCGGCAAGAACAACCCCGGCGGCACATCGCCGACACTCGGGTGCTGCCAGCGCAACAACGCTTCAAAGCCACGAATCTGGCCCGTGTCGATAGCCACCTGCGGTTGATAGACCAGATTGAAATCGCGATTCTCGATGGCGGCACGCACGCTCTCTTCGAGCATCAACCGCGAGCGCGCCCGGCCATTCATTTCATGATCGTAGAAACGATATTGCTGACGTCCGGCACGTTTGGCCTCGTACATGGCGATGTCGGAAGCACGCAGCAATCCGTCGAGGTTCGAGCCGCAGTCCGGGTAAGTGGCGATGCCGATGCTGGCGCCGAGAGCGATGTCCAACCCTTCGATCTGCTGACAGATCGACACTCGCTCGATGAGTTTTTCGGCAATCTTCGCCGCTTGCTCGGGGAACTCCAGATCCAGCAGCGCGGTGAATTCATCACCGCCCATGCGCGCGAGAATGTCGAACGGTCGCAGGCAGGCCTTCAATTGCTCGGAGACCCAGCGCAACACCCGGTCGCCGGCATCATGACCGAGTGAATCGTTGACCCGTTTGAAGCCATCAAGATCCAGATACAGCAAGACCCAACTGCTATCACTGCGCTCACCACGCAACAGCAGATTTTCAACAGTCTGGTAAAAGCCGCGGCGGTTGAGCAACCCGGTCAGTGGATCGGTCACCGCTTGGAATTCGAGTTGCTGGTGCAAGTGCCGCACCACCGACATGTCCAGCACGGTGACCACCATCGCGTGTTGCTCGGCAGGCAACGCCGCACAGGACAGCGCCACCGGCACTTGCTGGCCGGGCGCGGTGCGCAGCAAGGCATCGTGCAGTCTTAATGTTTCGCCACGCTTGTAGCTGGCATAAAACTCGGAATCGGCCCACAGCGGAATGTGCGGCTTCTGAAGAAAATCGAGAAACTCCTTACCTTCCAGCTCCTTCACCGGCGCGTTCAACAATCGCGAAATCGCCGGATTGGCAAAGCGGATCAAACCGTCTTCGCCCACCACCAGAATGCCTTCAGCCGCGTTATCCAGCACCGAGGCATTGAAGGCGCGCGCCACTTCCAGGTCATGACTCAGGCGCTGCAAGGCGCGGCGATTGCGCTGGTGCTCCAGCAACGCCTGCACTTTGGGCTTGAGTATCTGCGGGTCGAACGGCTTGAACAGGTAATCCACCGCGCCACTGGCATAGCCCTTGATCACGGCGTCCTGGGACTGTTCGTTGGCGGTCAGAAAGATGATCGGCGTCAGGCGCGTGCGCTGGCTGCCACGCATCAGGCGCGCGACTTCAAAGCCGTCCATGCCCGGCATTTGCACGTCCAGCAGCACCAGATCGACGTCGTGCGAGAGCAGAATATTGAGCGCTTCGAAACCGGAGGCTGCGGTGAGGACGTGCCAATCCTGGCGCTGCAGCAACGCGCGCATGCTGATCAGATTTTCAGGGTAATCATCAACGATCAAAAGGACAGAGCTGCCTTCGCCTGGCGGGGGTTGCGCGCATTCCATGCTGCTTCTCTTGTCGGGACTTTTGGTCGGCTTCCGGTAAAAACCGCACACATACTGAGCCTTCACTCTAGTACTGGATCAAAGAAAGCAGAAGCTGTCATCAGGCCATCATTTAACCAAAGCGTGAATTTGCCGACTAACGGTCACCGCTGAAGCCCCCGGGAACCGGCATAGATGGCATTTCGACAGGATGTTGACGTCAATCATCTGCCAAACGGGCGTTAACAAATTTTCCCTCTACGCTTATAAAGGCCGCCCCAAAACGTGCGGGCTAGAGCTTCTGGCACGTACGTGCAGCGAATTTTGAGTGGAAGAACAGACATGATCGATCTCGCAACCTGGAACCTCAGCGTTCCCGTTGGCAGCCCGCCATACACCGTCGAAACCTCCAAACTGGTGAACGGCTTCAAAGATCAATACTTCCATTCCGACACCGGCACCTTGTTCTTCTGGTCACCGGTTACCGGGTCAAAAACCGAAAACGCCATCTACCCGCGCACCGAACTGCGTGAAACCTACAGCAACGGCACCCTGCGCAACTGGTATTACCCGGATGCCGACAACCTGCTGCGCGCGACCCTCACCGTCAACAAAGTGCCCAGCTCGGGCAAGATCGTCATCGGCCAGATTCATGCTTATGAAAGCCAGAAGCCGATGGTCAAACTTGAATATCAGTACAAGACAAAAACAGAAACCGGCAATCTGGTGATCAAGGTGCGCATGCACCCGGATGACGACGAAAGTCGCGTCATCACCCTCGCCACCGGGGTCAAACTGGATCGCGAATTCAACTACCTCATCCACTTGAGCCCTGGCGGTGCGTTGGGTGTCAGTGCGGCGGGTTATCAGTGGGACTCACAGATCAGCGCGACTTGGCGAAACAAGCCGTTGTATTTCAAGGCTGGGGTTTATGTGCAGGACAACACGGGGTATACGAGTGAAGGGGGGCAGGTGACGTTCAGCAAGCTTGATATTGATCATGACAAGTAGCGACCGCACAGAAAATAATATGTTTCTTTTTTCAGATCACTGAGTAAATGCAGGTGGCGAGACAGATTATTTCCTCGCCACCCAATTTATTATTTACCCACAACGAAACTTCAAACGAAAAACACCAAATCGATCGCATTGATCAAAACAGCTAGTTTTTTTCTCCTTTGAAGCTAAATTTTCCCTCAACCCTTACTCCCTGTTTAGTAAAAAGAAAGCTGCCCTCTGGATATTCGCCATTTTTCTTCAAATTCAATTTCCCTTCACGGTAATCGACTAGCCCCTGCCCCGGGAAATCCGTGCGAGCGAGAATTTTATCTAGATTGAATATAATGTCGTACTCACCTACAGGCATCATTCGATCAAATCGCAACATCACATAGTATTGATTATAAGGATCTTGCCCCCGGGCTTTAAAATAAAAATTATTATCAACGACTTGTCTATAAGGTTGACTTTTATAGATAATTGGGCCGCTCCCAATATCCAGATTAACTTCTACCCTTCCAAAATCATCCATCATTGGAATTGCATCCAAGTCTTCTTTTTTTATCGTGCTCATGCTTATTCACTCCAAAAACCAGTTGAAGCGCCACAGTAAGAAATCACCCTCCCTTCTCCAACTGTAACTTCTGACAGGTTGTTAGAGCATTTAGAAATCAAAAATAACTCTAATAACAAACAACAGACATAAAGGACCAAAAAAGCTATAAGCCCTAGATATCCATTTCGATTCGATCTAAACAACTATCAATCTTGACAGTAAGCCACCAACCAAAAAATCCTCCGTTTGTAGGAGCTGTCGAACACTGTGACAATCTGGCTTTTCAAGAATCACAGTACCGACAGCACTACAAAAACACCTTCGCGCTTCAGGTTTATGGTCAACATAGCGAAAACGCTACCATGAACCTCGTCAACGACATTTCGAAAGACCGCATCAAGCTACCCACAACAATCTTTGGAGCGGAGGCCTTGATAGAACCTTTCACTTTAAGCATATGTAGAAAAAACATAAAAACCTGTCAGATATTACAGGTGACGACCCGCATTCGTTAAACCAAACTGTTCACAAAAGAACTTCTTGAGGCATTCAACGACATTCAACGATGGAAACCACATCAACAACTCAATTCGGAGGCAAACCCAATGTCAAACTCAGACATGCTTGGTACCTACAACTCCAGACCAGACGCACTTCGGCTTACAATTTCCACGATGGACGAAAAAACCGGGAAATTTACAGGCACATTCGTAGCTCCTAACGGTGACAACCTAAATATCAGCGGAGGGTTTAATTTCAACTCCGAAAAAAAACGTACCGACTTATCATTTAAAATCTCCACAGCAGAATGGGCATTTTACGCCAACTATGATCGCGACAATAAAAAGTGGTTCGAAGAGTGGATTGGCGACGAATACAAAGACGGAGCCGTTACAGGGCACTGGACTTTTTATAAAGACTTGTCAGGACCAAGCAGCGGCACAAATTTTGGATATGCCACCATCGCGGATAAACTTCAATAACCAATGAGGGGATAGATTTATTTAAATCCAAACATGATGATTCTCCCCTTTCTACACTGCCCCCTGTGGCGAGGGAGCAAGCTTCCTCGCCACAGGTTATTTATCACCAACCAGATTTTTTAAACGCCGGCGTTTAAAGACTCCAACCGTTACTTCCGGATGCCTACAACAGCTTGCGCCGTTGCCTACCACTACGCCAGAATCCGCCGGCTTGTGCGCCTGGCGGGCCATCGGTAACTTGATTCGCGTCACTGATTCCCAGTGATCGGGTTTAGTAGCCCGTGGTTTCAAGCGTTGTGCACAAGCATCTGTCAGTCAGGTATTCCCATACCTGCGCTTGATGGTAGCTGTGCGCAGGGCACCTTCGGGTGCGCCGGCTTGCTCGAAACCCCGGTCTACTAACCTGCGTACAGTTGCCTCCACTTTGATTTAGTAGCCAAAGCGGGGGCACTCAAATCAGGTTTCGAGCAAATGACAAAATCAACGCCACACCCGCCAGAAACAGATCCCGCATCCCCGTACGAATCCCTCGACTCAAAAAAACTCAACGACGCCGCCGAGCGCGCCCTCGACCATTACCTCAAACCGTCCGCCTTCATCATGGCCAGCACACACAAACCCGAACCCATGTACCTCGCCAACCCGAAGTACAACACCGAATCCCTGCTGGCCAACGCCAGCGAAACCTTGGGTTCTGCCAGCGAAATGCTCAACAACTTCGCCGCCATGCTCGACACCTCACACCGCAAGACCGCGCTAGGCATCGCGCAAGTGGTCATGCTCGGCGAACTGGCAGTGAATCAGGCACTGGATCATGTCGAGCTAAAGGAATAACCGACCACAAAAAAACCCGCCTTATGGCGGGTTTCTTAGCTCAAATGGATTAAATGTTCTGCATACGCTACATTGACATCAAAATGTTACGGTAGCGCAACATGGATTACTCTCTTTTAATTACCCGTCTCGGCATTCAATTACGTGAAAAACGTATAAATCGTGGCCTGACGCAGGCTCAGCTTGCCGATCTGGCGGGACTGACGCGATACAAAGTCATCGCGGTGGAGAAAGGCACCCTTTCTGTCGGCATGATCGCTTACGCACGCGTTTTGGCTGCTTTGGACTGTGAACTCTCGGTGGTTCCAGCAACGATGCCCACCCTTGAAGAGCTTGGAGATTTATTCGAATGAAAATGGCCTCTCTTCAAGTCAGCACCCCTGAAGGTAATAGCGGCAGACTGTTCAGCGATGCCGATGATTTCACTTTCCGTTATCACGAAGATGCATCGCCACAAATGGCGATCAGCCTCTCGATGCCTGTACGACATGACGACTTTCGTCGGCGTGAGTTGCACCCTGTTTTTCAAATGAACCTACCAGAAGGCTACGTACTGGAGCAGTTGCGCAACCGCTTGGCAAAGACTGTGAACGTCGACCCAATGCTGCTACTGGCGCTTTCCGGCAGTACATCGCCCATTGGCAGGGTTCATGTACGCTCTGAAACCGTTGATGCATTGTTGCAGGCGCAAGAATTTCCGGGAGAAAAACTCGAAGAGATTCTCACGTGGGACGGTACGGAAGATATCTTCGCCGACATGCTTGATCGCTACATCCTGCGGGCAGGCATTTCAGGTGTTCAACCCAAGTTGCTGGTGCCGGAGCGGCAAGAAATAGCATTGCCGAGAGTGACATCCAAAACCTCGGATCTGATCATCAAGAGTGGCAGAGACGAATTTCCGGGCCTGGCGATCAACGAATTCCTTTGCATGTCCATGGCGAAAGAGGCGGGTATTCCCGTCCCACCGTTTTACCTTTCCGACAACGCCAAGCTGTTTGTCATGCGTCGATTTGACCGCGACGACCAACTCAAGCCGATTGGGTTTGAAGACATGGCGGTGCTGATGGGGCTGTCGGCTAATCAGAAGTACAGCAAAAGTTATGCGGCAATCGCGAAGGCTATCCGAGTGTTTTGCCCGGCGAAACACTTGCGTACGTCGCTTGATCAACTCTTCGATAGCGTTGCCCTGAGTTGCATCGTTGGGAATGGCGACGCTCATTTGAAAAACTTCGGATTACTCTATTCCGAACCGACGCGACGCGATGCGCATCTGGCGCCGGCTTACGACATCGTCAACACCACGGCCTATATTCCAGAAGATGTTCTGGCATTGGATCTGGCGGGTAACAAGTCAATGTTCGCCTCACGGCAAGGGCTCCTGGAATTTGCCCACACCTGTGAAATCGACCAACCCAAGGAGCGCATTCAGCATCTGCTCGCCTCGGTTGAAGCCGTGCTCAAACGCTATCCTCTATATCGCGAACAGGCGCCTCATGTGATCAACGCCATTGAGCACGCGGCAGCGCCATTTTCTTTGACTTTTGGATAGCGTCGCTACCACGAGAAATCACCGCGCAGAAAAAACCGCCTCACGGCAGTTTTTTTGAATCAGAAGTTTAACTGCTCAAGCTTTTAACCTTAGCCTTGAAGCCCCCCTTCAGACAACACTGATACATCGCTTTCATACCTGTTTTTGCACCTCCTTGTTTTATTAAAAAACCAGAACCATTATAGCGAAAAAATATTAAAACCTGTCATTTATTAGAGATTACCTGCAACTACCTTTCGCCTAATCTCATCGACGCAATACGAGACAACCTATTTAACTTTAATACTTGAATACACATAAGGCGTATATCATGAAAACTTACAATGGCTTTGTATTTAACTCCGCCGGCGAAGAGCATGCCGCCACACTCAAATTTGACGATCCAGCCCAGCAAACTGGCAAAATAAGTAACGGCTACATGGACTATTACGGACTTGACTTCGGTGTCAATGGCGACTGCACAAAATCCACCGGACTTATATTCTTACAGCGAAATCAGATGCCAAGAAAAGAGATGAGACCAAGCATGGCCCAAGCACTCTCAGTATTGAGATGAATCAACTGATGGAACCGACAATAACTTGCTAGGCACAGTTACCGTTAAATACGGCGGGCCGAATTTAGGCCAAACCTATGGAATCAGATTCACAAAAGGTTGACAAACTTTTAGATAACTTCGTCAGGCGAAAAAGTCCCCCCACAAAAAACCCGCCTCACGGCGGGTTTCTTTTAAAGCAGTCTAACGCTCAGGCTTAGTTAACCTTAGCGTTCAACTCACCCTTCAGATAACGCTGGTACATCGCTTCCAGCGAGATCGGTTTGATCTTCGAAGCATTACCGGCAGTACCGAACGCTTCATAACGAGCGATACACACATCACGCATCGCAGTCACAGTCGCGCCGAAGAATTTACGT
>NZ_CATKPW010000007.1:0-162227 GCF_949767675.1 Pseudomonas sp. IT-P395
CGTCGAAGTGTCGATGGTGTCAGTGACGTCGGTTACGGCTGGCGTGGTGCTCGGAACGAGGTTTTCGAAGTTGCCGCCGGTGGCGTCCTTGATGGTGACTTCGACTTTGCCGGCGTCTTTGTAAACGTCATCGGCTGGTGCCGGAACAGTCACGGTGCCGGTTGTTTTGCCGGCCTCAATGGTGATCACCGAGCCGTTGCTCAGGGTCACGGTGACTGGCGTGCCGGCCGGATTGGTCAGCGTGGCGGTGTAAACAATCGAACCACCCTCAGCCACGGAACCGGTTGCGCTCAGCGACAGGTTGGTGGTGTCGGCAACATCGGTAACGCTGGTCGATACCGGGGTCTTGTCGGCGACCAGATCTTCGTAATTACCACCCGAAACGCCAGTGATCGAATTCGTCAGCGGTGCGTTGCCGGTCAACGCGTCATTTGGCGCGGTGGTGGTCACGCTGCCGGTGGTTTTACCGACTTCAATGGTGATGCTCTGACCGTTGGCCAGGGTTACCACGACAGGCGAACCGGTCACCGGGGCGCCAACGGTGGCGGTGTAGGTGACGGTGCCACCTTCAGC
Source organism: Pseudomonas sp. IT-P395 (assembly GCF_949767675.1). NCBI lineage: Bacteria > Pseudomonadati > Pseudomonadota > Gammaproteobacteria > Pseudomonadales > Pseudomonadaceae > Pseudomonas > Pseudomonas sp. IT-P395. The sequence continues at coordinate 574 of NZ_CATKPW010000007.1, forward strand.
AACCGAGGTATCAGCCGTCAGTTTCACGGTCGAGGTATCGATAGTGTCGGTCACTTCGGTCACGGCCGGGACAGTGCTCGGCAGCAGATTCTCGAAGTTGCCGCCAGTCGCATCCTTGATGGTGACTTCGACTTTGCCTGCGTCTTTATAGACATCATCGGCCGGCGCCGGAACGGTCACGGTGCCAGTGGTTTTGCCCGCGTCGATGGTGATCACCGAGCCGTTGCTCAGGGTCACGGTTACCGGCGTGCCGGCCGGATTGGTCAGGGTCGCGGTGTAAACGATCGAACCCCCTTCCGCCACGGTGCCGGTGGCCGTCAGCGACAGGTTGGTGTTGTCGATCGAGTCGGTAATGGTGGTGGTCGCTGGCGTCGTGTTCGGCACCAGGTTTTCGAAATTGCCGCCGGTAGCGCCGGTGATAGTGGTGCTGACGGTGCTGCCATTGTTGTAAACGTCGTTGGCCGCGGTCGGCACGTTGACGCTGCCGGTGGTTTTGCCGGCGTCAATGGTGATGGTCGAACCGTTCGACAGGGTGATCGTCACCGGAGTTTGCGCTGCGTTGGTCAGCGTCGCGGTGTAGGTGATCTGGCCGCCTTCGACGACGGTGCCGGTAGCGGTGAGGCTCACGCTGGTGGTGTCGACCGAGTCGGTAACCGTGGTGGTGGCTGGCGTGGTGTTTGGCACCAGGTTTTCAAAGTTGCCGCCGCTGGCGCCAGTAATGGTGGTGCTGACAGTGCCGCCATTGTTGTAGACGTCATTGGCCGCCGTCGGCACGTTGACGGTGCCGGTGGTCTGGCCAGCCTCAATGGTGATGGTCGAACCGTTCGACAGGGTGACGGTCACCGGGGTTTGCGCCGGGTTGGTCAGGGTCGCGGTGTAGGTGATCTGGCCGCCTTCGACCACTGTGCCGGTGGCAGTCAGGGTCAGGTTGGTGGTGTCGATCGAGTCGGTGATGGTGGTCACCGCTGGCGTCGGGTTCGGCACCAGGTTTTCGAAGTTGCCGCCAGTCGCACCGGTGATGGTGGTGGTGACGGTGCTGCCGTTGTTATAGACGTCGTTGGCCGGGGTCGGCACGTTGACGGTGCCGGTGGTCTGGCCGGCGCCGATGGTGATGGTCGAGCCGTTCGACAGGGTGACGGTCACCGGGGTTTGCGCCGGGTTGGTCAGGGTCGCGGTGTACGTGATCTGCCCGCCTTCGGTGACACTCGGCCCGGCCGTCAGGGTGACGGTGGTGGTGTCGATGGTGTCGGTGACCTGGGTCGTGGCCGGAGTGGTCGGCGGGGTCACGGTGATGCCATTGCCGCCGGTGGTGCCGGTGACGGTCACGTCGATCTGGGTCGGGTCGTTATAAACGGTGTCGTTCGGCGCCAGTGGCACGTTGACGGTGCCGGTGGTTGCACCGGCCGGAATCACGATCACCGCGCCGTTGGACAGGGTGATGGTCAAGTCGGTCAGCGGCGCCTGGGTCAGGGTCGCGGTGTACACCAGCACACCGCCGGCTTCGGTGATGGACGGCGTGGCGCTGAGGCTCAGGGTCGAATCACGCAGGGCGTTGGTGGTGGTATCGGTGGTCTGGCCGCCGGTAATGTTTTGCGCAGCTTGACCGGCAGCGTTGATGCCTGCGGTCGGGAAGCCAATGGTCGGGTCAACGCGGCCAGCGGTGGCATCGAGCATCACGAAGCTGTGACCGCCACCGGCAGCACCGCCCGTGCCTGCGGCGCTTGGGCCGGCAGCAGTAGCGTCCAGCGCGGTGGTCGGGTCGACACCGGCGGCGATGGCTTGCTGCAGTTCGGCTACCGACGGCGCTGCCTGCGCGGTGGCTTCGGCCAAATCAGTGCTGGAGTCGGGCGCGTTGGCGCTCCACTGAGTTTCACGGCCCAGATCAAGGGGGCGGCCATCGGCCAATTCAAGCGACACGGCGCCGGAGAGGCCGGTGTCGATCTGGTCGCCGACAAACAGACGATCGCCTTCAACGAGTACGCGACGCACGCCCTCTGGGGACACCACGAATACCTGACCGACAATGCTTTTGACGATGGCAACAACACTGCTCATTGAAGACTCTCCGGGTGTCACGTTCAGTTGACTTCCATGGACCTGACGGCATGGGCGCCGATTCAGTCTGGACGTACTTTAAAAATTTGCGAAACAAGTTTGACGCGTCTTTTCGTCAATAATTTGGCTAGATTCTTTCGCTATTAACTTTATGCCAAACTATTGACCTTCTGGGTGCCATCCTAAACAATCGCCCCACTAATGTCACATTGATATTTCCGCGGCGACCTGTCCTTCAACGTGTGATCCAGTTCCTGTTTTGAACTTTCCGACATACGGTCAATCTGGTTGCCATCATCCGACGCAGCGCCACGTTTTGCTGTGATTCAAGACAAGAAGTTCTGGGAAATTCCTATCATGCGTTCGCCCCTGCTTTTCGCCGTACCCTTCGCCCTCGCCGCCTCTTTTGTACAAGCACAATCCTTACCAGAAGCCATGCAGCAGGCACTGGATGTCCATCCGGAAATCCAGGCAGGGGTCAACAGTCGTTTGGCTGCGGATTATCAGTTAAGAGCGGCAAAAGGTGGATACCTGCCGAAGGTCGATCTGCTCGGCGGTTATGGCCGTGAGGGTACCGACAGCGTCACCACCCGCGCCAATTCCGGTAACCACTACGAAACCCTGAATCGTAGCGAGTCAAGTTTACGTCTCTCGCAAATGGTTTTTGACGGTTTTGCGACGTCCAGCGAAGTCGGGCGTCAACAAGCCACCGTTAACTCCCGCGCTTACTCTTTGCTGGGCACTTCCGAGCGCACCGCGCTGACTGTCGCCCAGGTCTATCTGGACGTGCTGACCCGCCGCGAATTCGTGCGTCTGGCCGAAGAAAACCTCAAGAGCCACCAGCGCATCTACGACCAGATCCAGCTGCGTACCCAACGCGGCGTCGGCAGCGGTGCCGACCTCGACCAGGCTGAAGCGCGGATGGCCCAGGCCCGCAACAACCTGATCACCGAGCAGACCAACCTCGCCGACTCGGAAACCAACTTCCTCAGCGCCGTCGGCCAGATGCCTGATCAGCTCGAGCGTCCGGCGCCGTTCATGGCGATGATGCCGGCCAACCTCAATGAAGCCCGCCAGCAGATGCTGGAAAACAGCCCGATCCTGCGTTCGGCCGAGTCCGACATCGCCGCCGCCGAGAAGCAATACGAAACCGCCAAGTCGACCTTCTACCCACGTTTCGACGCCGAACTGGGTCGCACCGCCGACAACGATCTCGACGGCCAGAACGGTCACAACAACGAATGGCAAGCCATGCTGCGCATGCGCTTCAACCTCTATTCCGGTGGCAGCAACAAGGCCGATCTGGAATCCAAGTCGTACCTGTCGAACCAGGCTTTGGATATTCGCAACAACGCCCTGCGTCAGTTGAACGAAGAGCTGGGCCTGGCCTGGAACGCCTTGAACAACGCTAACGCGCAGGTGCCGATCGCGCAGCAATACGTCGATCACAGCACCTCGGTGCGCACCGCCTACCAGCGTCAGTTCAGCCTCGGTGAACGAACTCTGCTTGATTTGCTCGACAGCGAAAACGAGTTGTTCACCGCTTCGCGGCGTCTGGCTGAAATCAAAAACATTCAGTTATTTACTCAGTACCGAATCAAGGCGACCATGGGCGAGTTGCTCAGAAGCCAGGGAGTGGTCGCACCGTTGGCATCCGTTGTGCAAAACGACGTCAAGCCCAAGGTCCAGCTGCCTGGGATGAATTGAGTTATCCCTTTTCAACTGTCAAAGAGTGTCGAGCGTGGAATCAGAAGTCAGTCGAGTTCAACTCAGTCATGATCCACGCGCGCTGCACGACGATCCGTTACTGGACGGTCTGCTCGCCCTTTGCATGCTGCACCAGAAGCCCGCCAGCGCGGCGATGCTGACCACCGGACTGCCGCTGCCCAAACAACGCCTGAGTGTCGAGTTGCTGCCCCGCGCGGCAGCTCGCGCCGGCCTGCAAGGTCGGGTATTGCAGCGCAAACTGGAAGAAATTCCGGCGATCGCCATGCCGGCCTTGCTGCTGCTCAAGGATGGCCGCAGCGCTGTCCTGCTCGGCTGGCAGGGTGACAATGAAGCCCGGGTGCTGCTCAGCGAAACCGACGGCGGCGAGTCGATTGTCAGCCGTGAATTGCTGACCGACGATTACACCGGCAAAGTCTTCTTCGCCCAGCCGCAACACAAATTCGACGTCAACCACGGCACGCTGATTCCGCGTGCGCGCTCGTGGTTCCGCGACACCCTCAAGCGTTCGCGCTGGCTGTACGCCGATGCGATTGCCGCGAGTTTCCTGATCAACATCATCGCCATGGCCGCGCCGCTGTTCGTGATGAACGTCTACGATCGCGTGGTGCCGAACCAGGCCGAAGCGACCCTGTGGGTTCTGGCGTTGGGCATCACCGGCGCCTACATCTTTGACCTGATCCTCAAGAGTCTGCGCGCCCTGTGCCTGGATCTGGCCGGGAAGAAAACCGACCTGATCATCTCCGCGACGCTGTTCGAGCGCATCGTCGGCATGGCGATGAAATACCGTCCGGCGCGAGTCGGCAGCTTCGCGCAGAACATCCACGAATTTCAGAGCCTGCGCGACTTCCTCGCCTCGCTGACCCTGACCAGCCTGATCGACCTGCCGTTCACCATCCTGATCTTCATCGTCATCGCCATTCTCGGCGGGCATCTGGTGTGGATTCCGGTGCTGGCGTTCCCGATTGCCCTGCTGATCGGCTACGCCTTGCAGAAGCCGCTGGTGGCGACCATGGAGCGCACCATGGCCCTTGGCGCCGAGCGCCAGTCGAGCCTGATCGAAACCCTCGCCGGTCTCGACGCGGTGAAGGTCAATAACGCGGAGAGCGAACGCCAGTACCAGTGGGAACAGACCATCGGCACCCTCAGCCGCCTCGAGCTGCGGGTGAAAATGCTCTCCGGCCTGGCGATGAACATCACCCTGCTGATCCAGCAACTGGCCGGGGTGATCATGATCGTCTTCGGCGTGTACCAGATCATCGCCGGCAACCTGAGCATGGGCGGTCTGATTGCCTGCTACATGCTCAGCGGTCGCGCACTGAGCCCGTTGGCCTCGCTGTCGGGTCTGTTGACCCGTTATCAGCAAGCCCGCGTGACCATGACCTCGGTCGACCAGATGATGGAGTTGCCGCAAGAGCGCAATTTTGAAGAGCGCCCGCTGAGCCGCAAGGTTTTGCAAGGCGCGATCGAGTGCCGCCAGCTCAGCTTCACTTACCCGGAACAACAGAACCCGGCGCTGAAGAACATCAATCTGGTGATTCGTCCCGGCGAGAAGATCGGCATCATCGGCCGCAGCGGCTCGGGCAAGAGTTCGCTGGCGAAATTGCTGGTCGGCCTGTATCAGCCGGACGACGGCGCGCTGCTGGTCGACGGTGTGGATATCCGTCAGATCGACGTCAGCGAACTGCGCTACAACATTGGCTACGTGCCGCAAGACATCCAACTGCTGGCCGGCACCCTGCGTGACAACCTCGTCTCCGGCGCCCGTTATGTAGAAGACGAGCTCGTCCTGCAAGCCGCCGAACTGGCCGGCGTCCACGAATTCGCCCGTCTGCATCCACAAGGTTACGAGCTGCAAGTCGGCGAGCGCGGGCAGAACCTCTCCGGTGGTCAACGGCAGAACGTCGCACTGGCCAGGGCGCTGTTGCTCAATCCGCCGATCCTGCTGATGGACGAGCCGACCAGTGCGATGGACAACACCGGTGAAGAACGCCTCAAGCAACGCCTCGCCGCGGTGATTGAAAACAAGACCGTGGTGCTGGTGACGCACCGGGCTTCACTGTTGTCGCTGGTCGATCGTCTGCTGGTGATCGACCGTGGGCAAATTCTCGCCGATGGCCCGAAAGCCGCCGTGATGGAAGCGTTGAAGAAGGGGCAAATCAGTGTTGCTTAAGTCGGGTTTCAAGGATTCGATCCGTCGCTACTTCAAAGGCTCGGCATCACTGCAGGGCCAGCCACTGCCGGAGGTCAACAAAGCGCTGATCGAGGACGCCCCGCGCGTCGTGCGCCTGACCATCTGGGCGATCATCGGCTTCTTTATCTTTCTGCTGCTGTGGGCCAACTTCGCCGTGATCGACGAAGTGACCAAGGGCGACGGCAAAGCGATTCCGTCGTCGAAGATCCAGAAAATCCAGAACCTTGAGGGCGGGATCATCTCCGAACTGTTCGTCAAGGAAGGCCAGATTGTCGAAGCCGGTGCACCGCTGATTCGTCTCGACGACACGCGATTTGCGTCGAACGTCGGTGAAACCGAAGCCGATCGCCTGTCGATGCTGCTGCGCGTAGAACGCCTCAGCGCCGAGGTCGATGACCGTCCGCTGAATTTCCCCGAGGACGTGCTCAAAGCCGTGCCCGGTCAGGCGAAAAGCGAAGAGTCGCTGTACATCAGCCGCCGTCAGCAGTTGCACGACGAGATTGGTGGTTTGCAGGAGCAGTTGATCCAGCGTCAGCAAGAGCTGCGCGAATTCGCCTCCAAGCAAGCGCAGTATCGCCAGCAACTCGGTTTGCAGCGTCAGGAAATCAACATGTCCGAGCCGCTGGTGGCGCAGGGCGCGGTGTCTCCGGTGGAAGTCTTGCGTCTGAAGCGTGCCGAGGTGGAAACCCGTGGTCAGTTGGATGCAACGACGTTGGCCATCCCGCGTGCCGAATCGGCGATCAAGGAAGTGCAGCGCAAGATCGACGAAACGCGCGGCAAATTCCGCAGCGAAGCGCTGACCCAGCTCAACGAAGCCCGCACCGACCTGAACAAGGCCAGCGCGACGGGCAAGGCGCTGGAAGACCGCGTCAGCCGCACGCTGGTGACATCGCCGGTGCGCGGCATCGTCAACAAGTTGCTGGTCAACACCATCGGCGGCGTGATCCAGCCGGGCAGCGACATGGTCGAAATCGTACCGCTAGACGACACACTACTGGTCGAAGCCAAGATCCGCCCGCAAGACATTGCCTTCCTGCATCCGGGGCAGGAAGCGATCGTCAAGTTCACCGCCTACGACTACACCATTTACGGCGGGCTCAAAGCCAAGCTTGAGCAGATTGGTGCCGACACCATTACCGACGAAGACAAGAAAACCACGTACTACATCATCAAGGTGCGTACTGAGCGCAGCCACTTGGGTACCGATGAAAAGCCGTTGCTGATCATCCCGGGGATGGTCGCGTCGGTGGACATCATTACCGGCAAGAAGTCGGTGTTGAGTTATCTGCTCAAACCGATCATCCGTGCGCGGGCAGAGGCGTTGCACGAGCGCTAGATCTTCAGCGCTGCTGACGGCCTCTTCGCGAGCAGGCTCACTCCTACAGTAACCGCATTTCTCCAGAGGAATGCGATCCCTGTAGGAGTGAGCCTGCTCGCGATAGCGGCAGCCCAAACACCACATCTCTGTCAGGAAGTGACAAAAACCGTCACTCACCACTCAGTCCATTCCGCACCAATCGCCATATCGTTATTCATTAACGGTATTTAATTTCCGATTCTTATAGCTATAAAGTCATCCCCCTGCGTACCTGCCGACCAATCGGCGCGCCGCACGACCTGAACCAACACGCAATCCAGCGTGAGTGTCTGATCGACGAGCGCGCCCGTGAGCGCGCCGTGCGTGGGAGATGGAAAGATGTCCGCAGCTACTGCTTCCCCAAGCGCCGCGACCGCCGCGCCGCAATCCTTTGAAATCCGCCCGTTCAGCGGTGCCGTCGGCGCCGAGATCATTGGCCTTGACCTCAGCCGGCCGATCAATGATCAGGACTTTGCGCGCATTCATCGCGCGCACCTGGATCACCACGTCGTGGTGTTCCGCGACCAGCAAATCACCCCGCAACAGCAAATCGACTTCAGCCGCCGCTTCGGCGTGTTGCAGATCCATGTGCTCAAGCAGTTCCTGCTGGCCAACCACCCGGAAATCCTCATCGTTTCCAACATCATCGAAAACGGCCAGAACATCGGCCTCGGTGATGCCGGCAAGTTCTGGCACTCCGACCTCTCTTATAAAGAGCTGCCGAGCCTCGGTTCGATGCTCCACGCGCAGGAGTTGCCGTCCGAGGGTGGCGACACCCTGTTCGCCGATATGCACAAAGCCTGGGACAGCTTGCCCGAGGCCTTGCGCAAAGCTGTTGAAGGTCGTTCGGCCGCGCATTCCTACACCGCCCGCTACAGCGAAACCAAATTCGAAGGCAACTGGCGCCCGACCCTGACCCCGGAGCAACTGGCCCAGGTCGCGGAAGTGGTGCACCCGGTGGTGCGTACGCACCCGGAAAACGGCCGCAAGGCGTTGTTCGTCAGCGAAGGTTTCACCACACGCATCGTCGGCCTGCCGGAGGACGAGAGCCAGCAGTTGCTGAGCGAGCTGTACGCCCACAGCGTGCTGCCGCAGAACATCTACCGCCATCAGTGGCAGCCCCACGATCTGGTGTTCTGGGACAACCGTTCGCTGATCCATCTCGCCGCCGGCTGCCCGGCGCACCTGCGCCGCAAGCTGTACCGCACGACCATTCAGGGCGACGCGCCTTTCTGATTCGCCGGAGACTGATCAAATCATGAACGCCCCCTTGCAAGGCCACGCGGCCAGCAACCTGATCGCCCGCAGCGAAGCGCTGCTCGCCGTCGATCATGTCAGCCTCGAATACCGCACGCCGCAACGCGTGGTGCGCGCCACCCACGAGGTCAGTTTTGAAATCGACCCGGCCGATCGATACGTGCTGCTCGGCCCGTCCGGTTGCGGCAAATCGACCCTGCTTAAAGCGGTGGCCGGGTTCATTCAACCGTGCGAAGGCGAAATCCGCCTGCAAGGCGAACGCGTCGACGCACCGGGGCCAGACCGGATTGTGGTGTTTCAGGAGTTCGATCAACTGCCGCCGTGGAAAACCGTCAAACAGAACGTGATGTTTCCACTGCTTGCCTCGCGCACCCTGAAGAAAAAAGAAGCGGAAGAGCGTGCGCTGCACTATCTGGAAAAGGTCGGACTGGCGGCATTCGCCGATGCCTATCCGCACACCTTGTCCGGCGGCATGAAAGCGCGCGTGGCGATTGCCCGGGCGTTGGCGATGCAGCCGAAAATCCTCTTGATGGACGAACCGTTCGCCGCACTCGATGCGCTGACCCGCCGCAAGATGCAGGAAGAGTTGCTGCTGCTCTGGGAAGAGGTGCGCTTCACTCTGCTGTTCGTCACCCACTCGATTGAAGAGGCGCTGGTGGTCGGTAATCGCATCCTGCTGCTGTCGCCGCATCCCGGCCGAGTGCGCGCCGAAGTGCACAGCCATCAATACGATCTGCACAGCCTCGGTGGCGTGGCGTTTCAGGAATCGGCGCGGCGCATTCATCGTTTGTTGTTCGATGAAGGCCAGTCGCCGGAAACCGAGCGTGACCACGACTTCAATGACATTCGCATTGCCTATTGAGCGGCCAGGAGGATTACCCGATGAGCCATTCATCATCTGTGCGTGAAGAGTTTGAAATTGTTCTGGAGCCGCTGACTGAAGTGCCGGTCGAGCGTGAGTTGTCGCTGGGTACGCGGCTGTGGCAACAGGGCTGGTTGCGTAAAGGCCTGATCCTGATTGTGCTGGCGGTGCTGTGGGAAGTGGTCGCGCGAATCCAGAACAATGACCTGATGCTGCCGAGTTTCCTGCAGACCAGTCATGCGTTGTTCGACGGGCTGCTCAGTGGTGAGTTATTGGCCAAGGTGTGGATATCGCTGGTGGTGCTGATCAAGGGTTATCTGATCGGCATCGTTTTGGCGTTCGCCCTGACCACGTTGGCCGTATCGACGCAGTTGGGCCGTGATCTGCTGAGCACGATGACTTCGATGTTCAACCCGTTGCCGGCGATTGCCCTGCTGCCATTGGCGCTGCTGTGGTTTGGCCTGGGGCAGAACAGCCTGATTTTCGTGCTGGTGCATTCGGTGTTGTGGGCGTTGGCGCTGAACACCTATGCCGGGTTCCTCGGGGTTTCCGAAACCCTGCGCATGGCGGGTCGCAACTATGGTCTGAAGGGTTTGCGACTGGTGCTGTTCATCCTGATTCCGGCAGCGCTGCCGTCGATTCTCGCCGGGTTGAAGATCGGCTGGGCGTTTGCCTGGCGCACGTTGATTGCCGCTGAATTGGTTTTTGGTGCGACCAGTGGCAAGGGCGGGCTGGGTTGGTACATCTTTCAGAATCGTAATGAGCTGTATACCGACAAGGTGTTTGCCGGGTTGGCGGTGGTGATTCTGATCGGCTTGCTGGTGGAGAATCTGGTGTTCGATACGCTGGAGCGGGTGACCGTTAAGCGGTGGGGGATGCAGCGGTAACTCTGTGGCGTTGCGTCTGGCCTCATCGCGAGCAGGCTCACTCCTACAAGGGATCTGCGTAGTACACAAAATCTGTAGACACTGAAGATCCAATGTAGGAGTGAGCCTGCTCGCGATAGCGTCAGTCATGCCAGCGCGATACTTGAAGGATGTTTGCTAGCATTGCGCCCAGATCAATCCAGATCAGCCAAGAGTGCTCAGCATGCAACTCCCGGACATGAACCTTCTGGTCGCCCTCGACGCCTTGCTCGATGAGGGCAGTGTGGTCGGCGCCGCGCGGCGGATGAACCTCAGCCCGGCCGCCATGAGCCGAACCCTGACGCGGATCCGCGAAGCGATCGGTGATCCGATCCTCGTGCGTGCTGGACGTGGCTTGGTGCCAACCCCCAAAGCGCTGGAGTTGCGCGAGCAGGTGCGCGATGTGGTCGAGCAGGCCGCGCTGCTGTTCCGCTCGGCCGACTCGGTGGAACTGGGCACGCTGCGCCGGCGCTTCAGCATCCGCGCCAATGACTTCTTCATCGGCGTCTACGGCGGCAAGCTGTTCGACACCCTCGATCAACTGGCGCCGCACTGTGAGTTGCGCTTCGTCCCGGAAGGCGATGGCGACGATGAAGCCCTGCGTGAAGGGCGCATCGATTTGAGCGTCAGTAATACCCGCCCTGTCACTCCTGAAGTCAAAGTGCAGAATCTGTTTTCGACGCACTTCGTGGGACTGGTGCGAGAAGATCATCCATTGCTCGACGGTGAAATCACTGCCGAGCGCTATGCCGGGTATTCGCATATCAGCATGTCGCGCCGGGGCATCGCTCGCGGCCCGATTGATACCGCGCTGAATGCGCTGGGTCTGGAGCGGCGCGTCGCGGTGATCGCGCCGAGTTTCCATGCGGCGATGTTTGCGTTGCCTGATTCCGACCTGATCCTGCCGGTTCCCAAAGAAGCTCTGCTGAGTGTGCGCCGGCTCGGTTTGAAACTGCGCTCATTCGACCTGCCAATCCCGTTGCCGACGTTGATGCTGACTCAAGCCTGGCACCCTCGATTCGACAAGGACCCCGCGCACCGCTGGCTGCGCGAAACCCTCAAGGCCTGTTGCGACGAAACCTGGCTGGCTGCACAACCCTAAAGATCAAAAGATCGCAGCCTTCGGCAGCTCCTACATTGGAATGCATATCCCTGTAGGAGCTGCCGAAGGCTGCGATCTTTTGCTTTTAATGATTGTGTCTGGCGCACTTATAACCTGCCAATAAGTCAATTTTCGTCATTGCCAAGCCCGACTAAGATGCTCCGGTATTTTTCCCTCCGGAGTGTGTATTCATGACATCCCTGTCGGCTGCGGTGCCCATCGCTGCGGCCAGCCCGGCGACGGCGGCCGCGCCACCGGTGTTCGGGGCGCGGATCATCATTGGCCTGGTCGGCGTGCTGCTGGCGGTGCTGGTGTCGGGCCTCAACGAGATGGTCACCAAGGTGGCCCTGGCCGACATCCGTGGCGGGTTGCACATCGGTTACGACGAAGGCACCTGGCTGGTCGCCAGCTACACCGCCACCTCGGTCGCGGCCATGGCCTTCGCGCCGTGGTGTTCGGTGACCTTCTCGCTGCGCCGCTTCACCCTTTGCGCGATCAGCCTGTTCACCTTGCTTGGCGTGCTGTGCCCGTTTGCACCGGACTACGAAAGTCTGCTGCTGATGCGCACTTTGCAGGGGCTGGCCGGCGGTGCGCTGCCACCGATGCTGATGACCGTCGCCCTGCGCTTTTTGCCGGCGAATATCAAACTCTACGGTCTGGCCGGCTACGCACTGACGGCGACATTCGGCCCCGGCCTCGGCACGCCGCTGGCCGGTTTGTGGACCGAATACGTCGGCTGGCAGTGGACGTTCTGGCAAATCATCGTGCCTTCTCTGATCGCCATGGCGATGGTCGCGTGGGGTATTCCGCAGGACCCGCTGCGTTTGGAACGCCTCAAATCGTTCAACTGGAAAGGCCTGCTGCTGGGCTTTCCGGCAATCTGCATGTTGGTGATCGGTTTGTTGCAGGGCAATCGGCTGGACTGGTTCGAGTCGAGCCTGATCTGCGGATTGCTCGGCGCCGGTTCGCTGCTGCTGGTGGCGTTTCTGATCAACGAGTGGTCGCAGCCGATTCCCTTTTTCAAATTGCAGATGCTCGGTATCCGCAACCTGTCGTTCGCCTTGATGACCCTGGCCGGTGTGCTGATAGTTCTGCAGGCGGTGGTGTTGATTCCGTCGAGTTATCTGGCGCAGGTGCAGGGTTATCGCCCGGCGCAGACCGCACCGATCATGCTGATCGCCGCTTTGCCGCAACTGATTGCGCTGCCGTTGGTGGCAGCGTTGTGCAACCTGCGCTGGGTCGATTGCCGCTGGGTGCTTGGCATGGGTTTGAGCATGTTGACGCTGTCCTGCCTGGGCGGATCGCTGCTGACTTCAGAATGGATTCGCGACAATTTCTACGTCCTGCAATGGCTGCAGATCTTCGGTCAGCCGATGTCGGTGTTGCCGCTGTTGATGTTGTCCACCGGCAGCATTCAGCCGCAAGACGGGCCGTTCGCCTCCGCGTGGTTCAACACGGTGAAAGGCTTGGCGGCCGTGGTCGCTACCGGGGTGATCGAAGCGCTGACCACCGCGCGCCTGCATTTCCATTCGACCATGCTGGTCGACAGCCTCGGCAATTCGCCGCTGGCCGACCGCAGCGATCCGGGCCTCGCCCATCGCCTGCACGAACAGGCCGTGGTGCTGACTTCTTCCGATCTCTATGTGTGCATGGCCGGCGTCGCGGTGGCGTTGATCCTGCTGATTTTCTGGCTGCCGACGCGGATCTTTCCGCCGCGCGCGCCGACCTGATCGCTGTACTGAAACAGAAGGTTTTTATGACGACTCAAGCAAAGCAAAAACTCGCGGTGGCCATCGCCGCCGCACTGGCGGTCGGCGTGCTGGTTTACCTGGCGCTGCCCGGCGTGTTTGGCAAACGTACTCAGCAAAACACCAACGACGCCTTTGTCTCCGCCGACTACACGCTCATCGTGCCGCGCGTGGCCGGGTTCATCAAGGAAGTCTTGGTGGAGGACAACCAGCAGGTCAAAGCCGGGCAGTTGCTGGCGCTGATCGATGATCGCGATTTGCGTGCGTCGGCTGAAGCGGCGGATGCGCAAACTCTGGTGGCGCGGGCGCAGTTGCAGAACGCCAAGGCGACGCTGGAGCGCCAGACTTCGGTGATCGCTCAGGCGCAAGCCTCGGTAGTCTCGGCCAAGGCGGAAATGGCGTTCGCCCAGCAGGAATTGAATCGCTATAACCACTTGGCGGGCGTTGGAGCCGGCACCGTGCAAAACGCGCAACAGGCGCGCACGCGCATCGATCAGGCCACGGCTCATCTCGACACCGCCACGGCGAAGCTGGCGGCAGAGCGCAAGCAAGTCGACATCCTCACCGCTCAACGTGACGCCGCCGAAGGCAGTCTGAAACACGCGCAAGCGGCACTGGAAATCGCCAGTTTCGAACTCTCCTACACGCGCATCACCGCGCCGCAGGATGGCATGATCGGCGAGCGCGCCGTGCGCGTCGGCGCCTATGTGACGCCGGGCAGCAAGCTGCTCGCGGTTGTGCCGTTGCAGCGGGCTTATGTCGTGGCGAATTTTCAGGAGACGCAACTGACGGATGTGCAGCCGGGGCAAGAGGTGCAGGTGCGCGTCGACAGCCTTGGTGGTGAAGCCTTGAGCGGTCGCGTGGAAAGTATTGCGCCAGCCACAGGCGTGACCTTTGCGGCGGTGAAACCGGATAACGCCACGGGTAATTTCACCAAGGTGGTGCAGCGGATTCCGGTGAAGATCATGCTGGAACCGGGTCAGCCGCTCGCCGAGCGGTTGCGCGTGGGGATGTCGGTGGAGGCGAGTATTGATACGCGCAGTTCCGAGAAATCCGTGCGTGAGGTGACCCAGCGATGATGGGTGGTAATTCAACTGGCCTCATCGCTGGCAAGCCAGCTCCCACAGGTTCCGTCGGTGGGGCTGAACAATTTGGACAACCTGCACAATCCCTGTGGGAGCTGGCTTGCCAGCGATGGGGTCAGTGGCAGCCACTCATTTTCAGCGCCTTGGTGACAGCAAGCCTCACCGCCTGCACCGTCGGCCCAGACTTCCAGAAACCCGAAGCCACACAAATCGCCGACTGGACTAAGCCGGCCAAGTCAGCCCCCAGCCAAGCTGTCAGCGAACCCCTCAACGAACGATGGTGGGAGGTCTTCCACGACGCGCAACTCTCCGCACTCACTCAGCGTGCGGTGCAGAGCAACCTCGACCTGCAACTGGCCAGCAGCCGTCTGCAGCAAAGCCGCGCCGCCCGCCAGGTGATCACCGCTGACCGTTATCCGAGCACCGCCGCCACGGGCAGTTACGCGCGCAAACGCAACAGCAGCGAGGGCCTGAACGACCCGTCCGGACACAACGGCGATTCCGCCTTCAACCTGTGGGACGCCGGTTTCTCCGCCTCATGGGAACTGGATTTCTGGGGCCGCGTACGTCGCGAAACCGAAGCCGCCGATGCAAACCTCGAAGTCGCCGAAAACGACCGTCGCGGGGTGTTATTGGCCGTACTCGCTGACACGGCGCAAAACTACATTCAGCTGCGCGGTGTACAAAACACCCGCGCCGTCACCGAGCAGAACCTCGACGTCGCCCGCCATAGCCTGAAGCTCTCGCAACTGCGTCTGGCCGACGGTGTGGCGACTGACCTCGACGTCGCCGAAGCCGCCGCGCAAGTCGCCGCGATCGAATCGCGATTGCCGGCGCTGGAGCAACGTCAATCGCAGTTGATCAACGCGATCAGCCTGCTGATGGGCGAACCGCCACAGGCATTGGCTAAGGAGTTATCCACAGACGCCGCCGTGCCGCAGTCGCCGCTGCAAGTCGCCATCGGTCTGCCGTCACAACTTGCCGAACGCCGCCCGGACATCCGTCAGGCCGAAGCGCGCCTGCATGCTGCTACCGCCAATATCGGTGTAGCCAAAGGCGACTTCTATCCGCGCATCACCCTGTCGGGCAACCTCGGCTCGCAAGCCATGCAACTCAGCGACTTTGGCTCGTGGGGTTCACGCGCCTTCGGCATCGGCCCGCAATTCAGTCTGCCGCTGTTCGATGGCGGACGCCTGCGCGGCATGCTGCAACTGCGCGAAGCGCAACAACAGGAAGCGGCGATCGGCTACCAGCAAACCGTGCTGCGTGCCTGGCATGAAATCGACGATCAACTGACCGTCTACAACGCCAGCCAGCGCCGCCGCGACAGCCTCGCCGAAGCCGTCCGCCAGAACCAGATCGCCCTGCGCACCGCGCAACAGCAATACGTCGAAGGTGTGGTCGATTTCGTCAACGTCCTCACCGTGCAAAGCGCGCTGCTGGCAACGCAGGAACAGTGGGTGGAGAGTTCCACCGGCGTTTCGCTGGCGATGGTCGGGTTGTACAAGGCGTTGGGCGGGGGATGGCAGTCGGTTTACCCGGAAGGGCAAATGGCGGCAATGACGCCGGGCGTCGTGAAAGCACAAACCGACATCGACGGTTCTGCCGTGGCTGACCTAAAGTGATGGGCAGGTTGGCGCGTCATACTCTCGTGGCGCTGCGGCGCGGCAAGAGGCAGCAATGGCGGCGAACAGAGTCACGCCAATGGGCGACACGCAAGATCCGTTTGCCGCGCCCGGCTCCTGGTTCGGCAGCCTGCGCTGGGTGCGCTGGATAAAAAATCACTGGCTATGGCCGATCCTGGCACTGGCCGCATTCGTGCGTTTTTATGATCTGACCGCGGCTGCGATCTGGGGCGATGAAGGTTCCAGTCTGCTGCTGGGGCGCTATTCGCTGAGTGAAATTTGGCAGCACGCGGCATTCGATGTGCATCCGCCGCTGTACTTCATGCTGCTGCATGGCTGGGTCGAATTGTTCGGGGACGGCATTCTGGCGGTCCGCTCTCTCAGTGCGCTGGCCGGCATTGCGGCGGTGGGGCTGGGCGTGTGGCTGGTGGATCGCCTGGCCACCCGTCGCGCAGCGTTCATCGCCGGTGTGTTGCTGGCGCTGTTGCCGACCGCGGTGCGCTACAGCCAGGAAGTGCGCATGTACGCGCTGCTCGGGGCGCTGCTGCTCGCCGCGAGCCTGGCGCTGGTCTACTGGATCCGCCGCCCGCAACGCCAGCGCTATCTGGTGTATTACCTGCTGCTGATGAGCGCGGCGCTCTACACCCACTATTTCGCCGTGCTCGCGGCGCTGTGTCACTGGCTTTATCTGATTGCGATCCGCGTACAGCGTGGTTACCGGTTCCGGCACATCCAGCGCTGGAACTGGTGGCTGGCGAACCTGACCATCGTTATTTTGTATCTGCCTTGGCTGCCCAACCTGCTTGATTTGACGCAGCACATGCAGCAGCTTGAGGCCGGTGGCGATGTCGGTTGGGAGCCTGCCGTTACGTTGAGTTCGCTGCCGTCGATGATCTGGTCATGGTTGATTCAGGATGACGGTGAAAGTTTGCCGTGGCTGATTTTCGCGGCGTTGCCGCTGGCGATGCTGGGGCTGGCAGTCATCGCGGTGATGCGCGATCGCAGTGTGTCGCGCGGCAGTGTTCTGCTGGCGCTGTACACCGGGCTGCCGCTATTGCTGGTGTATCTGGTGTCGTTCATTACGCCGGTATTCATTGAGCGTTATCTGACGGCGTATGCCCTTGGCTTGCCGATGCTGACGGCGTTGGCCATCGACCGTTTGTACAGCCGCGTGCGGATGTTGGCATTGGCAGTGCTGGTGTCGCTGATCGCCGTGGAACTGGTCGGCGTAAACAACAACGCCACGGTCGACACGCATGATCAACTCGACACGGTCGTGAAGTACGTCAACCAGCATTTCCTTCCCGGTGACCGCATCGTCACCAGCGACATGCTCTGGTATCTGAGCTACGTCTACTACGATCGCACCGGGGCGCAGGTGCGCCTCTTCACTCCACCGAACGCCGATGGCCAATCGACGCGGCCAAATGAGTACGGGTTCGGCACGCTGGTAACGAGTGATGTCTATCTGAACAGCCTGACCGAGCTGCCAGCCGGAGGCCGGGTCTGGCTGGTCGGAACCGTCGATGAGCCACAAGAGTTCTCACCGCTACCTGCGACCTGGCAGACCAGCGCTGAAGTCCACGCGGGCGGGATGCAAGCACGCTTGTTCGTGCCCAAACCTTCGGGTGAATAGGCGGGTCAGGATTTCCCCGACAAATCCGCCATGCCCTTGAGCAATTCAATCGGCAGCGGAAAGACAATCGTCGAACTCTTGTCCCCGGCAATCGAACTCAAGGTCTGCATATAGCGCAACTGCATCGCGCCAGGCTGGCGACCGAGCATTTCCGCTGCCTGCATGAGTTTTTCCGAGGCTTGCAGTTCGCCTTCGGCGTGAATCACCTTGGCCCGCCGTTCGCGCTCGGCTTCCGCCTGTTTGGCGATGGCGCGGACCATCGATTCGTTGAGATCGACATGCTTGATTTCGACGTTGGCGACCTTGATCCCCCAGGCGTCGGTCTGCGCGTCGAGTACCTGCTGGATGTCGATGTTCAACTGCTCGCGCTCGGCCAGCAGCTCATCCAGTTCATGCTTGCCAAGCACCGCGCGCAAGGTGGTTTGCGCCAGTTGGCTGGTGGCAGAAAGATAATCCTCAACCTGAATAATCGCCTTCTGCGGATCGAGCACGCGGAAATACAGCACGGCGTTGACCTTGACCGAGACGTTGTCGCGGGTGATCACGTCCTGCGGCGGCACATCGAGCACCACGGTGCGCAGGTCGACCCGGACCATTTGCTGGACCACCGGGATCAGCAGGATCAGGCCTGGGCCTTTGACCTGCCAAAAGCGGCCGAGTTGGAACACCACGCCGCGTTCGTATTCGCGCAGGATGCGAAACGTCGAGCCGGCGAGGGCAATGACCAGTAACAGCAGCGCAACAAAACCGATTTGCAGACCCATGATCACTCTCCGAGTGGCGCCGCGTCAGTCGCGGCCACTTGCAGCAACAATCCCTTGCGCGCCACCACGCGCACCGATTGCCCGGTGTGCAGCGGAGTGGCGCTGAGCACTTGCCAGCGCTCACCTTGCAGTTGCACCCAGCCATTATGGGCATCGCCCGGTTGCACCGTGGTGATCGCGGTGACACTGCCGAGCAGGCCGGCATCGCCACTGACCGCGTGCCGGGGGCGGGTTTTCAGGGCGCGAATCAGCAGCGCGAGCAACAGCAGGGCGCTGATCAGACCGAGGCCGATCATCATTGGCACTGGCAACTCGGCGTTGCTCAGAATCAGCGCACCGATGACGAACATGATGATGCCGCCCAGCCCGATCACTCCGTAATTGGGCAGCGCCGCTTCGGCGATCAGAAAGACGATGCCCAAGGTAATCAGCCACAAACCGGCCGGACTCATCGGCGGCAACGGGGTGTCAGCGGCGAGGGCTGAGCCGCTGATCAGCAGGAGCAAGGCAAGCGCACAACATCGGCTGTTCACGTGACCCTCCGCGAGCGTCATGGCTGGTTCTTACAGTCTAGTTGAGGGTTGCGCTGGTTGAATTTTGATCAATGTGCGGATGTGTCCAGTGGGCGGAATTCTCTGCGCCAACCCCTCGCCGAACTAGACTCAAAGACACGGCAACCACCGTTCAGCGCAACACCGAGGTGCATCATGCGCATGGCAAGAAAAGTACAGAGCAGCCTGAACCGGGCGCACTGCGAATACGACATCGTCGCCCACCGACACTCGTCCAGCAGCCTGGAAACCGCACGAGTCGCCGGGGTGCCCGCCGAGCGCGTGGCCAAATCGATCATCCTCGACGACCACCACGGGCACTACCTGATGGCCGTGCTGCCGGCCAGTCGTCATCTGGACCTGAGCAAGGTACGCACCAGCGGCGAATGGCAACTGACCCGCGAAAGCAATCTGGCGCACATCTTCGACGACTGCGAACGCGGCGCGGTACCGCCGCTGGGTGGCTCTTATGGCCTGGACATGGTCATCGACCCGTTGCTGACGCGGCAAAAGGATATTTATCTGGAGGCGGGCAACCACAATTACCTGCTGCACATGAGCATGCCGGAGTTTCTGAAAATGGTGCCGCATGCCGAGGTGCGGGAGTTGAGTGATTAGGTTTTGTGGTGCCGGCACTGAGGCCTTCGCGAGCAGGCTCGCTCCCACAGGTTGATCGCATTCCCCTGTGGGAGCGAGCCTGCTCGCGAATAATCTTCCACACAGCCCATTTTTGAAGGAGTTGATCAATGGAAAGCCCAACACACAACCTCCCATCACTATTCAAACAACTCGGCCTCCCCGACGAACCGGTCGACATCGACAAATTCATCGCCACCCATTCCCCGCTCAAACCCGACTTGCATTTGGCTGATGCGTTTTTCTGGACGAAGAGCCAAGCGGAGTTTTTGCGTGACGAGATTCTGGATGACGCCGATTGGGCGGAGGTGGTGGATCAGTTGAATGTGATGTTGCGCAAGGGGAGAGCGGGGTAATCGCTACGTTGGAAAAGGCCAGGCCCGTGCTGTATGAACCAGCGCCATAATCCAGATCACATCCTGATCTGACTGGTAGACAAGACGGTAGCTGGGATGGGGAATTAATTCGCGAGTGCCAGCAATGATGCCGACCGGGCCAATCTTGGGGTTCTGGGATAGGCGCGAAGCCGCTTCGGTGAAGCGGCGATCCATGTCGAGCGCTGCGCCTGGATTTTTTGCGTGAAGGTAGTCCCAGATTTTTTCGCGATCCTGTACGGCATTTTTACTCCAGATAATCTTCATCCTTGATTTTCTACCTGCCTGCGCCTGGCGGCGAATTGTGCTTCAACTTCCTCGTTGGACACACCTTCACCGGCTGCCATCGATTCTCTTGCAAGGTCGACTTTTCGTTGCAGGAAGGCTTCGTACTCTCGGGCTTCCTGTTGTGTGCGAACAAACTGACGCATCATTTCTCGCATGATCTGCGAAGCAGGGCGATGGGAGGCCTCTGCCTCCGCCATGAACTGCTCACGCAGCTCTGGTTCAAGCTTCATTGTAAAAACGGCTTGTTTTGACATCTGCAGATTCCTTCAAGGTTCTCGGTACTGACGAGGTATATACATCGTCATCACATGAATTAGAAAGCTTCAGTTTGTGCGAGCGACCAGTGGAGCAATTTGTTTCAAAACTTGACTGAAATTCCCCTCCAATGCGATATTGATAGTTAGCAAACTAACAGTGTGCATTTCCCCGTGCCGAACGAACTCGACGCTCTCCAGATGAACATCAGCAGTGCCATGGTGGTGGCCGCCAGGCATTGGCGGAAGATCTGCCAGACCACGCTGGTCAACTACGGAATCTCCGAAGCCTGCGCCGTGCCGCTGTTGATGATCGGCCGTTTGGGCGAGGGCGTGCGCCAGGTGCAAGTGGCGCAGGCGGCCGGGATGGAGAGTCCGTCGCTGGTGCGTCTGCTCGATCAGTTGTGTCATTCCGGCTACGTCTGCCGCACCGAAGATGCCCAGGATCGCCGGGCCAAATGCCTGAGCCTGACCGACACCGGTCGTGAACTGGTGCAAGCGGTCGAGATCGAACTGGTGCGCTTGCGTCACGAGGTGCTCGAAGGCATCGAGCAAAGCGATCTGGAAGCTACGCTTCGGGTACTCAGAGCTTTTGAGGCGGCCCATCCGCCTGTGGTGATCAATTCTTGAACGGTTTTTTCTCTGGCATTCCGCCGGCCCGCGACTGGTTCTACGGGGTGCGGACTTTCGCAGCGTCGATGATCGCGCTGTACATCGCCTTGCTCATGCAAATGCCGCGTCCGTATTGGGCGATGGCCACGGTGTATATCGTCTCCAGCCCGTTTCTCGGCCCGACCAGTTCCAAGGCCTTGTACCGCGCCATCGGGACTTTTCTCGGTGCCGCGGCGGCGGTTTTTTTCGTGCCGATGTTCGTGCAGAGCCCGTATGTACTGGTGGTGGTCATCGCGCTGTGGACGGGCATTTTGCTGTTCCTGTCCCTGCAACTGCGCACGGCCAACAACTACGCATTGATGCTCGCCGGTTACACCCTGCCGCTGATCGCCTTGCCGGTGGTGGATAACCCGCTGGCGGTGTGGGACGTAGCAGAGGCGCGCACCGAAGAGATTTTCCTCGGCATCGCCGTTGCCGCCGTGGTCGGCGCGATGTTCTGGCCGCGTCGTCTGGCGCCGGTGTTCAACGATGCCGTGAGCAAGTGGTTCGCCGACGCAACGACCTATAGCCTGAAATTCCTCAGCCGCGACGTGCAGCCCGAAGAAGTCACTGCGCTGCGCATGGCCATGGTTGCCAACTTCAACAGTCTCGAATTGATGATCGGCCAGTTGCCCCACGAAGGCGCACTACCGCAAACCGTGCGCAACACCAAAGAACTGCGCGGGCGAATGATTCATCTATTACCGGTGATAGATGCGCTGGAAGATTCGCTCTACGCCCTTGAACGGCGCACGCCGGAACTGGTGGAAAAGTTCGCACCGCTGCTGGCCGCAACCCGCGAATGGCTCGCTCATCAGGACGCCGATCTCGACCGCTGGCAAGCGCTGAAAGATCAGCTCGAAGCCCTGCAACCGAGCGTCGAAGCACTGCAAGACCGCAAACAACTGCTGTTCTCCAACTCGATTTATCGCCTCGGCGAATTCATCGATTTATGGCAGGACTGCCGCAGTCTGCAGGACGCGATTCTCTGCGAGCGCCAGGACAGCTGGCGCGCGGTCTACCGTCACTGGCGCCTCGGTCGTCTGACGCCGTTCATTGATCGTGGGCTGATGCTCTACTCGGCGGCCTCGACCGTTCTGGCGATCATCACCGCCTCGGTGCTGTGGATTCTGCTCGGCTGGCCGGACGGCGGCAGCGCGGTGATTCTCGCCGCGGTGGCCTGTAGCTTCTTCGCCTCGATGGACGACCCGGCACCGCAGATTTACCGGTTCTTTTTCTGGACCGGCATGTCGGTGTTGTTCGCCAGCCTTTATCTGTTTTTGATTCTGCCCAACTTGCATGATTTCCCGATGCTGGTGCTGGCGTTTTCCATCCCGTTCATCTGCGTCGGCACATTGACTGTACAGCCGCGGTTTTTCCTCGGCATGCTGCTGACGCTGGTCAACACCTCCTCGTTCATCAGTATTCAGGGCGCTTACGACGCGGACTTTTTTGCCTTCGTGAACTCCAACCTGGCGGGTCCGTTAGGGCTGTTGTTCGCGTTTATCTGGACGCTGGTGGCGCGTCCGTTCGGCGCCGAACTGGCGGCCAAACGCCTGACCCGCTTCAGTTGGAAAGACATCGTCCGCATGACCGAGCCGGCCAACCTTGCCGAACACCGCAAATTGGGCGTGCAGTTGCTTGATCGACTGATGCAGCACCTGCCGCGTCTGGCCCTCACCGGCCAGGACACCGGCATCGCCATGCGCGAAGTGCGTGTCGGCCTGAACCTGCTCGATTTGCTCGCCTACACCCCACGGGTGACCGGCGCGCCGAACGCGCTGTTGCAGCAAGTGGTCAGTGAAGTCGGCGAGTATTTCCGCGCCTGCCTCAAGGCCGGCGAACGCTTGCCGGCGCCGGCCCCGTTGCTGATGACCCTGGATCGCACTCGTCGCGCACTCAATGGACACGGCGACGATGAAACCCGTCTGAACCTGTTGCACGCCTTGAGCGGTTTGCGTCTGGCGCTGTTGCCCGGCGTCGAATTCGTCTCCAGTGCCGACTCCGAAGAACCGCTGCCCGATGGAGCGCCCCTATGATCGGTGATCTGGACATCAGCGGCATTTTCCTGCCGACCTTGCTGGTGTTGATGGGCATCACTTATGTGCTGTTTTTGCTGGTGCATGCCGTGCTTAGGCGCGTGCACTTTTACCGTCTGGTCTGGCACCGGGCATTGTTCAACGTGGCCCTCTATGCCGTGCTTCTGTACGGCGTGGACTCACTCAGTCGATACCTGATGACATGAAAAAACCGTTTTTGACCATCGGTCGCGTGGTACTGACCCTGCTGATCGTGACTTTTGCCGTTGTCCTCGTCTGGCGCATGGTGATGTATTACATGTTCGCGCCGTGGACCCGTGACGGCCATATTCGCGCCGACATCATCCAGATCGCCCCGGACGTCTCCGGGTTGATCCAACAGGTTGAAGTGAAAGACAACCAGTTGATCAAGCGCGGCCAGGTGCTGTTCAGCATCGATCAGGACCGTTTCAAACTGGCCCTGCGTCAGGCCAAGGCGGCCGTCGCTGATCGCGAAGAAACCCTCGCTCAAGCCCAGCGCGAAGCCAAGCGTAACCGTGGCCTCGGTAACCTGGTGCCGGCCGAGCAACTGGAAGAAAGCCAGTCGAAGGTCGCCCGCGCGCAATCGGCACTGGCCGAAGCCATGGTCACTGTGGACAGTGCGCAGCTCAACCTCGACCGCTCGGTAATCCGCAGCCCGGTCGACGGCTACGTCAACGACCGCGCGCCGCGTCCGCAGGAATTCGTCACCGCCGGGCGTCCGGTGTTGTCGGTGGTCGATAGCAATTCGTTCCACATCGACGGCTATTTCGAAGAGACCAAACTCGACGGCATTCATGTCGGCCAGTCGGTGGATATTCGCGTAATCGGCGACCGCGCCAAACTGCGCGGGCATGTTGAAAGCATCGTCGCCGGTATCGAAGACCGCGACCGCAGCAGCGGCAGCAACTTGCTGCCGAACGTTAACCCGGCATTCAGCTGGGTGCGGCTGGCGCAGCGGATTCCGGTGCGGATTGCCTTTGACGATGTACCGGAAGATTTCCGCATGATCGCCGGGCGTACCGCCACCGTTTCGATCATCGACGATCAGCCACGCAACGACCGCAAGCAGGAGCCCGTGCAATGAACCGGGCGCTGATGATCGCCGGGTTGGGCGTGATGCTCTCGGCCTGTCAGATGGTCGGGCCGGACTATCAGGTGCCGGAGGATGCGGCGGTTCAGCGCAAGGATTTTCAGGGCGAACTGGCGGTTGCCGGAAAACCGGTCGTCTCGGCGCCGGTGCCGGCGGATTGGTGGCGTCTTTATAAGGATGCGCGGCTGGATCAACTGGTGCAGCAGGCCATGGCCTCCAACACCGATTTGCGCGTCGCGGCGGCGAACCTGCAACGGGCTCGAGCTCAGGTCGATGAGGCCGAAGCAGCGGGCGGCTGGAGCGCAGGTGTGAAGATGGGCGCGCAGCGTTTGCAAGAGTCTGGTCAGGCATTCTTGCTGCCGGAAAAAGTCCCGGTCGATAACGTCGGCGACATCGGCATCAGTGCTTCTTATCAGTTCGATCTGTGGGGCACCTTGCAGCGTGGCATCGAAGGCGCGAAGGCCAATGCCGACGCGACCCAGGCCGCGGCAGACACGGCGCGGATCACCTTGGTGGCGGACGTGG
The DNA here is from genome assembly GCF_949767675.1 of Pseudomonas sp. IT-P395. Taxonomy (NCBI): domain Bacteria; kingdom Pseudomonadati; phylum Pseudomonadota; class Gammaproteobacteria; order Pseudomonadales; family Pseudomonadaceae; genus Pseudomonas; species Pseudomonas sp. IT-P395. The sequence goes on from NZ_CATKPW010000007.1 coordinate 25,318, forward strand.
TTCGTGCTTACACCCAAGTCTGCGCGGCCAACGAAGAGCGCGAAATCGCTCAGCATTCTCTCGACCTGCAATCGCAAAGCACCACGCTGATCCAGCGACTGCGTGACGCCGGTCGTGGTGACGAAACCCAGGTCACCCGTTCGCAAACCCAGTTCAAATCCCTGCGCGCCGACTTGCCGCGTTATGAAGCCGCGCGTCAGGCCGGGCTGTTCCGTCTGTCTATGCTGCTGGCAAAACCGGTCGATCAATTGCCGGCCGGTACCGCGACCTGCGCCGAGTTGCCGAAAATCGCCCAATTGGTGCCAGTCGGCGATGGCGCTGCGCTGCTCAAGCGTCGCCCGGACATTCGTCAGGCCGAACGTCGTCTGGCCGCTTCGACCGCCGGGATCGGCGTCGCCACTGGCGAGTTGTATCCGGACATCAGTATCGGCGCGACCATCGGCACTGTTGGTCTCATCGATGACTTGGGTGATCCGTCGACCAACCGTTGGGGCTTCGGCCCGTCGCTGAGCTGGAAGGTGCCGACCAACGGCGCTCGTGCGCGAATCCGCGAGGCAGAAGCGGCGACCCAAGGCGCACTGGCGCACTTCGACGGCGTGGTGCTCAACGCCATTCGCGAAACCCAGACCGGTCTGGCCCAGTACAGCGCATTGCTGCAACGTCGCGACGCACTGGCCGACGCCGAGCAGTCGGCAAAGCTGGCGGCCGACCAGACCCACCGCTTCTTCCAGGCCGGTCGCGAGTCGTTCCTCGCTGATCTACAAGCAACGCGCACCTACACCGATGTCACCGCACAACTGGCCGCCGCCAACACCCAGGTTGCGATGAGCCAGATCGATTTGTTCCTCGCCTTGGGCGGCGGCTGGGAAAGCGGACGAACGCACGCTGCAAGCCCCAGCAAACCCTGAGGCCGTTGCTATGCTTTGAAGTGTTGAAGGGGCGCCCCGTGCAAAGCGCCCCTTCAGCGCACATTGCTAGCGCTGGTCTAGGGGAAACCAATAATGAAAAACCCTTACGCTCTCGGCTTCTGGTGCGCCCTGGTAGCGTTGGTGCTGCTCTCGGCCACTTATTTCTACGGCATCATGCTGGCCCACCAGATCGACAAGGCCATGGTTTTCCTCGACAGCGCCGTCGCGCTGATTGCGGTCATGGCAATTGTGGTCGTGGCTTGGGCCTCGGTTCAGGTGCAGCGGGTCAAGAAACGCCAGCTCGAACAGGGCAAAACCCTGGTGCTGATCTGGGACACCAAAGTCGCCCTGCGCCGAGTCGAAACGGTGTTCGACCGGTATTTCTGGGGTAGCTACTGGCAACCCGGGCGGACCTTCGCCGAAGTCATGGGCGAACTCACCGGCACGCCATTGGAAAAAAGTCTCGAAGCGCTGAAAAAGCAGTGTCTGGAACTCGACAAGCAGATTGATGGCGAGGGCTGGCACTGGCTCAACAATGCCCGGGAATTGTCCGATGTCGCTACAGCCATGGCCCGCGAGCGTTATCAACTGGATTTCTGCGATCCGCGCGCGGACGGGCCGGGCGGGGCGGTGATCGATCGGGATTTTGAAGTGCTGGTGTACACCTGGACCGCCCGGCTGAAAAGCTTTGATCATCAACTGGATGAGATTGAGGTTCAGTATTCCTGAACAGCGAAAGATCGCAGCCTGCGGCAGCTCCTACATTGGAACGCGTTTCTCTGTAGGAGCTGCCGCAGGCTGCGATCTTTTTGCTTTCCCGAGTGTCCATAGACACTCTTTAACCTTTAAACATTGGGCCAGCTCACGCGCCCGGTGCTAATCTCCACCGCTGAATTCAGCGCAGTCGAGCCGCGACCCGGTCACGGGTTCAGGGAAGACGACCACACTCACAGCCACGGAAATCGATCAGGTCATTCATGAATAAATCAGCAGGCGTGCTTCTCGGAATTGTTGTTGCCATCGGCGCGATCAGTGCAGGCGGGGCCTGGTACACCGGGACCAAGATCGAAGGCGTGCTGAACAACGCCGTCACCAACGCCAACCAAGAGCTGCAAACCGCGATGGCCGGCTCCAACGGCACCGCGTCGCTGGAACTGGTGTCGCTGGAGCGCCACACCTTCACCAGCACCGCGCACTACCGCCTCAAAGGTGAAGGCGAGATGTTCGGTGATGCGCCGGTCGAACTGCTGTTCGTCGACCACATCGAACATGGCCCGCTGCCATTCTCGCGTCTGGTTTCGCTGAAATGGCTGCCGGTGATGGCCACCAGCAACTACGAGCTGGAAAAAAGTCCGGCCACCGAGAAGTGGTTCGCCGCCACCAAGGGCGCCGCGCCGCTCAAAGGCGTGACCAGCCTCGGCTACGACGAATCCACCACCAGCACCCTCGACCTGCTGCCGTTCGAAACCGCACTGGATGAGCAGTCGAGCCTGAAGTTCTCCGGCCTGACCATGAACATCTCCGCCAACGCCAAAGCGCAGAAGGTCAAGGCGGACGGCTACATGGACAACCTGAAACTGGTTACGGTGGCTGAAGATCAGGCGCCGGTGCAGGTCGAACTCAACGGTCTAACCCTGGCCAGCAACCTCGCCAAGAGCAGCTATGGCTACTACACCGGGGAAAACACCCTGGTGCTGACCAACAGCAAAACCACCTTCGGCACCAAGCAATCGGTGCTCGGCGTGAAGAACTTCGAAATGAAGAACCTCACCGAAGAAAACGGCAGCAATGCGTCCGGCCGTGCGGACTATAAGGTTGGCGAAGTCAGCCTCAATGACAAGAAAATCGGCTCGGCCAATATGGCCATGAGCCTGAAAAACCTCGACATCCCGTCGACCATGTCGCTGATGCAGATTTACCAGACCAAATTGCAGCCTTACGAAAAAGCCGCCGCTGAAGCCGCCGCCGCTGGCCTGCCGGCACCTGAGCTGAACCTGACCGAAGCTGAAAGCGCGCAAGTCAAAGCCGATCTGCAAAAACTGCTGGCTGCCGGCCCACAGTTTGCGCTGGAAAACCTCTCGTTCAATACCGCCAACGGTGAGAGCAAGGCCAATCTGGTGATCGACCTGACCAAGCCGCAATCGATGGATCTGCCGCCGGATCAGTTGGGCAAACAACTGATCGCGTTGCTCGACCTGAATATCCAGGTGTCCAAGCCAATGCTGGTCGATCTGCTCAGCGTGCAGGCGCAACTCGACGGTCAGACCGATGCCAAAGCCATCGTCGATCAATCCAAGGAAGCGGCCGACATGTTCGCCGGCATGGCCGTCGGTTCGCAGTTGGCCGTCGTCGACGGCACCAACGTCGTGACCAAGCTGCATTACGCCGCCAATCAGGTCGAATTCAACGGCCAGAAGATGACCGTTGAGCAGTTCGTCGGCTTCCTGATGAGCAAGTTCGCAGGCGTCACGCAAGTGCAGTAATCCTGCGCTCTTAATAGCAACGCCCGGCCTCTGTGTTGAACAGACGCCGGGCGTTTTGCTGTCTGGCGTTCGGGTTTTTGGCGTTTCCGGAGCACGATTCTGAACAATTATTGTGTTCCGGATACTGGTCCACGCTTGCGTGCAAGACTGCCTGACTAAGCTTGGCCGTTGCATGTGCATGGGCGGCCACCGTTACGAAAGGGCAAGGAGGGCATTGCGACCCGGCTGGCCATGTAAGGATGCTGACGAATGCCGCGTATTGATGTTCCTGTATTACATCGTGGTTTACGCCCTTTGTTTCGAGTCGCGCTGTGCAGCCAGTTGCTCTGGCCGGCGCTGGCGTTTGCCGACACACCCTACGATCAGATGGTGCGCGACGCCCGTGCCGGGCAAACCACGCCGGCGCTAACGGTTTTGCGTCAGGTGCCACCCGGCCAGTCGACCACCGGGCAGATCAGCGATCACCTGCAAATCGCCAGTTGGGCCGGACTCGACGCCGAAGTGGTGCAGGTCTATGAAACCCAGGGCCGCGACCGCGTGCTGCCGGTTCAGGCGCTGACCGCCACTGCGCGCGCCTACCGCAACCTCAAGCGCTGGGATCAAGCCACTCAGGTCTACAACAAGGCTCTGGCGCTGGAGCCGGATAACGCCGATCTGCAACTGGGCCTGGCCCTGACTCAGGCTGATGCCGGTAAGCCCGACGAAGCGGTGACCCGCGCCAAAGCGCTGGTGGCGGCCAAACCTGATGATCCTTCCCGCCGTCTGGCGCTGGGCTACGCGTTGACCCGCGCCGGCAAACAGTACGACGCCCTGTTCGAATACGATCAAGCCTTCAAACGCGCCGGCAACAAACCGGACGTCGCTCGTGAATACGTGGTTGCCCTGCAAAAGGCGCGTCTGCCGGAGCCAGCGCTGCGTCTGGCCAATCAACGTCCGGGTCTGATTGATCCGCTCACGTTGCGTCGCCTCGAAGGCGATCTGGCCGCCGAGCGCGTGCGCCTCGCCGAACTTGCTACGCGCAGCGAAAAAGAACGCTACGTCATCGCCGATCGCGCGCTGGCCGACTACGACAAGCTGATCGCTACCTGGACGCCGGACGCCAGCGCTCAGGATGACGTGACCCGCTGGCGCATCGACCGCATGGGTGCGCTCAAGGCCCGGGTACGCACGGCAGACGTCATCACTGAGTACCAGAAGCTGCAAGCCGAAGGCGTGAAGATTCCGACTTACGCCCTGCGCTGGGTGGCGGCGTCGTATCTGGATCAGCGTGAACCGGAAATCGCCACGGGCTTGTATCGCCAAGTGCTTTCGGCGCCGGACGCCGATGTCGGTGATCGCCTCGAAGACAGCACCGCGCTGTACTACGCGTTGTTGGAAAGCGACCGCGCCGATGAAGCGCGCAAAGTCGCCGAGGACGCCGCCAAGTCTCAGCGTCCGCGTGTCGAACTCAAAGGTTTGCCCATCGGCAACCCCAACCATGAATGGATGGACGCCCAGCAGTTGGCTGCGCAGGCCGGGACCTATGGTTCCGATTTGCCCCACAGCGAAGAGCGCTTGCAGACGCTGGTCGATCAGGCCCCCGGCAATGTCGGCTTGCGTCTGGCCCAGGCCGACCTGTATCTGGCGCGGCAATGGCCGCGCCGTGCGGAACTCCAGCTCAAGGAAACCGAGAGCATGGTGCCGCGCGGCATGGGCCTGGAAGTCGCGCAGGCGCGCACGGCGATGACGCTGCAGGAATGGCGGCAGATGGATGCGCTGACCGATGACGTGGTCGCGCGTTTTCCTGATAACCGTCAGGTCCAGCGAGCAGCGCGCGAGCGCGAAGTGCATGACATGTCCGAACTGCGTGTCGAAGCCTACGGCGGCAAGGCCAATGGTGGCGGCAGCGGCGATGCCGGAGCCGTCAGCGGTAGCCGCGATTTCGGCATCCAGACTACCCTGTACAGCCCGCCGATCAATGAAGACTGGCGAGTGTTCGCCGGGGCCGGTTATGCCACCGGCGACTTCGCCGAAGGCACCGGGCACCACCGCTTCCAGCGCGTTGGCCTGGAGCGGCGCACCCGCGACATGACCCTTGAAGCGGAAGTCTCCAACCACTCTTACGGGTTCGGCGACAAACAGGGCGCGCGTCTGGCGATCGCCCGCGACATCAATGACCACTGGCAGTACGGCGGCAGCCTCGAATACCTGTCGGCCGAGACGCCATTGCGCGCGCTCAACAGCGACATCAAGGCCAATGGCGGCAGCGGTTTCATCCGCTGGCGCGCCAATGAAAGTCGCGAGTGGCGTCTGTCGGTCAGCCCATCGCACTTCAGTGACGGCAACAACCGCGTCGAAGCCTTGCTTACCGGCCGTGAGGGCGTCTACAGCGCGCCGAACGTGCAGGTCGATGCAGGACTGGAAGTCGGCACCAGCCACAACTCCAAGTCCGATGACGTGCCGTACTTCAACCCCAAATCCGATTTCAGCGTGATGCCGCTGGTCAACGTCAATCACGTGCTCTACCACCGCTACGAAACCTCTTGGAGCCAGCAGTTCCAGGCCGGCGCGGGCACGTACAGCCAACGTGATCACGGCACTGGCGGCATGGCCTTGCTCGGTTACGGCCAGCGTTATGCCTGGAACGACGTATTCGAGGTGGGCGGTTTGTTCAGTGTGATCAACCGGCCTTACGACGGTGATCGGGAGACCGATCTGCGTCTGCTCGTCGACCTCACTTTCCGCTTCTAGAAGAGTTTGAAGATGCCTTTGATTTCGCGTTTCATCCTTCTGCTGGGAGCGCTGCTGATCAGCGCCTGCGCCCAGCAAGCTCCGGCCTTCGCGCCGCCGTCCGAGCGTCCGCTGGCGGCCAGCGAAAAACCGTGGCCGAAAAACCACGTGCTCGGCATCGCCTATCACGATGTTGAAGACCGTGATCCCGATCAGGCGGTGGTCGCGGTGCGCACCGAGCGCATGATCGAACAGCTCGCCTGGCTGCGTGAGAACGGCTACAAACCGGTCACCGTCGACCAGATCATGGCTGCGCGCAAGGGCGGCCCGGAGCTGCCGGCGAAGGCGATTCTGCTCAGCTTCGACGACGGTTATGCGAGCTTCTATACCCGCGTGCTGCCGGTGCTGCGCGCCTACAACTGGCACGCCTTGCTGGCCCCGGTCGGCGTCTGGATCGACACGCCGCGCAATCAACCGGTGGATTTTGCTGGCGCCCCGCGTGCGCGTTCCGACTTCCTGACCTGGGATCAGGTGCGTGAAATCTCGCAATCGGGTCTGGTGGAAATCGCCGCGCACACCGACGCCAACCACAAAGGGATTCTGGCCAATCCGCAAGGCAACATGCAGCCTGCCGCGGCGACCCGGCGCTACGATCCAGTGACCAAACGCTATGAATCCGAGGCCGATTTTCAGGCTCGGATTCGTGTCGACGTAAACAACATCTCGGAAAAAATCCGCAAGGTCACCGGCAAGAAGCCGCGGGTCTGGGTCTGGCCGTATGGTGCGGCGGACGGTACTTCGCTGACCGTGGTGGGCGAGCAGGGCTACGAAATGGCCCTGACCCTCGACGACGGTCTCGATGCCCTCGACAACCTGATGAGCAGCCCGCGCTTCCTGGTTTCCTCCGATCCCGATGGCGAGGTTTTCTCCAATAGCATCGTCGACGTGCAGTCGGATTTCGTCATGCGTGTGGTGCACGTTGATCTGGACAACGTCTACGACCCCGACCCGGCGCAACAGGACATCAACCTCGGCAAACTGGTGCAGCGCATGGCCGACATGGGCGCCAACACGGTGTTCCTGCAAGCCTTTGCCGATCCGCAGGGCGATGGTCTGGTGCACTCGCTGTACTTCCCCAACCGTCACTTGCCGGTACGTGCCGACATTTTCGACCGCGTTGCCTGGCAGCTGCGCACTCGCGCCAATGTGAAGGTGTTTGCGTGGATGCCGGTGCTGAGTTTCGGCCTCGATTCGAAACTGCCACGTGTCACCCGCTGGGACCCGAAAACCGGTACAACCGCTGTCGATCCGGATCAGTACACACGCCTTTCGCCGTTCGATCCCGAGGTGCGGCGGATTATCGGTGAAATATACGAGGACGTGGCGCGCCTGACCTCGGTCGACGGCATCCTCTATCACGACGATGCGCTGCTTTCGGATTTCGAAGACGCCAGCCCTGAAGCCTTGAAAGCATACGCTGCCCAAGGTTTGCCCGGCTCGATTGCCGCGTTGCGCGATGACCCGGCAGCGATGCAGCGCTGGACGCGGTTCAAGAGCAGATACCTCATCGATTTCACCAACGAGTTGACCGCCAAAGTCCGCGCCATCCGTGGCCCGCAGGTTATGACCGCGCGTAATATTTTCGCCGAGCCGATGCTCAATCCCGAGAGCGAAGCCTGGTACGCACAGAACCTCGACGACTTCCTGCAAACCTACGACTGGACCGCACCGATGGCCATGCCGCTCATGGAAAAACAGACCCAGGCCGAGTCCGGCCCGTGGCTGGAAACCTTGGTGCAAACCGTCAGCAAGCGCCCCGGAGCCCTGAACCGCACGGTGTTCGAATTGCAGGCCCGCGACTGGACGAAAAAGGATCAGGCCGATATCGACGGCGCGCATCTGGCGGACTGGATGAGCCGCCTCAAGCGCCAAGGCGCGACCAGTTTCGGCTACTACCCGGACAACTTCCTCGACAACCTGCCGGACCTGAAAACCGTAAGGCCTGCGCTCTCCAACAAATGGAATCCATAACATGCTGGATAGACTGTTAGCCCTGCTTGTTCTGGCGCTCGTCCTCGGCGTGCCGCTGGGCCTGATCTTCCTGGTGACCGGGCAGTTCCTGATGGACTTCGTGTTCTTCTACCCGCTGTTCATGTCCGGGTTGTGGATTGCCGGCGGCCTGTATTTCTGGCTGCACTGGGAGCGCCACTGGCCGTGGCAGGACGACACGCTACCGCCACCACTGGAAGGCGAGCCGCTGATCTCGATCCTGATCCCTTGCTACAACGAAGGCGACAACGCCGCCGACACCATCCACGCGGCGCTGGCCCAGCATTACCCGAACATCGAAGTCATCGCGATCAACGACGGCTCCAAGGACAACACCGCCGAAGTGCTCGATGCGCTGGCCAAGGAAGATCCACGTTTGCGCGTGCTGCATCTGGCGGAAAACCAGGGCAAAGCCGTCGCATTGCGCATGGGTGCCATCGCGGCGCGCAGTGAATATCTGGTGTGCATCGACGGTGACGCACTGCTGGCGCCGAACACCGCGGCGTATCTGGTTGCACCGATGCTGGATAACGCACGCCTCGGCGCAGTGACCGGCAACCCACGGATTCGTACGCGTTCGACGCTGGTCGGGCGGGTGCAGGTCGGCGAGTTCTCCTCGATCATCGGGCTCATTAAACGCACGCAACGGGTGTTCGGGCGGATCTTTACCGTCTCCGGCGTAATCGTCGCGTTCCGCCGTAGCGCGCTGAACCGCGTCGGTTACTGGAGCCCGGACATGATCACTGAAGACATCGACATCAGCTGGAAGCTGCAACTCGATCACTGGAGCATCTTCTACGAGCCGCGCGCGCTGTGCTGGATCCTGATGCCGGAAACGCTCGGTGGTTTGTGGAAGCAGCGTTTGCGCTGGGCGCAGGGCGGCGCCGAAGTGCTGTTCAAAAACATCCGTGGCATTTGGCAGTACCGCCATCGTTATCTGTGGCCGCTGCTGTTTGAATACTGCCTGTCGACCGGTTGGGCATTCACCTTCCTGCTGTCGGTAATTTTCTGGGGCGTCGGCAAGTTCGTGGTCATGCCGGAGGCCATCGCGGTGGATCACTTGATGCCACCGGCGTTCACCGGGCTGTTGCTGGCGTTCGTCTGTCTGGTGCAGTTCGCCGTCAGCATCATCATCGACCGTCGCTACGAGCCAGGTTTGGGCAAGACCATGTTCTGGGTGGTCTGGTACCCGATCGCGTTCTGGTTTGTCAGTTTGCTGACGACGCTGGTCAGCTTCCCGAAAGTGCTGTTCGGCCAACATCAGAAACGCGCGCGTTGGGTCAGTCCTGATCGGGGCATCAAACCGATCGGCGACGACGAAGAGGAGGTCATCAAATGAAAATCATCCGGACCCGCCAACGGCCTTTTCTGGTCGTGGTCGATGTGGTGCTTACCGTAGTGGCGTGGGTGGGGCTGTTGTTCTTGCTGATCCGTGGGCTATGGCCATTGATTGAAACCTATGCGGGTGGGCCTCGCATCGATCACTCGGCGTTCGACGCGCTGGGCACCCTGCAGATTTATCTGTGGATTGCCTTGGTCAACGCGGTGATTCTGATTTCCTGGGCGCGTTATCAGCAGCGCAAAAGTCGCAGTTTTGCCCAGCGCCGCTTGCCGTCGCCGGTGATCGACGATGAAGGCTTGAGCAAGAGTTTCAAGCTTTGCGATGACCGCTTGCAGAAACTGCGCACGCCCGGGGTGATGACCATTCACAACGATCAGGAAGGCGACATCAGCCATGTGGTGACGCATTTCTGGCCGGTGCAGCAGGAAGAATTGCCACCGCCGCTGGCACCGCTGGAGCATCCACGGGTGATCTTTCTGCATGCCGAGGATGACGATAATCGCGAACCCCTTACCCGGCTTTGATCGTTCCCACGCTCTGCGTGGGAATGCCTCTTGGGACGCTCCGCGTCCAGTGACGCGGAGCGTCACGGGCTGCATTCCCACGCAGGAGCGTGGGAACGATCAATCGGCCGCTAAGCGCGGATCAGTTCCCAAGCCTCTTCCATTGGCAGAGGTTGCTTCATGCGCTCGGCCAGCAGCGCCATCGCCCGTTCCTTCTCGCAAGCCACAGCGGCGACCAGTACACCGTTTCTACCGAACAGGCCAATGAACGGCGGTTGTTCGGGCTCGCCATGAAACTGCACTTCATCCCAATGTTCGGCGTGGCCGAGGTAGTCGTAGTTCTTGCCGAAGTGCCAGGTCCAGAAGAACGGCACATCGAGGTAATGTTCGTCGCCACCGAGCATGTTGGCAGCGGCGATTCGTGCGTGTTGCTGAGCCAGGCGCCAGTGCTCGATGCGTTGCGGCTGGCCGTGGAGCGGGAAGGTGGCGATGTCGCCGATCGCCCACAGGCCTTCGGTGACACGCATGCCGTCATCGACGCGCAATGACTGATCTTTTTCCCTCGGCAGTGACGCAAAAGCTTCGGTGGCCGGATGCACGCCGACCCCGGCCAGCACCAGATCCGCCGAAAGACGCAGGCCATTGTCCAGCAATACTGTCTCGACTTTGCCATCGCCGATGATTTCGGTGGCTGCGTGCTCGGTAATGAATTTCACGCCGTTCTGTTCGTGCAGCGCGCGGATCGCCTTGCCCACAGCCTCACCGAACTGGGCAGCGAAAGGAATTGCGTGCCGAGCCAGCACCGTGACGTCGAGACCGTATTGGCGCAGGGCCGAGGCGCATTCGAGGGCGATGAAGCTGTCGCCGATGATCACTGCACGTTGTTCCGGTCTGGCAGTGTTCATGATCCGTTCTGCCTGAGCTTTTGAGCGCAGCACGAATACCTGTGGAAGATCTGCGCCGGGTAAATCCAGCGGATTGGGCTCGCCGCCAGTGGCGAGCACCGCCGCGTCGTAACGCAGCGACTGGCCGTCTTCGAGGTGAAGGGATTTGGCCGAGGCATTGATTGAGCTGATTTCACCTCGTTGGCGTTCAATGCGCTGCTCTTTATAGAAGTCATCTTCACGCAACGGCGGTATTTCTCGCGGGGGCATGTCCCCGGCGAGGACAAATTTGCTCAGCACCGTACGGTCGTAACCCGCCTCCGGCTCGCGATCGATCATCACGATACGGCCACCGAAACCCTTCTCCCGCAACGCCGCCGCGCATGCCGTACCTGCTGCGCCGGCGCCGACAATCACAAACGTACGCGAATCATCCGCCGGAGGCGTATGCGGGTCGGGCAACGGTTGATCGTCGACCCAAACCTCTTCGCCACGCAGCTCCAGTGGATATCGCTTGAGGCTGTCGAGGGCCGGTGGCTCGCATAACGCGCCATCCTCCGCCCGAAACTCAGCCTTGTGCCACGGGCAGATCAGGCGTCCGTGACACAACGCTCCGTCAGCCAGCGGCGCGCTGGCATGTGGGCATTCGCCCTGAAACGCACGTAACTGGCCGTTCGCGCGCAACAGCACAATCTTGCAGTCGCCGATTTCAACTTGCAGGCCACGGTCTTCAGGGACATCGGCGAAACGGGCGACGCGGTGCAGGGACATGTTCGACTTCCTCGCAGGCATTTCTCTTGTGAGTTTGCGTCGTAGTGCGAGGTTCAGCCATTTGCCACTGCCACGGCACGAACGGTACAGCTATAGTTTGCAAGCCGACGACGGCCCCACTGCACAAGGTGCTCCCGGAATGACCCGATTGACCTCTCTCAACCCCTGGCTGGCGGCCCTTGCTGTCACCCTTTGCGTGCAGTTTCCGGCGCAGGCCCAGGAGCGTTTCACCCTGAACATCCCGGGTGTTTCCGATAACCGCCTGTTCACCTCGGCAGCGGCCAGCGATGCGCCCGGTTGCGGCGGCAAGAACCAGTCGCCGGCGCTGAGCTGGAACGCAGGACCTGCCGGCACCCAGAGTTACGCGATCGTCATGCACGATCCGGACGGCCAGAAAGGCCTGGGCGTGGATCACTGGATTCATTACGGCATCAAAGCCACCACGCACCAGATTGCAGCGGGTGTCGGCGCCAAATCCGCGTTCGAAGGTGTCGGCGGCACCAACAGCAAGGGCAACACCCATTACATGGGGCCGTGCCCGCCAGTGGGCGACAGCGCGCACCATTACATTATCCAGATATACGCGCTGGATCTGGCCCCGGACGCCTTGCCGGCCGGTTTGACTCGCGCCGAACTGATGGAAAAAATCAAAGGCCATGTGCTGCGTAACAGCAGTGCGGTGCGGCGTTATCACCGCTGAAAATATTTTTAGCGGCGTTTAACCCGAACTGAAAGGGCTGCCCGTCTCAGTGGATGAATGCTCAATTTCATCCCGAGGTCAGCCCCCATGTCTCTTCCTTTTTTGCGTCCTGTTGCGGTTGCTGTGCTGCTGGTACTCGCCGGTTGCGGTGCTTCGTCCACGCCCGATAACGCTGCTGTGCCAGCGCCGGCGCAGCCTGAAGTTCTGGTTCAACAGGAAGCCGTGATGGCTGACAGCTCAATGGCCAAACGCGCGCTGTACAGGATGCCCAATGCGGGCAGCGCGCCGATGCCGTTGAGTGAAAGTTATCCACAGAGCTATCGCGACGAGCAGCGCGAGCAGTATCAGACGTTGGCTGATAACCCGATCCACAGCGTCGCCGAGACGCCGGTTTCGACTTTCAGTGCCGACGTCGATACGGGCGCTTATGCCAACGTCCGCCGCTTGCTCAATCAGGGCCGACTGCCGCCGGAAGGCGCGGTGAGGCTGGAGGAACTGGTCAATTACTTCCCCTACGACTACGCGCTGCCCAGTGATGGCTCGCCCTTCGGCGTGACCACCGAACTGGCCGCTTCACCGTGGAACCCGCACACCCGCTTGCTGCGCATCGGCATCAAGGCCTCCGACCGAGCCGTGGCGGAACTGGCCCCGGCCAATCTGGTATTTCTGGTCGACGTGTCCGGCTCGATGGATCGCCGCGAAGGCCTGCCGATGGTCAAAAGCACGCTGAAATTGTTGGTCGATCAGTTGCGCGATCAAGATCGCGTGTCTTTGGTGGTGTATGCCGGCGAATCGAGAGTGGTGCTGGAGCCTACTTCCGGACGGGAGAAAGCGAAAATTCGTACAGCCATTGAACAATTGACTGCCGGCGGTTCGACCGCTGGTGCTTCCGGTATCGAATTGGCCTACCAAATGGCACAGCAAGCTTTCATCCCCAAAGGCATCAACCGCATCCTCTTGGCCACCGATGGCGACTTCAATGTCGGCGTCAGCGACTTCGACAGCCTCAAGCAAATGGCTGTGGATAAACGCCAAAGCGGAATTTCGCTGACGACCCTGGGTTTTGGTGTGGATAACTACAATGAGCACTTGATGGAACAACTGGCCGACGCCGGCGACGGTAACTACGCCTACATTGATAATCTGCGCGAGGCGCGCAAAGTGCTGGTGGATCAGTTGAGTTCGACCCTCGCCGTGGTGGCGCAAAACGTCAAACTGCAGGTGGAATTCAACCCGGCACAGGTCAGTGAATATCGACTGCTCGGCTACGAAAACCGTGCGTTGAAGCGTGAGGATTTCAGCAATGACAAAGTCGATGCCGGCGAAATCGGCGCAGGACACACGGTGACCGCGCTGTACGAAATTGTTCCGGCGGGCGAGCAGGGCTGGCTGGAGCCGCTGCGTTACGGCAAATCCGACGCTGTTGTTTCGGCAAAGAGCGGAGAATTAGCAATGCTGCGTGTGCGTTATCAGCGTGCCGAAGGTGGGAAAAGTCTGCTGATCGAACGGCCCATCGCCAATCAGGTTGCAACTGCCAGCGAGGATCTGCGTTTTGCCGCCGCCGTGGCCGCGTTCTCCCAGCAACTCAAGGACGGCCGTTATACCGGCGACTTCAGCCTGAAGGACACCGAGGCATTGGCCCGTGGCGCTCGCGGCGATGATCGCTTCGGTCTGCGCAACGAGTTCGTGCAACTGGTCGAATTGGCGCAAAGTCTGCGCACCTCGAGCGCTTCGAACGCGCTGGCCACTGAACGACGGATTGAATAAGTGAGTCGTCTGAAAGGCTTCATCAGCCAGCTGTTTGCCTCGGCAGACAGCTCAACCGCCAGCAGCGATGAATCGCTGCTGGCGCGTTATCGCGAGGGCGACGGCGCGGCGTTCGAGATCTTGTACGCGCGCCATCGCCAAGGCTTGTACCGGTTTCTGCTTGGATTGAGCAGCAAACCGGAGCTGGCCGACGAGGTATTTCAGGAAACCTGGTTGAGCCTGATCCGCAGCAATAGTCAGCCACAAGGCCGGGCGACATTTCGTACATGGCTGTTCCAGATTGCCCGCAATCGCTTGATCGATCACTGGCGTAAACACGGCGCCCGACAACCGCTGCACGACAGCTATGACGAGCAAAATCACGCGGTCAGCGATGAGGCGAATGATCCCGAACAACTGTTCACTCTCAGCCGCGACAGCCAACGCCTGGACAGCGCCCTGCAAACCCTGCCCGCCGACCAGCGCGAAGTGTTCCTGCTGCGCGCCCACGGCGACCTCGACCTGGCACAAATCGCCAGCCTCACCGAAGCACCGCTGGAAACCGTTAAAAGCCGTTTGCGCTACGCCCAGCAAAAACTGCGTCGGCTGCTGGCCGAGGAGGTACTGACATGACTGACGCCCGCCAGACACCCGAAGATCCGCTGATCAAGCATGTACGCGAACAGCACAATGCCGAACCGCCAGCGCACATTGATGCGTTGATCCTCAACGCTGCGCAGCGTCAAACCCCGGCGCCGAAACCAACCGTGTGGCAACGCTGGCTGGATGTCTGCCGCAAACCACGTTGGCAAGTCGCATTCGCCAGTCTTGTTGGCGTCGCCCTGATGTTGTCACTGGTCCAGCGCGCCCCCGAGCCGCAAGCGCAATTCGACTTCGCCCCCGCCCCTAGGCTTGCTGTACCCATGACCGAAACGGACTCAGCGCAGTTGCACCGATTGTCCGCCCCGGCCGGCGCCATGCCGACACCTGTGCCGATGATGGAAATGGCCGCGCCGATGCAAGATCAAGCGATCAGCGCCGATGAAACCAAACTCAGCAAACGCGCCACCGCCCCGGCCAATGGCCTCGACGCACAACTGCGCGAAGTCCTGCGCCTGCGCGAAGCCGGCCAGTCACAAGCCGCCGACAGCCTGTTCAACAACCTGCACAAACGCTACCCGAACGCCGATCTCGACGCCCGACTCGAACATTTGCAGAAAAAATGACCGCCTGATCCCCCAGCCATTTGGCATTACCCTGCAAAAACGCGCACTATCGGGCTATTGCCAATGCGCTGGAGGACAACGTGGCAGCAAAAATTGACCGCATCGCCCAACTCCTCAACTGCCCGGACAAGGGTGAAGAGATGCGGCGCGCGATTACTGAGGCACGTAAGGAATTTCTGCTTAACCAGTCGCAAGAAGATGTCGTTGATGAAGACGACGTTTTTGAGGAGGTTGAGGAGGAAGACGACGACGATGAGGATTACGATGAGTTTGACTGGACGACGGAGTGACGTCGTTCCAGCCCTTTTGCATCGCTCACAAAAAAGCCCCGGACCATCACAGTCCGGGGCTTTCTCGTTTAAATCAATGGCGCACCAGGCGGGATTCGAACCCACGACCCCTGCCTTCGGAGGGCAGTACTCTATCCAGCTGAGCTACTGGTGCAGCGGGCGACATCATACCTAGGTCGGCTCGGGGCGTCCATGCTGGGTTTTGGCACGGATTGTCAGTGCGCGTGTCGGCGCAAATCGCTGCATTCCATAAAGCGGTAACGTCCTGCAAAACCCTCGCTTGGCGCTTTCACGGGACTGATCTATGGTTCTGTTGCCGCGAGGGCTTTTGGCTCGTTGATCTGAAAATTTCCACAAACGCGGCGTTTTTGTTCTTTTTTTCGAACGACCTATTGTCCTTTAACCCCTTTGATCCTACGATCCGTTTGAGATTTCAAACGCTCGTTGACCGGGCGTTGAAGCGCCGGTGTTTCGAATCGTGCACTGTCGATGCGCCACACCCGGTCACTGATTTCCCTGACGGCAGCCTTGCGAGGCGCCTTTCTACAATCATAATTTGCTCCGCGCAGGCCGCGGTGCTGTTAAGGAAAGCCGACATGCAGCTTAAAGACACCCTGTTGTTCCGCCAACAAGCCTTCATTGATGGCGCTTGGGTCGATGCGGACAACGGTCAGACGATCAAGGTCAACAACCCGGCCACCGGCGAAATCCTCGGTACCGTGCCAAAAATGGGCGCCGCCGAAACCCGCCGAGCCATCGAAGCCGCTGACAAAGCGCTGCCGGCCTGGCGTGCCCTGACCGCCAAAGAGCGTGCCGGCAAGCTGCGTCGCTGGTTCGAGCTGATGATCGAGAACCAGGACGACCTCGCGCGCCTGATGACCCTCGAACAGGGCAAGCCGCTGGCCGAAGCCAAGGGCGAAATCGTTTACGCTGCTTCGTTCATCGAGTGGTTCGCCGAGGAAGCCAAACGCATCTACGGTGACGTGATTCCGGGCCACCAGCCAGACAAGCGCCTGATCGTGATCAAACAGCCAATCGGCGTGACCGCTGCGATCACCCCGTGGAACTTCCCGGCGGCGATGATCACCCGCAAGGCCGGTCCAGCGCTGGCTGCCGGTTGCACCATGGTGCTCAAACCTGCTTCGCAAACTCCATTCTCCGCATTCGCCCTGGCCGAACTGGCTCAGCGCGCGGGCATTCCTGCGGGCGTGTTCAGCGTAGTGTCCGGCAGCGCTGGCGATATCGGCAGCGAGCTGACCAGCAACCCGATCGTGCGCAAGCTGTCCTTCACCGGTTCGACCGAAATCGGTCGCCAACTGATGTCGGAATGCGCCAAGGACATCAAGAAAGTCTCGCTGGAACTGGGCGGCAACGCGCCGTTCATCGTGTTCGACGACGCGGATCTGGATAAGGCCGTCGAAGGCGCGATCATTTCCAAGTACCGCAACAACGGCCAGACCTGCGTCTGCGCCAACCGTCTGTACATTCAGGATTCGGTCTACGACGCGTTCGCCGAGAAGCTGAAAGTGGCCGTGGCCAAACTGAAGATCGGCAACGGTCTGGAAGACGGCACCACCACTGGCCCGCTGATCGACGAGAAAGCCGTGGCCAAGGTGCAAGAGCACATCGCTGACGCTGTAGCCAAAGGCGCCACCGTGCTGGCTGGCGGCAAGGCGATGGAAGGCAACTTCTTCGAGCCGACCATCCTCACCAACGTGCCGAAAAACGCCGCCGTAGCCAAGGAAGAAACCTTCGGTCCGCTGGCGCCGCTGTTCCGCTTCAAAGATGAAGCCGAAGTGATCGCGATGTCCAACGACACCGAGTTCGGTCTGGCCTCGTACTTCTATGCTCGCGATCTGGGCCGTGTGTTCCGCGTCGCTGAAGCGCTGGAATACGGCATGGTCGGCGTCAACACCGGGCTGATCTCCAACGAAGTCGCGCCGTTCGGCGGCATCAAGGCCTCGGGCCTGGGCCGTGAAGGCTCCAAGTACGGCATCGAAGATTACCTGGAAATCAAATACCTCTGCCTGGGCATCTAAGCTCGGACAAGGATCGCTGCAAACGCAAAGGGCACGAGAGCGCTGTCCCTTTGCGTGGTTTCAAACCGGAATTTTCTCTGCGGCCAGGAACGCCGTGGCAGTCGATCATCGCATGCTGCCACCGTCGATTTCTCCCGCTTAATCCTTGAACCACGCCGCCCGATGAGCGGCGAATGAGGACTGTAATGAGCAAGACTAACGCTGAACTGATGGCCCGTCGTACCGCAGCTGTTCCACGTGGTGTTGGCCAGATTCACCCGATCTTCGCTGAGTCGGCAAAGAACGCTACCGTGACTGACGTTGAAGGTCGTGAGTTCATCGACTTCGCTGGCGGCATTGCTGTACTGAACACGGGCCACGTGCACCCGAAAATCATCGCCGCCGTGACCGAACAGCTGAACAAGCTGACTCACACTTGCTTCCAGGTACTGGCTTACGAGCCGTACGTTGAGCTGTGCGAAAAAATCAACGCCAAGGTGCCAGGTGATTTCGCCAAGAAAACCCTGCTGGTCACCACCGGTTCCGAAGCCGTGGAAAACGCCGTAAAAATCGCCCGTGCCGCCACTGGCCGCGCTGGCGTTATCGCTTTCACCGGCGCCTACCACGGTCGCACCATGATGACCCTGGGCCTGACCGGTAAAGTCGTGCCGTACTCGGCCGGCATGGGCCTGATGCCAGGCGGTATCTTCCGCGCGCTGTACCCGAACGAACTGCACGGCGTGAGCATCGACGACTCGATCGCTTCCATCGAGCGCATCTTCAAGAACGACGCTGAGCCGAAAGACATCGCCGCGATCATTATCGAACCTGTTCAGGGTGAAGGTGGTTTCTACGTCGCGCCGAAAGAATTCATGAAGCGCCTGCGCGCCTTGTGCGACCAGCACGGCATCCTGCTGATCGCTGACGAAGTACAAACCGGCGCTGGCCGTACCGGTACGTTCTTCGCCATGGAACAGATGGGTGTTGCTGCCGACCTGACCACGTTCGCCAAATCCATCGCTGGCGGCTTCCCGCTGGCCGGTGTTTGCGGCAAGGCCGAATACATGGACGCCATCGCGCCAGGCGGCCTGGGCGGCACCTACGCTGGTAGCCCGATCGCTTGCGCCGCGGCACTGGCCGTAATGGAAGTGTTCGAAGAAGAGCAACTGCTGGACCGCTGCAAGGCTGTCGGCGAGCGTCTGGTCACTGGCCTGAAAGCTATCCAGGCCAAGTACCCGGTCATCGGCGAAGTTCGTGCGCTGGGCGCGATGATCGCGGTCGAGTTGTTCGAAAACGGCGACAGCCACAAGCCGAACGCTGCTGCTGTAGCGTCGGTGGTGGCCAAGGCGCGCGACAAGGGCCTGATCCTGCTGTCCTGCGGCACCTACGGCAACGTTCTGCGCGTCCTCGTACCGCTGACTTCGCCGGACGAGCAACTGGACAAAGGTCTGGCGATCATCGAAGAGTGCTTCTCGGAGCTGTAAGCCGCGCACTGTGTGATCGGATAGACAAAAAAACCCGCTTCGGCGGGTTTTTTTTCGCCCCGTGAACATATCAATTGCTTTTGCGCTGTATCGAAAGGCCAGCATTGGCTAAGGTTCAGGCATTGCAAGGGAGAGCGCGCATGACTGCCGTTGATTTACCCGCCGTACCCCGAGTGCTGATTGCCGAGGCCGATCCGTGGTCCCGGGACCTGCTCAAACAAGTGCTTCTGAACGTGCGTTGCGATGCGCGGATAGACTTGTGCGCCGACGGGCAGCAAGCCCTGTCATTGCTCAGTGAAGTGCCGTATGACCTGGCGATCGTCGATTGGGAGTTGCCCGGCATCGACGGTTTGAGCGTGCTGCGCAGCGTGCGTCAGCGCAAACGCAACCCACCGTTGCCGTTCATCCTGATGAGCAGCCGCAACGACAGCGCCAGTGTGCGTGAAGCGATTCCGTTGGCGCCCACGGCCTACCTGACCAAACCACTGAACATGGAAAGCCTGACCGAGCGTTTGCAGGGTTTACTGCTGAATGCCGGTGAAGAAGTGTTCTGTGAGGTGCCGGCATTGGCACCGGGCATGACCTTGTCGATATTCCTTGAACGCCGCCGCGAGCAGGCCGACGGCGCGCCGTTGATGACCGATGTGCAGGTGGCGGTAAAGCGCAGCCTCAATCCCAATGGCCTCGATCTGAAACTGTTGGAAGATGAGATCAAAACCGACCCACAAATCACTGCAGTGCTGATCGCTGCGGCCAACAGCGCGGCGCAGCACCACGGTGCCCCGGTTCAAACGCTCGCTCAAGCCCTGCATCGCCTGGGCACCGGGCAGAGCATGAACCTGATTCTGGGGCTGGCACTCAAGCGCAGCGCCAAGCTCAGCGATCCTTGTCTGGCGGACTACGCCGAGCGTTACTGGGGCTTGTCGCTGCACACCGCTGAATACGCGCGCACCCTGGCACGCTTACTCGATCTCGATCAGGAGCGCTGTTACTGCGCGGGTATGCTCCATCGCCTGGGTGATCTGGCGTTGCTGCGTTGTCTGCAGGAGTGGCAGCAGGCCGGCGGTGCGCTGGATGAGTGGGAGGAGGTCGGCGAGGCGCTGGCGGAGTTTGGCGCGGCTTATGGTTCGGCGTTGCGCACCCGCTGGCGATTGCCGCTGGAGCTACGTGAGCTGATTGCGTCGGTGTACCAGCTCGGCGGCGGGGTGTATTCCCGTGAGGCGCTGGTGATGAACATGGCGGCGCAGATGGCCCGCTTGACCGAGCATGAGGGCGTTGAGGAGTTGGCGAAGAGCCGCACGGCGCGGTTGCTCAAGATCGGGCTACCGGAGTTGATGCGGATGCGCAAATAACCTGACTTACGCAAACCCCGCAATGGATCTCTGTGTAGCTGAGATACGGGTCAGGCAGAAATGATGCGGTTCTTGCCCTGTCGCTTGGCCTCATACATCGCCGCGTCCGCGCGGGCGAACAGGCTGTCGAGGTTTTCGTCTTCCCCGGTAAGGCTGGTCAGCCCCTGGCTCACGGTGATGCCGAACGTCTGGCCGTCATGGCTGAAGCTCAAACGCTGAATCTCCTGCTGCAGCCGCTCGGCCACCTGCATGGCCATGTCCGGCGCACAACCGGGAAACACTGCGGCAAACTCTTCGCCGCCAATCCGCCCGAACAGATCGCCCCGGCGCAACGAGCCGCGTCCGCACTCGGCAATCCGCTGCAGAACATTATCGCCCTCCGGGTGGCCGTAGGTGTCATTGATCATTTTGAAATCATCGATATCCAGCAGCAGAAAGGCCATTTGTGCGCCCTGCACCTTCGCTACTTCGAACTCGCGATTGGCGCACTCGAAGAAGTGCCGGCGATTGCTGCTTTGGGTCAGCACGTCGGTGGTCGCCAGACGGTGCAACTCGGTTTCCATCTGCTTCTTGTCGGTGATGTCTTCGGCGATGCCGACGATGATCACCGGTTGCCCCGGCTCGTCCTGACGGTTGATGAAGCACTTATCGCTGAGCCAGCGCACCTGGCCGTCGGCGGCGATGATCCGGTATTCGCGATCTTCCACCGCGCCTCTGTGCAGGACTTCGGCGAGGCTGCGTTCGGCGTATTCCAGATCGTCGGGGTAGATGCTGTCGCGCCATTGGTTGTAGTCGGCGAGGAGGAGGCCGGCGGAGCGGCCGAAAATCCGTTCATAGGCGGGGCTGACATACAGCACCTGCCGGGTTTCCCAGTTGAAGGCCCAGAGCACAGCGTTGACGCTGACCAATAAGGAGCTGAACAGCTGTTCGCGTTCGCTCAAACGGGCGACTTCGCCTTGGGCATGCATCAACGCCATTAGCGTTTGTGCGGCCTCGGGCCACTTCGGTAAGGATGAGTCTTTTTGATTGTTATTGACCATCGGCACAGATCTCAAAGGCGTGCCGCAATTCGACAACGGCCACAGTACAGCCCGCCGGGATGGCGAAGTGTCTTTGAGATAGGCGATTTTTAGCGAAGTTCCGAAGGGTGCACCCGGGAGCCGGGTGCACCGATCAACGGTCTCAGGCGGCTGCAGGGCGCAGCGAGTAGGTTTTCAACTGGTCGGCGAATTCACGCAGGGACTGGATACCGCTGGCTTCGGCCTCGTGAATCCACTCTTTGATGGCGGCGAGCATGTCGTGGCCATTTGCGCTGGTCTTGACCCAGATCTGCTGCAGGGCCAAGCGTTTCTCGTAAATTACCTTCAGCGCCTGGCTGTGCTCGAGCATGGTCTGGATGCGCAAGTGATGACGATCTTCCAGCAGGCTGGTTTCCCGCGACAGCAGACGCTTGGCGCGGTGGAACTGGTGGCGCACCGAATGATCGACCTTGGCCAGCTCTTGCTTGACCAGCGGGCCGATCACCAATTTGCGGTACTGGGCCATGATCTGGAAGCGGTTGTTGAGGATGGCCATGGCGGTGTCCATGTCCAGATTGCCCTTGCCTTCGACGCGGTGGGCGATCGGCGCCACGCGCTGAACCTTGGCCAGACGCAGGAAGCTGAAGACTTTGATCCACGCCCAACCGAGGTCGAACTCCCACTTCTTCACCGACAGCTTGGCCGAGTTAGGGTAGGTGTGATGGTTGTTATGCAGTTCTTCGCCGCCGATCAGGATGCCCCATGGCACCAGATTGGTGGCTGCGTCGCGGCATTCGAAGTTGCGATAGCCGACCGCATGGCCCAGACCGTTGATCACGCCGGCGGCCCACACCGGGATCCACATCATCTGGATCGCCCAGATGGTGATGCCGATGGTGCCGAACAGCAGCAGGTCGATGACGCCCATGATCGCCACGCCCAACAGCGGGTAGCGGCTGTAGACGTTGCGCTCGATCCAGTCTTCGGGGCAGTTCTTGCCGTAGATGCGCAGGGTTTCCGGGTTTTGCGCTTCGGCGCGATACAGCTCGGCGCCGGTGCGCAGCACGGTGGAAAGGCCTTTGATGACCGGGCTGTGCGGGTCGTCTTCGGTTTCGCACTTGGCGTGATGTTTACGGTGGATGGCGGTCCACTCGCGGGTGTTCTGCGCCGTGGTCAGCCACAACCAGAAACGGAAAAAGTGCTTCAGGCCAGCATTCAGCTCCAGCGAGCGATGGGCCGAGTAGCGGTGCAGATAGACCGTGACGGCGACAATTGTCACGTGGGTCATCAGCAGGGTGACTGCGACCAGAGACCAGGCCGACAAGCCAAGAAAACCTTCGTACCACATAGGCTATAGGGCCCTCGATAAAGATAAAAACAGCCGTTGCATTATCACCAAGCACACAGATAAAACCAGTCGCCCTTTCAGATAACAGTCGCTGGATGTTTCTTGACCTATAATTCCAACCTTTTTGTAGGGACATGGACAGTCGAATGCCTGCCACTTACCGCGATGCTTTGCGTGCAGCGCTGCTTTATCTCGTGCTTGCTGCTGTCTGGCTGCAGGGCACTGATCATTTATTAAACAATTTCTTCGATAACTCCGTCGATCTTGCCCGATGGCAACTGATCAACGGTTACGTCTTCGCGGCGTTCAGCGCCGGGCTGATTTTCCTGGCGCGGGCGCGATTGTGCGAGTTTCTCGGAATAGGTGCGCGTTTGCGCGAACGCCACGCCGACCGCGAACGCCTGCGTCAAGCGGCGGCGGTCTTCGATTGCACCCGCGAAGGGGTGCTGGTGACCAACCATCAGGGGCTGATCGTGCACGTCAATCGTGCGTTCATCGAGATCACCGGTTATCAGCGTGAAGAAGTCCTCGGGCAGCAGCCGAGCCTGTTCAAGTCGGGCCATCATCCGCCGGGATTTTATCAGGCGATGTTTGCCACTCTGGAATCGCAGGGCGAATGGAGCGGCGAAATCTGGAACCGCCGAAAAAGCGGCGAGATTTATCCACAGTGGCAGACCATTCGGGTCATTCACGATGATCAGGGCCGGCGCAGCCATTACGTCGCGGTGTTTTCAGACATTAGTGCGATCAAGGATTCCGAGCATGAGCTCAAACACCTCGCGCACCACGATCCGCTGACCGATCTGCCCAATCGGCTGCTGTTCAGCGATCGCGCTGAACAGGCACTGGCCTCGGCGCAAAACCACAAGCGCGGTTGTGCACTGCTGATGCTTGATCTCGATCACTTCAAAATGATCAACGACAGCCTCGGCCATAACATCGGCGATCGCTTGCTCAAGGCCGTGGCAGCGCGCTTGCAGGCGCTGTTCGGCCCCGGCATTACGCTGGCGCGTCTCGGTGGTGATGAGTTCGCCGTACTGGCGGAAAGTTGTCCACAGCCGGTGCAGGCAGCAGCGCTGGCGCAACGGATTCTCGATGCACTGAAGGAGCCGTTCAGCATTGATGGCAATCAGTTGTTCATCAACGGCAGCCTCGGCATCAGCCTGTTCCCCAGTGACGCGTTGAGCGCCGAACAACTGTTGCGCAATGCCGACGCGGCGTTGTTCAAGGCCAAGAGCAGCGGCCGCAACGGGTACGCCTTGTACACCGAAGAACTCACCGCCCACGCCCAGCAACGGGTGGAAATCGCTTTCGAACTGCGCCGGGCGCTGGAGCAACGGGAATTGCGGGTGTTCTACCAGCCTGTACATGACTTGAAGACCAGTCGCTTGATCGGTGTTGAAGCCTTGGTGCGTTGGCAGCATCCGCAGCGCGGTCTGGTGTCGCCGGCGGAATTCATCCCGATTGCCGAGCGCACCGGGCTGATTGCCGAAATCGACGCGTGGGTGATGCAGCAGGCGTGTCGGCAGATGTGCCAGTGGCAACAGGCTGGAATCGTACTGTCATTTGTCGCGGTGAATGTGTCGTCGCGTTTGTTCGCCCGGCGTGAGCTTTATCAACAGGTCGCGCAGGTCCTGCATGACACCGGGCTGGATCCGGCGTATCTGGAGCTGGAGGTGACGGAAAGCGCGGTAATGGACGATCCGGAAGTGGCGTTAGAGCAGATGCATCGTTTGCGTGAATTGGGTATTCGTCTGGCCATCGATGATTTTGGTACCGGGTATTCATCGCTTTTGCGGCTCAAGCGCTTGCCGGTGCAGAAGCTGAAAATCGATCAGGGTTTTGTTGCCGGCTTGCCTTGGGACGAGGATGACGCAGCGATCGTGCGGGTGATCATCGCGCTGGCCCGGAGCATGGGCATGCAGGTGCATGCCGAGGGTATCGAGCAGGTTGAGCAGGCGGCGTTTTTGCTGGAGCAGGAATGTGATCTGGGGCAGGGGTATTGGTTTGGGCGGCCGGTTCAAGCGCAGGAGATTGATTGGGCAAGAACACCGGTGATTGGTTAAAAGATCAAAAGATCGTCCGATCGCGGCCCGAGCCTTCGGCAGCTCCTGCACCGATCCCTGTAGGAGCTGCCGAAGGCTGCGATCTTTTGCTCCACCAACGCGCAAACCCTTGCCGTGCCACATAATGTTTTCTGGTTATATAAACATTCTTAAATAGTCTTTTTAAGAATATCCGTGCCTCTCTTATATTGCTTCCACGCCGAACGCAGTGCCGCCCACTGCCAGGCAAATCCCATTCAAAGGAGCAGCACCATGAGCGCATCCCTTCGCAGCGTTGACGGTCAGGACGAAAGCACCATTTTGCGTGAAATCCAGAGCGCCCTGCGCGATCTGCGTTTCGGCGCGGTGGAGATCACTGTGCACAACGCGCAAGTCGTACAGATCGAACGCAAAGAGAAATTCCGTTTGCAGCAACCGGGTAAACAACCGGGCTGAGTTGAAGATCAAAAGATCGCAGCCTGCGGCAGCTCCTACAGGGGGCTGTGTGTAGGAGCTGCCGAAGGCTGCGATCTTTAGCCGGCACACCCGATTCCAGATATTCATAAGAAAAAGCCACCACCCAGAATTCCAGGAGCTTTCACCATGTCGTCGATTCGCCGTTACGCTTTGGCCGCCCTGGCCAGCGCTGTGTTTGCCGGTTCCGCGGTTGCCAAGGATTACGAACTGCTCAATGTGTCATATGACCCGACACGCGAGCTGTATCAGGACTACAACGCTGAATTCATCAAGTTCTGGCAGAAAGACCACGCTGGCGACACGGTGAAAATCCAGCAATCTCACGGCGGTTCGGGCAAACAGGGCCGTGCGGTGATCGACGGTCTGCGCGCTGACGTCGTGACCCTGGCCCTGGCCGGTGACATCGACGAAATCGCCAAACTCGGCAAGACCCTGCCTGCCGACTGGCAGAAGCGTCTGCCGGAAGCGAGCACGCCGTACACCTCGACCATCGTCTTCCTGGTGCGCAAGGGCAACCCGAAAGGCATCAAGGACTGGGGCGATCTGGTCAAGAACGACGTATCGGTAATCACCCCTAATCCAAAAACCTCTGGCGGTGCACGCTGGAACTTCCTCGCCGCATGGGCCTACGGCCTGAAAGCCAACGGCGGTGACGAAGCCAAAGCCAAAGAATATGTGCAGACCCTGTTCAAGCACGTGCCGGTCCTCGACACCGGTGCACGCGGTTCGACCATCACCTTCGTCAACAACGGTCAGGGTGACGTGTTGCTGGCCTGGGAAAACGAAGCGTTCCTGGCGCTGAAAGAAGATGGCGGCGCCGACAAATTCGACATCGTCGTACCTTCGCTGTCGATCCTCGCCGAGCCACCGGTGGCCGTGGTTGACAAGAACGCCGAGAAGAAGGGTAACGAGCAGATCGCCGAAGCTTATCTGAAGCACCTGTACAGCCCGGCTGGTCAGGAAATTGCCGCGAAAAACTTCTACCGTCCACGTGACAAGGACGTGGCTGCCAAGTACGCCCAGCAGTTCCCGAAACTGGAACTGGTGACCATCGACAAGGACTTCGGCGGCTGGAAAGCCGCGCAACCGAAATTCTTCAACGACGGTGGCGTGTTCGACCAGATTTATCAGGCGCAGTAAGTTTTCATAGCCATAAACAAGCCCCGGATTTACCTTCGGGGCTTCGCGCGTTTTTTAACCAAGGACTTTTATGTCGCGTCGTATCTCCCCCGTCATACCCGGCTTCGGGCTGACGCTGGGCTACACCTTGGTGTACCTCAGCCTGATTGTGCTTATCCCGCTGGCGGCGATGTTCGTCCACGCCGCGCAACTTACCTGGGATCAGTTCTGGACGATCATTTCCGCACCACGGGTGCTGGCCGCGTTGAAGTTGAGCTTCGGCACCGCGCTGTGTGCGGCGATCATCAACGGCATCATCGGCACGCTGCTGGCCTGGGTGCTGGTGCGCTACACCTTCCCGGGGCGCAAGGTGATCGACGCGATGATCGATCTGCCGTTCGCCCTGCCGACAGCGGTGGCCGGTATCGCGCTGACCGCGCTGTATGCGCCGGCCGGTCTGGTCGGCCAATTCGCCGCTGACCTCGGTTTCAAAATCGCCTACACCCCGCTCGGTATCACTCTGGCGCTGACCTTCGTCACCCTGCCGTTCGTGGTGCGCACGGTGCAGCCGGTGCTGGCCGATATTCCTCGAGAAGTCGAAGAAGCGGCGGCGTGCCTCGGTGCGAAGCCATGGCAGGTGTTTCGCCACATTCTGGTTCCGGCACTCCTGCCCGCCTGGCTGACCGGTTTTGCCCTGGCGTTCGCGCGTGGCGTCGGCGAGTACGGCTCGGTGATTTTCATCGCCGGCAACATGCCGATGAAAACCGAGATCCTGCCGCTGCTGATCATGGTCAAACTCGACCAATACGATTACACCGGCGCCACCGCCATCGGCGTGTTGATGCTGGTGGTTTCCTTCGTCCTGTTGCTGCTGATCAACTTGCTGCAGCGGCGCATCGAAACCCCATAAGGAGGCGCGAACATGTCCCAATCGTCTATTGCGGCCGCCTCTTCGGCCAACGCTGCACGCCGTGGCAGCGCCACCTCGCGCAGAATCCTGATCGGCCTGGGCTGGCTGATCTTTTTCCTGTTTCTGCTGCTGCCGTTGTTCATCGTCGTATCGCAGGGTTTGAAGAATGGCCTCGGCGCTTTCTTCACCGCGATCTTTGAGCCGGACGCGCTTTCGGCGCTGAAACTCACCGTGTTCGCCGTGCTGATTTCGGTGCCGCTGAACCTGGTATTCGGCGTCAGTGCGGCGTGGTGCGTGAGCAAATACTCGTTCCGTGGCAAGAGCATGCTGGTGACGCTGATCGACCTGCCGTTCTCGGTATCGCCGGTGATCGCCGGTCTGGTCTACGTGCTGATGTTCGGCGCACAAGGCTTGTTCGGTCCGTGGCTGCAGGATCACGACATCCAGATCGTCTTCGCCCTGCCGGGCATCGTGCTGGCAACGATTTTCGTCACCGTGCCGTTCGTCGCTCGTGAACTGATTCCGTTGATGCAGGAACAAGGCACGCAGGAAGAGGAAGCCGCGCGTCTGCTCGGCGCTAACGGCTGGCAGATGTTCTGGCACGTCACCGTCCCCAATATCAAATGGGGCCTGATCTATGGCGTGGTGCTGTGTACGGCGCGGGCCATGGGTGAGTTCGGTGCGGTGTCGGTGGTCTCCGGGCACATTCGCGGGGTGACCAACACCTTGCCGCTGCACGTCGAGATCCTCTACAACGAATACAACCACGTGGCCGCGTTCGCCGTGGCGAGCCTGTTGCTGATCCTGGCGCTCTTCATCCTGCTGCTCAAGCAGTGGAGCGAAAACCGTATCAACCGCCTGCGCGCCAGCGCCGCGGAGGAATAATTCATGTCGATCGAAGTGCGTAACGTCAGCAAGAATTTCAATGCCTTCAAGGCGCTGGACAACATCAGTCTGGATATCCACAGCGGTGAGCTGGTGGCGTTGCTCGGCCCGTCGGGCTGCGGCAAGACCACCTTGCTGCGCATTATTGCCGGCCTGGAAACCCCGGATAACGGCAATATTGTGTTCCACGGAGAAGACGTCTCCGGCCACGACGTGCGTGATCGCAACGTCGGTTTCGTGTTCCAGCATTACGCGTTGTTCCGCCACATGACCGTGTTCGATAACGTCGCGTTCGGTCTGCGCATGAAGCCGAAAAACCAGCGTCCGAACGAAAGCCAGATCGCGGTCAAGGTGCATGAACTGCTGAACATGGTGCAGCTGGATTGGCTGTCGGATCGTTATCCGGAGCAGTTGTCCGGTGGTCAGCGTCAACGTATCGCTTTGGCCCGTGCCTTGGCGGTCGAGCCAAAAGTGCTTCTGCTCGATGAGCCGTTCGGCGCCCTCGATGCCAAGGTGCGTAAAGAGCTGCGCCGCTGGCTGGCGCGGTTGCACGAAGACATCAACCTGACCTCGGTGTTCGTGACCCACGACCAGGAAGAAGCGATGGAAGTCGCCGACCGTATCGTGGTGATGAACAAGGGCGTGATCGAGCAGATCGGCTCACCGGGCGACGTTTACGAAAACCCGGCCAGCGATTTCGTTTATCACTTCCTCGGCGATTCGAACCGCTTGCTGTTGAGCGACGACAATCACGTGCTGTTCCGCCCGCATGAAGTTTCGTTGTCCAGGCATGAGCTGGAGGATCACCATGCGGCTGAAGTCCGTGACATCCGCCCGTTGGGCGCGACCACGCGGGTGACGCTCAAGGTTGAGGGCCAGACGGATTTGATCGAGGCCGAAGTGGTGAAAGACCACGACAGCCTGATCGGCTTGGCCAAGGGTGAGACCCTGTTCTTCAAGCCGAAGGTCTGGCAGAAAGTCGCAAGCCTCTAAGACCAAAAGATCGCAGCCTGCGGCAGCTCCTACAGGGGTTTCGGTTGGTCACACATTTTGTGATCGACCAAACCCACTGTAGGAGCTGCCGTAGGCTGCGATCTTTCAAGCGGCCTAAGCCGCCGCTTTTTTGTTCGGATTGACCTGCACCACCCCCGCCCGCGCTTCGATCTGCTCTTTCAATTCATGCCGCATCCCGAGCATGAACGCCAACTCGGCCACGACAAACAACGGCCCGACAATCAGCCCCGACACGTCATCGACAAACGCCGGTTTGCGCCCTTCATAGTGATGCCCGACAAACTGGATCACCCAGCCGATTACAAACATCGCCAGGCCGCTGCTCAGCCAGACCATGGTGCTCTGCTGCGCCAACACATGCCCGGCCCAGACGGATAAACCCATCAGCACGGTCATCAACACCCCGAGCTTCACTTCCAGGCGCAGGTAAAACCACGCCGAGGCCAGCGCCACGACAACGGCTGGAGATATCCACAAGCCACCCAGCGACCATTGCGGACGCGACAACAAAACCGCCACCGCCACCACAATCAGCGGAATGCCGATAAAGTGGCTGGCGATGTTGCGCGGATCACGGTGGTAGGCGGCGTATTGACTGAGGTGGTCGACGAGGCTTTTCATTGTTGTTCCTCCGGTAGGGTTGATCGCATCATCCCTCGGGATCAGGGTTCGCTCTGTCAGGCAGGCGACAATCCAGGAGTGTTTATGCAAATACGTTCGCGGCTGATGAGTGGCCAGTGGTTCAGTCATCTGCCGGTGTCTTTTCAGGATAGCTTGCTGGCGGCAGCGCGAGAGCGGCGGCTGACGGCGGGGCAGCGCTTGTTCCAGCGCGGCGATGCGCCGTGCGGTTTGTACGCAGTGCTCGATGGCGCCGTGCGCATCGGTGCGGTGAGCGAGCAGGGCAAGGAGGCGTTGTTGAGTCTGGTGGAAGCGCCGCACTGGTTCGGCGAGATCTGCCTGTTCGATGGTCAGCCGCGTACCCATGACGCCTACGCAGTCGGGCCGTGCACGCTGCTGAATATTCCGCAGGCGACGTTGCTGAAACTGCTCGACGAACATCCGGTGTATTGGCGGCATCTGGCGCTGCTGATGAGCCACAAACTGCGCCTGGCCTTCATCAATCTCGAACAACTGAGCCTGCTGCCAGCGCCGGCGCGTCTGGCCCATCGCTTGCTGATGATCGCCGAGGGCTACGGCGAACTCGACGCGCCGCGTCGTGTACTGCAACTGCCGCAGGAGCAGTTGGCATCGATGCTGTCGCTGTCGCGGCAGACCACCAACCAGATCCTCAAGGATTTGCAGGGGCAGGGGATTATCGGGCTTGGGTATGGCGAGATCGAAATCCTCGACCCCGCGCGATTGCGCGCCCTGGCCACGATCTGACAATGCACCCCAGCCCCTGTGGGAGCTGGCTTGCCAGCGATAGCGGTGCATCAGCCGACATCGATGTCTGCTGTACGGACGCCATCGCTGGCAAGCCAGGCTCCCACAGGTTTTTTTGCTGTTCGTGATATCTGGAGCAAAGCACAGACCTGTAGGAGTGAGCCTGCTCGCGATAGCCATCTATCAGTTAGCCAATGGGTGACTGACATACCGCTATCGCGAGCAGGCTCACTCCTACAGGGGATCTGTGTTGATTTTACGAACCGCGATAGGTCGAGAAACCATACGGGCTCAGCAGCAGCGGGATGTGGTAATGCTGATCGGTTTGCTTCACTTCAAAAATCACCGGAATTTCCGGGAAGAAGGTGTCGTGCTTGACCTTCTTGAAGTACTCGCCAGTCTTGAACACCACGCGGTATTCACCCGCTTCAAAAGGCTGTTTGGCCGGGAACAGTTCGGCAATCCGCCCTTGTTCATTGGTGGTGCCCTGAGCCAGCGGCTGCCAGTCCTGACCGACATGTTTCTCCAGGGTCACGTTGATGCCCGGCGACGGCAGGCCGTTTTCCAGGTTGAGCACGTGCACGCTCAGCGGGTTGCCGGCAGCCAGGGCCAGGCTGGAAAAAGCGCTCAGGCCGAGCGCGGCAAGGGTCATGCGCAAAGTCGTCATGGATGGAACTCCTTATTGGGAACGGGTAGCGGCCAGACCGGTTTTTTCGGCCGCCTTGATCGCACAGTTTTCGTCTTGCTCGCCGCCGCCGGAACCGGCCACGCCTATCGCACCGACCAGTTCATCAGCGGCGAACAGCGGAATCCCGCCGCCAAGCAGCAGCAGTTCGTCGAGAGTGTTGAGGTTGGCGGATTGCGGATTGCTGCGAGCGCGTTCGGCGAATAGCCGCGTGGCGGTTTTGGTCGACAGCGCGGTGTAGGCCTTGCGTTGGCTGGCGGCGGTGTTGTGCGGGCCGACACCGTCGCCGCGCAGGGTCACCAACAGATTGCCGCCCCGATCGAGCACCGACACCGTGCCGGTGCAGTTGGCCATTGCCGTGTCGGCGAGCAGCCGTGCGGTTTTCAGGTCGAGATCGGCGTGACGCGGCAGTTCCGGGCTTGCGAACACGCTGGCACTGAGGCCGAGGGCCAGGCTGGCTACAAGGTATTTGACGGTCATGGACAGGCTCCAAAAGCGAAGGCCGTCACCTTAATCGCCGTCCTTCGTCAGAACCTCGTCAGTCTGATTACAAGTTTGTAATGGGCAACGCCGGCGAAGGCGCCTAGCCTGTACGCCTGATCAATCGAGGTGTGCCATGCGTTTGCTGGTCGTAGAAGATGAAGCCAAAACCGCGAATTTCCTCGCCAAAGGCTTGGGCGAGTCGGGTTTTGCCGTGGACGTGGCGCTCAATGGCCTCGATGGCCGTTACTTTATCGAGCAACAGGAATATGACCTGATCATCCTCGACGTGATGCTCCCCGGGCTCAACGGCTGGCAATTGCTGCAGCTGATCCGCCAGCGCGGCGCCACGCCGGTATTGTTCCTGACCGCCAAGGACGCCATTGAAGACCGCGTGCGCGGCCTCGAGCTGGGCGCCGATGATTACCTGCTCAAGCCCTTCGCCTTCGCCGAACTGCTCGCACGGGTACGCACGTTGCTACGGCGCGGGCCGATGCGCGAAGCCGAGTCGTACAGCATCGCCGATCTGGAAATCGATGTGTTGCGCCGCCGTGTCAGTCGCGGCGGCCAGCGCATTGCCCTGACCAACAAGGAGTTCGCCTTGTTGCAATTGCTCGCCAGCCGTCAGGGCGAAGTGCTGTCGCGCACGCTGATCGCCTCGCAGGTGTGGAACCTGAATTTTGACAGCGACACCAACATGGTCGAAGTCGCCGTGCGGCGTTTGCGTTCGAAAGTCGATGATCCGTACATGCCGAAACTTATCCACACCGTGCGCGGTGTCGGTTATCAACTGGAAGCGCCGGACGATGCGCTCTAAGTCGATCGCCTGGCGACTGGCGCTGGCGTTCGCCATTGTTTGCGCCTTGGTACTGAGCACGATTGGCGTGTTTCTCTACCGCTCGCTGGCCTCGGAAATCGCCTACCGCGACGACCTCGCGTTGCTCGGTCGACTGGAGCAAGTGCGCGCCTTGCTCGCCGACAGCGACAGCCTCGATGCCTTGCAGGCACGGCCACGGCTGTATCAAAACATGCTCGGCAATCTCGACAGTCTGTTGCTGGTGCGCCGTGCCGACGGATCGAGCGTGATCGCGATCAATCCCCGTCAACGCGATTTGCCCGCGCTGAACGCCATCCCCCGCGAGCAAACGCCAAAGCGTCCCGATGTACTCACGTGGCAAGCGCCGGACGGTGCTGAACTGGCGCTGTTATCCGGCGAAGCGCAAGGGCCGAACGGCGAGCCGTTGACGGTCATCGCCGGCAAAGTGTTGAGCGAGCGCGAGCAGATGCTCGGCAGCTATCGCATGCGCTTGTACCTGTCGGTTGGACTGGGCGCGTTGCTCGCTTTTGCCTTGGGCTTGCTCTTGCTGCGCCGGGGCCTGCAACCGTTGCGGCAGTTGAGCGAAGCGGTGCGCGGCATCGATCTGCGTAGCCTTGATCAACGCCTGCCTGCCAATGGCACGCCGGCAGAATTGCTTGAACCGGTGCAGGCGCTCAACGGCATGCTCGCGCGGCTGGACGATAGCGTGCAGCGCCTGTCGCAGTTCTCCGCCGACCTCGCCCACGAAATCCGCACGCCGTTGCACACCTTGCTCGCCAGTAACGGCCAGGCGCTGAATCATCCGCGCAGCACCGAGGAATATCAGGAAGTCCTGGCCTCGAACATGGAAGAGTTCGAACGGCTCAAGCGCATGGCGGAAAACCTGATGTTCCTTGCTCGTGCCGAGCAGGCCGAGCGGGCGCTGAATTTGCAAATCCTGGATTTGCACAGCGTTGGCGGTGAGCTGTGTGATTACTTTGAAGCCTTGGCGGATGACCGTGACGTGTGGCTGGACAATCAACTGCACGGTGAACTGCTTGCCGATCAGCAACTGTTGCAACGGGCGCTCGGCAATCTGTTGGCCAATGCCGTGCGTCATGCCGATCAAGGATCGGTGATCAGTCTGCGTCGCCGCGACGAGTCGGGTGAGTGCTGGTTGCAAGTGCACAACCATGGCCCGGCGATTGCGCATGAACATCTGAGCAGACTGTTCGACCGCTTCTACCGCGTCGATCCTTCACGGGCAGAGCCGGGGGATTCGGGTGGCTTGGGGCTGGCGATCGTGCAGTCGATCATGCAGTTGCATGGGGGACAGGTGCGGGTGAGTAGTGATGCTGACGGCACTGTTTTTGAGCTGGGGTTTGTGGTGAGCAAGTGATTGCTTCTTGATCACTGGGAACTAGGCTAATCTTGTTCAGTGAGTGCATCAAATGCGATGCAAATTAAACATATATCTAAATTTGCACCATATTTGATGCAGGAAGCCCGATGGAACAGCTTGGCGAGTTGATCAAAGCCCTGCGCAAGGCGAACAAAATGACCCAGCAGGCACTGGCTCAGCAATACGGAATGAGCCGCGCGACGATTTCGGGGATCGAAAACAACACTATTTCGGAAATCGGCCTGCGCAAAGTCGAAGCGATCCTCAACGGGTTTGGCTATGAGCTGACTGCGGTTCCGCGTCAGTCCCGTCGACCGACACTCGATACGCTGCAAAAGGTCAACTTCCATGACTGAGTCGTCAGATCGATTAAATGTCTGTGTCGGCGGGCAAGCGGTGGGAACGTTGGCGCGCGGGCAAGATCGAGTCGACAGCGTCTTCAGTTACCGCGAAGAAACCAGTGCTGGAAATGCCGTGTCACTGACAATGCCGTCCCGGCTGGAGAG
This sequence comes from Pseudomonas sp. IT-P395, assembly GCF_949767675.1. Taxonomy (NCBI): domain Bacteria; kingdom Pseudomonadati; phylum Pseudomonadota; class Gammaproteobacteria; order Pseudomonadales; family Pseudomonadaceae; genus Pseudomonas; species Pseudomonas sp. IT-P395. The sequence goes on from NZ_CATKPW010000007.1 coordinate 59,852, forward strand.
TTATCTTTGGGAGCATGGCATTCATCCGGTTTTCGAGATGAATCTGCCCGAAGGCGCCCTTCGTGATGAGTTGGTTCGGCGTTTCAGCAAAGCGGTTCGCGGCTTCGATGACTTTGCATTGCTGGCCATTGTCGGCCCCTATCAGCTCGGTCGGTTATCCATTGCCAGCCCATCGATGACGGATCGCCCGCCTGAAACGTCGCTGGCCGATCTGCTGGTACACGATGGTGCGCAAGGCTTGTTCGAGGATCTGTTGCAAACCTATGGCCAGTATTCCGGAGTGTCTGGGGTGCAGCCTAAAGTGCTGGTACGTGACAGTGCGACTGAGATTGATCGTCTGACGCATCGGGGATCGACCCATTTGGTCAAAGCTTTTCGGGCTGATGAATATCCGCATTTGGCGACCAACGAATACTTCTGCATGCGTGCCGCGCAACACTGCGGGCTAGACGTGCCGAACTTCGAGCTCAGCGAACATGGCAGGTTTCTGGTTATCGAGCGCTTTGATTTGAGCGCTACGGGCTACCTGGGTTTTGAGGACTTCTGCGTACTCAACGGTTGGCCGTCGAAAGCCAAATACGACGGCTCTTACGAAGGCGCGGCCCGGCAGATCAAAGCGTTTGTTTCGCCTGCATTGCTCAATCTGGCGCTGGAAGCATTTTTCAAGATTGTGGCTTTGTCCGCAGGCGTGAAAAACGGCGACGCTCATCTCAAAAACTTCGGCGTGCTTTACGAAAGCTGCGGCGAGGAATCGACAATCAGACTCGCGCCCGCATACGACATCATCACCACATCGGTCTACATAAAGAACGACAGTATGGCGTTGCTCTTGGGTGGCTCGAAGGCTTGGCCCAAGCACAAAATGCTGATGCGGTTCGGTCGTACGGCCTGCAATCTGACGGAGGCGCGTTGCAATGAATTACTGCAGCAAGTCGCTAACGGTATGCAGGTGGCAATGGGCGAAATGGCGGAGTACGGCGCCAGTCATCCGGCGTTCGCCGCGATGGGTGCTGCGATGATCGAACAATGGTCATCTGGTATGGAACGCAGTCTGGCTAAAGGCTGACGATCAGCGCAAGCCATCGCGAAACTGCCCCGGCGTCATCCCCGTCCAGCGCTTGAAAGCACGGCTGAAACTACTGGTGTCGGCAAACCCGAGCAGATAACTCACCTCACTCAACGAACACTGCGGATCGCGCAGGTGCAGCAGCGCCAGATTTTCGCGGCTCTCATTGAGCAATGTGTCGAAGCGACAACCCTCATCCGCCAGATGCCTTTGCAGGCTGCGCAAACTCAGGTGCAACGCCTGGGCAATCCGTTCTGCACTGGGTTCACCTTCCGGCAGTTGTTCTTCAATGGCATCGCGCACCTTGCGCTCCCAGGTCAACGGCTGGAGCTGAGCCATGGTGCGTTTGAGCACGGCTTCATTGTGTTCAGCGAGTTCCGGGTTGGCGTCGTCGAGGTGGCTGTCAAAGTCGGCAAGGGCGAACTCCAGGCGATCCTCCGCACAACCAAAATGCACCGGAGCGCGGAAGACTTTGTGCCATTGGTGCGCATCGCTCGGCTCCGGGCGGCGCAGGTAAACGGCCAGCGGCGCGTAATCGCGACCAAGACGATTACGGCAGGTGCGCACGTAGATCGCGGTGAAGGCGTCGATGGCTTCGAAGGCTGGCGCCGGATTGCCTGACGGAATCTTCAGACGGAATTGATAGCGGTCGTCGCTGCGGCTCAGTTCCAGTTCCAGCGCATCGCTGACCACCGGGTGATAACGCACGATGCGCTCGAACACCTCGCGCAAACTGCCGCTGGCCACCAGCGCATAACCGAGGGCATGGAACGTGGTCGGGCTGACGAACCGCGACACGCGCAAACCAATCGCCGGGTCGCCGCTGACCTGCACGGCAATTTCCCACAGGCGCGTAGTGCCGGACAGCGGATAGCGTGCGTTGGGGTCGTCCATCAAATTCGGATCGAGCCCGGCCTGCTGGCACAGGGCAATGCTGTCCAGTCCCAGCGCATCGAGTTGCTTGCGCAAGGCACGGGTCCAGCTGGCGAGGGAGGTCGGTTCCTTCATGCTGATTGGCGCTTCCGGTCAACAGGTTGGCGTTCTTGGCTACCGCAAATGAAGCCTTGGCGAGGCACGATGCGAACATCATAGACCCGAGGATGGAAGCATGGACGGTACTTCTGCAAGTCCCCAGCGACACAATGCGGCCCAGCGATCAGCGCATATTCGCCAAGTGGTGCTGGCCAAAGGCGTCGAACTGCGCGAGCGCTACCCGATTCTCAAGCATCAGGATGCGCTGGGTGCGGGGATTCTGGCGTTTGCCCTGATCGGGATGATGGGGTCGGCGGCGCTGTACATCAGCGGCCACATGGCGTGGTGGGTTTGCCTGCTGCTCAATGCGTTTTTCGCGTCGCTGACCCATGAGCTGGAGCACGACCTGATCCACAGCATGTATTTCCGCAAACAGCGCGTGCCGCACAACCTGATGATGGGCCTGGTTTGGCTGGCGCGGCCGAGTACGATCAATCCGTGGATTCGTCGGCATCTGCACCTCAATCATCACAAGGTCTCCGGCACTGAAACCGACATGGAAGAACGCGCGATCACCAACGGCGAGCCGTGGGGTTTTGCGCGCTTGCTGATGGTCGGCGACAACGTGATGTCGGCGTTTATCCGCATGCTGCGGGCCAAGACCTGGGCGCATAAGTTCAGCATCATCAAGCGCACGTTGAAGGTGTATGCGCCGCTGGCGCTGGTGCATTGGGGCGCGTGGTATGTGTTTCTCGGTTTTCATGCGGCCAATGGCATTGCGTACCTGCTGGGGGCGCCGATTGAATGGTCTGCGACGACGTTGTCGGTGATGCAGGTGATCGATATCGCTGCTGTGGTGATTATCGGTCCGAATGTGTTGCGCACCTTTTGTCTGCACTTCATCAGCTCGAACATGCATTACTACGGCGATGTCGAGTTGGGTAATGTGCTGCAGCAGTGTCAGGTGCTGAACCCTTGGTGGTTGTGGCCGTTGCAGGCGTTCTGCTTCAATTTTGGCAGCAGCCACGGGATTCATCATTTTGTCGTGAAGGAGCCGTTTTACATCCGTCAGATGACTGTGCCGGTGGCGCATAAGGTGATGCGTGAGATGGGCGTGCGGTTTAATGATTTTGGGACGTTTGGGCGGGCGAACCGGTTTGTTCGTCGGGATGAGGTTGTGGTGGCAGGGGAGGCGGTGGAGGCCTGACGAGTTGCCCTCACCCTAGCCCTCCCGAAACGTCGGACCGCCCATAGGGAGAGGGGACCGACCCGGGGATATTGAGGAGTTACACCGAAGTGAAAGAGCTTTGTCGAATCCATAATCGACCCGATTTTTCAGGTCGATGTTTGACGAAAGACACCTCGGTCAGTCCCCTCTCCCTCCGGGAGAGGGTTAGGGTGAGGGGCTTTTGACCTTGCCCTCAATCCGGCTGAAACGGCGACTCACTCAAGATCACCCCAGTCTCCTCGACATACTGCTGCCAATGCCCGATCAACGTGCTGAGCTTCTCCGGCTGACTCAACGCCAGATCATGAATTTCCCCCGGATCACTGCTCAAGTCATAAAGCTGCCAGGTCGCCGGCCCCACTGGCCCGGGGATCCACACCGCTTTCCACGATCCCTGCCGAATCGCCCTTCGCCCAAACAATTCCCAACCCGTCACCGTGTGCTCGTCGTGCACCTGCGCGGTCTCGCCCGACAAGAATCCCAACCACGATTTACCACGCAACGGCGCCACCGATTTGCCGTGCCACAGCTTGCCCGGATGACGCACGCCGGCCAGATCGAGAATCGTCGGCGTGATGTCCATCACCGTGCCGAAACCATGGCTGATCTGCCCTTTGATCGCCAATTGCGGATAGTGCAACAGCGCCGGCACGCGAATCCCGCCTTCCGTGGTAAACGCCTTGAACAACCGCGATGGCGCGGTCGCCACCTGCGCCCAGTTCGGCCCGTACCAGACATATGAATTGGCCCGACCAATGTTGTCGAGGCTGTTGTCGTAATGCTGGCTGAGGTATGTCACCAATTCCGGACCGAACTTCGGAAACGCTTCCAGCAGCGCACCTTCGGCACCGTTGTCAGACATGAACAGGATGAACGTGTTATCGAGCTGCCCTTGCTGGCGCAGGTAATCGACGACCCGACCGATGTTCCAGTCCATGCGTTCGACCATCGCCGCGTAGACCTCCATGGCCCGTGCGGAAATCTGTTTTTGCTCCTCGCTCAATGCGTCCCACTGTTGGGTCAACTGAATTAGCGGATGCGGCTCGACGTCCGGTTCGATCAGGCCGAGGGCTTTGAGTTTTTCCAGGCGTTCCAGGCGCAGCACTTCAGGGCCGGCGTCATAGCGGCCGCGGTATTTCTCGACGATGTCGGCAGGCGCCTGCAACGGCCAGTGCGGTGCGGAGAATGGCAAATAGGCGAAGAACGGCCGGGTCTGGTCACGTTCCTTGAGGTACTGCAGCAACTTGTCGCCGAAGGCATCGGAGGAATAGAAATCCTTCGGCAATTCGTCGAGAAACGTATCGTCCTCGATGTACAGCGCCGGAGTGGATTTCAGCAGGCCGGGTGTTTGCTCATCGTAGGTTGGCTCGAAACCGTAATGGTTGGCCGCGCCCGGCAGCAGCGAAAACGAACGCTCGAAACCTCGCGCATGGGGCGCCAATTCAGCCTTCAAACCCAAGTGCCATTTGCCACTCATCAAGGTTTGATAACCGGCCTCGCGCAGCAACTCCGGCAGCGCCACCACGCGATCGTTGAGATAGCCCTCATAACCCGGTTTACCGATCAGTTCCGGCGTCAGCGTTTCGGCCATGGTGCCGATCCCTGCGATGTGGTGGTCGGTGCCGGTCAGCAGCATCGAGCGGGTCGGCGAGCAGGTCGGTGCAGTATGAAAATCGGTCAGGCGCAGGCCGTTGTTGGCCAAAGCGTCGAGATGCGGCGTGGCGATTTCGCCGCCGAACGCACCGATGTCGGAGAAGCCTAGATCGTCGGCCAGAATCACCAGAAAGTTGGGACGTTGCGGCATCGCAAAACTCCTGTTCAGCAGGCAATGAACGTCAGCGGCAGATCGCGGATCTGCACCGGCACGCTCGGTTGGTAATGGTCGTCACTGGTCAGTTCGTGCAGCAGCTCTTCACGCAACTGATGGAAGTCGAAACTGCTGCGCTGTCGCGGATGGGGCAGGGCGATGTCGACCACTTGTTTGATCCGCCCCGGACGCGGCTCCATGACCACCACGCGGTCGGCGAGGAAGATCGCTTCCTCGACGTCGTGGGTAACGAGAATCGTGGTGATTTTTGCGCGGGCGCGGATCGCCAACAGCTCGTCCTGCATTTGCTGGCGGGTCAGCGCATCAAGCGCGCCGAACGGTTCGTCGAGCAGCAGAATTCGTGGGCTGGCGACGAGGCCACGAGCAATCGCCACGCGCTGCGCCATGCCGCCGGAGAGTTGGTGCGGATAGGCGCGGGTGAAGTCGCGCAGGCCGACCAGATCGATGAAATCGTCGATGCGTTTTTGCTTTTGTGCAGCGCTCAGCGGCTCGTTGACCAGGCCGAGGCCGATGTTGTCGGCGACGGTCAGCCACGGGAATAAACGGTGTTCCTGGAAGACAATGCCGCGCTCGCCGCCGATGCCGCTGACGGCTTTGCCATCGACGGTGATCTGCCCGCGAAATTGCGTATCAAGACCCACCAACAAACGCAGCAACGTCGATTTGCCACAGCCGCTGGAGCCGACAATGGCGACGAATTCGCCCTCGGCAATGTCGAGGTTGAATTCGCGAATCGCCTCCAGTTCGAAACCGTCGACGTCAAAGGATTTGCCTACGTGGTTGAAGCTGACAATCGGTGCGTTCATGCGTGTCTCCAGCGGGTCGCGCGAATTTCCAGGCGTTGGCCAATGAGGTTGAGCAGGGCGCCGGTGAGACCGACGAAAAGCATGCCGGCCATGATCAGGTCCATACGCAGCAGTTGTTGTGCGCCGATCATCTGGCTGCCGATGCCGCCGTTGGACGGCATGAAATATTCAGCGCCGATGGTGCCGAGCCAGGCGTAGATCAGGCTCAGTCTGAGGCCTGCAAAAATCCCCGGCGCGGCGCCCGGCAGCACGAGTCGGCGCAGGCGTTGGCCGAGGCTCAGGCGCAACACTTGTGCGGCTTCGTTGAGTTGTGGTGAGAGGTTGGCGACGCTGCGTTGCGTGGCGATAAACAGCGGAAAGAACGCGGCGAGGGCGACGAATACCCACTTGGCCAGTTCGCCGAGACCGAACCACGCGGTAAGCAGTGGCACCCAGGCGAAAATGGCGATCTGGCGGATGGCCGCGAGGGTCGGGCCGAGCAGGCGTTCGCTGGTGCGCGACAAGCCCAGCAGCAAGCCGAAGGCGAAACCGAGTCCACCACCCAACAGCAAACCGCCGAGGGTGCGACCGAGGCTGAGCGCCATGCCGCTGATCAACGTGCCATCGAGCACGCCAGCCCATGCCGTGCTCAAAACGGCCAACGGACTGACCAGAATATTGGCGTCGACCCACTGCTGGTCACTCGCCAATTGCCACAGTGCCAACAAGCCCAGCGGTAGCAGCCATGGTTGCAGCCGCTGCCAGCCTTCATAACGCGGGCCGCGACGAATTTCGGCAGTGGCCGGGTGCGGCCAGTGCACCAGTTTTTTGTCCAGCAGACCGATACCGCGATCCATCGCCACGCCGATCAAACCGATGACGACGATGCAGACGAACACGATGTCGAGCATGAACAGTTGTCGCGCCCAGACCATCAGGTAGCCAATGCCTTCACTGGAGGCCAGCAGTTCGACGGCCAGTAATGAGGTCCATCCGGCGGCGAGCGCCAGACGCACGCCAGCCATGAACGCGGGGAGGGCGGCGGGCAACACCAGGCGACGGATCATCAGGTGTGGCGGCAAACGTAAAACAGCGGCGGCTTCGCGCAGTTTTGGTTGTGCATCTCTTACGCCGACCAGTGTGTGCAAGGTCACCGGCACCACGATCGCTTTGATCAGCACCACCAGTTTCAGCACTTCGCCGATGCCGAAAAACACCATGAACAGCGGGATCCACGCAAGCGTCGGTATTTGCGAAAGTCCAGCGAAGGTGGGGAAGATCAAACGTTCAAGACGACGACTGAATCCCAGCGCTGCACCGAGCAATGCACCCGCAGAAACCCCCGCGAGCAGACCCCAGAACAAACGCTGCAAACTGATCCACAAGTGGCTCCATAACTCGCCTTGCGACAACTCGACAGCGCTGTTCCACACCAGCGAAGGCGCGGGCAGTATCTGCTCGCTCATCCATTCGTTGCGCGCGGCCAGCCACCATAGGGCGAACAAGCCAAGCGGCAGCAGCCATGGCAACAGGCGCTGGTTCACGCTTGGCCAGCTACGGCGGCTTTTCAGCGGCGGCGCGGGCAGGGGGAGACTGAGCAAGGATTGGCGGGCCATGGGTGACCTCCGTTGTCGGGTTGGCTCAAGATCAAAAGATCGCAGCCTTCGGCAGCTCCTACGGGGGAATGCGTCCTTGAATTGACCCCTGTAGGAGCTGCCGAAGGCTGCGAACTCTCGCGGTATTAACTAAGAGCTAATAGTTATAAATAATCGTTAATAAGTTAGTTTTAGAGATAAGCAGCGCCATTTAAGGCTTCCAACCCACACGCATCCAATGCATTCGAAGAATATTTTCGATGCTGTTAATGCATACGCCGCTGCAAGCCGCGCTACTGCTCGCTTAGCGTTAAAAGCTATAAAAATGTGCGTTTATAGTATTTAAGCGAAGGTGTGCATTCGGCCTACTTTCGGCTCCTCAACGCCCGTCGTGATCAAGGAGCTGCACCCATGAACCTCCCCTTCAAACGTGTTTTCAGTCTGTTTGCCGTGCCTGCTCTGGCGGGCCTGCTGGCGTTCACCGCGCATGCCGACGAACTCAAGGAAATCAGAATCGCCGTGCCCGACCTGAGCGCCGGCACCCAGCACAGCGGCGGCGGGGTGGTCGATGTGCTGCGCGATCAACAGATTTTTGAAAAAGCCTTCGCCGATCAGGGCATCAAGATTCAGTGGAGTTTCTTCAAAGGTGCCGGGCCGGTGATCAACGAGGCGTTTGCCAATGGTCAGGTCGATCTGGCGTATCTGGGTGATCTGGCGGCAATCATCGGCAAGTCCAATGGCCTGGATACGCGTTTGCTCAGCGCCAGTGCGCGTGGGGTAAAACAGTATCTGGGCGTGGTGCCGGGGTCAGGGATCAAGACTCTGCAGGATCTGAAAGGCAAACGCGTGGCGATCTTCCGAGGCACGGCAACCCAGTTGTCGTTTGATGCGGCGCTGGCCAGTCAGGGTCTGAGCGAGAAGGATCTGAAAGTGATCAATCTGGATTTCAATGCTGCGGTCGCGGCGTTGGCAGCCAAGCAGATCGATGCGTCATGGGGCAGCTCCGGGTTGACCGCATTGCAGGCCAAGGGGCTGGCCGAGTTGCCGCTGAACACCAAGGATCTCGGTGGCGCAGGCAGCGTGCAGTCGGTACTGGTCGGCACGGGCAAGTTTGTCGACGCGCACCCGGAAGCGGTGGCGAAATTGCTCAAGGCGCAGCAGCAGGCGGTTGAGTGGCTGACCGAGGACAGCAACAAGGCGGCTTACGTGCAACTGGTCTCGGGTTTGGCCAGTTATCCACCGGTGATCCTGACGCAGGATCTGCAGGATCAGAAATTGAGCGAAGTGTTCCCGTCGACACTGGATCCGGTGTTCCTCGGCAGCTTGCAGGACAAGGTGGATCTGGCGGCGCAGCAGAAGCTGATTCGCAAGTCGTTCAAGGTCACCGATTGGGTGGCGCCTGAGTTGGCAGCAGCCAAGCTCTAACGTACACCGATCGTTCCCACGCTCTGCGTGGGAACGAACCCTTTAAACGGCGACGCTGACTTCCTGCCGATCCACCGCCACCAACGTCTCGATCATCGCCCGTGCCGCCGGCGACAGCCGAAACCCGGTACGACTGACAATCCCGCAGCGCGCATTCATGCTCTCCAGGTTCTGCGGCAGATTGCGCCAGTGCAGCAACACCAGCGAACCCTTGGCAATGTCCTCGACAAACGCCTCCTCCGTGCCCACGCCAATCGCATTCGATTGCAGCACCACTTTCACCAGCGCCGGAAAGTGCTCGGTCTCGATGGTCGGGGAAAAATCGATGCGGCCGCTGAGGTTCGCCAGCAATTTGCGAATTCCCGGCGGGATCAGCGTGGTCGCCAGCGGGTAGTCGAACATGTCGTTGGTCGACAGGCTTTCCTTGGCCAATAACGGATGCCCCGGCCGGCAGAAAAACACCCCACGCTTGGGTGTCAGTGCCTGGGTCTGGAAGTTCGGGTCGGACTCGAAGTGGCGGATGTCGGCGATAAAGAACTCGATCTCTTCACGGCTCAACGCGCGACTGAGTTTTTCCCAGTTATCCACCTGAAAACAGGTGCGCACTTTCGGGTGCGCGTTGATGAATTGCGCTACCGCGTCCGGCACCAATTTCACCGCCGGCGCCGGACCGCAACCGAAGTGCACCTCGCCGGCATCGAGCTTGGTCATCTGCGTCACTTCGGCACTGAGCAGCGCCGCGCCCTGCACCAGGCTCAGGGCGTGCTGCAGCACCACCTGACCTTCAGGCGTGGGGCGCAAATCCTTGTTGCCGCGATCCACCAGCACGCAGCCGAACTCCTGCTCCAACCCCTGAATACTGCGACTGAACGCCGGTTGAGTGATGCCCATTGCGTCCGCCGCACGGACAAAACTGCGGTGTTCGTTGAGGGCGATGAAGTAACGCAACTGGCGAAGATCCATATGCTTTTCCGGCATCCTAAAAATAGCTCGAAGGCATTTGCGACGAGGGTTACTAGAGGTTTTAAATGCAAGCTCTTATTCCGTCAACGAAGCATGTGAATATCTATTAGATGTAAATGGAATATAGATAGAGCGTTGTTTCGCTGCCGCCTAACCGTAAGCAGTCGATGAGGGTCTACCCATGAGCAATGCCGCACTCGCAGTAAAACCCGCTGTCCACGCGCTGGAAATCCACCCGGTAGCCGGTCGTATCGGCGCCGAGATCCGTGGCGTGCATTTGTCCGGTGAACTGGACGCCGCCACCGTCGAAGCCATTCAGCAGGCGCTGGTTCAGTACAAAGTCGTGTTCTTCCGCGAACAGACCCAGCTCGACGATCAGCGTCAGGAAGCTTTCGCCCATCTGCTCGGCGAACCCGTAGCGCACCCGACTGTGCCGTCGCGTGAAGGCACGCGTTATCTGCTCGAACTGGACGGCGCTGAAGGTCAGCGCGCCAACTCCTGGCACACCGACGTGACCTTCGTCGACGCTTACCCGAAAGCCTCGATCCTGCGCTCCGTGGTGGCACCGGCATTCGGTGGCGACACCCTGTGGGCCAACACCGCGACGGCGTACAACGGCTTGCCGACCGAGCTGCGTGAACTGGCCGACAAACTGGTCGCCGTGCACAGCAACGAATACGACTACGCGAGCGCCAAGCCGGACGTCTCGGCGGAGAAGCTTGAGCGTTATCGCAAGGTCTTCACTTCCACCGTTTACGAGACCGAACACCCGGTGGTGCGCGTGCACCCGATCAGCGGCGAGAAGAGCTTGTTGCTGGGGCATTTCGTCAAACGTATCAAGGGTTATTCGCAGGCGGATTCGGCGCATCTGTTCGGGCTGTTGCAGAGCCATGTGATTCGTCAGGAAAACACCGTGCGCTGGCGCTGGAAGGCCGGTGATGTGGCGATCTGGGATAACCGTTCGACGCAGCATTACGCGATTGATGATTACGGCACTCAGGATCGGGTGGTGCGGCGGGTGACGCTCAAGGGTGAAGTGCCGGTGGGCGCGAATGGGCAACGCAGTCAAACCATCAAAGGTCGTGACTGAAGATCAACAGCCCCTCACCCCAGCCCTCTCCCTGAGGGAGAGGGAGAGGGAGCCGATTGGGGGCTTTTCGAGCCTGAGTTCAACCTTGATATTTCAGGTTGGCGTATAGCTAAAAAACAACTCGGTCAGTCCCCTCTCCCTCCGGGAGAGGGTTAGGGTGAGGGGCTCTTCCCACTACCAAACACCAATCTGAACAACCTTCTCGCTCTCCGGCTCACCATAACGAAACCGCTGCCCCCGCCAATCAATCTCCTGATGGCTGATGGTCGTGCGCCGCTTCAAACCCCGCACCCACTCAAACAAATACCCCGCATGCTCCTCGCGCACCGCCGCATACGCCGGGTCAGCCCCCAGGTCACGCAACTCCTGCGGATCATTGAGTAGATCAAACAACTGCGGTCGAAAGCCGTCGTACGCCAGGTATTTCCAGCGCTCGCTACGCACCATGGTCATCCGGCAACGATCGATCGGCTGACCCAAACGCTCCCGCGCCGGCGCCTGGAAGGCGTAGTCGTATTCACTGATCGCATAGTGGCGCCAGTCCGGGTTTTCGCCGTGTAGAAGCGGGATCAACGAACGCCCTTCAAGCCGATGCTCCGCCCCCGGCAATCCTAGTGCCTCGAGGAATGTCGGCAACGCATCAATGGTTTCCGCCAGTCGATCATCCACCGTTCCGCGCGTGACATCTGCCGCCGCCCGAGGATCGCGCACGATCAACGGCACCCCCACCGCCTGCTCCAGCAAAAACTCCTTCTCGCCGAGCCAGTGATCACCGAGGAAGTCGCCGTGATCGCTGGTAAACACGATCAGCGTGTCATCCCAACGACCGTTGCTTTGCAAAAAGTCGAATAAGCGGCCGAGTTGATCGTCCACCTGCTTGATCAGGCCCATGTACGTAGGGATTACAGTCAATCGTACTGATTCACGGGAGAAGTTGAGGCTTTCCTCATGCTGGCGAAAGGCAGTGTATACGGGGTGTTTGCTGGCTTCGGAGGGCGTCGCGCGTGTCGCTTCGAGAATCGATTTCGTACTGTACAAGGCGTGGTACGGCGCTGGTACGATGTAGGGCCAGTGCGGTTTGATATAGGAAAGGTGTAAACACCACGATTTCTCGCCTTGCTCGGTGATGAAGTCGATGGCTCGATTTGTAGTGTAGACAGTCTCTGAGTGTTGCTCGGGTATTCGTGCTGGCAAATTCGCATGACGCATTTTCCAGCCGCTGAGGATTTCGCCGTTTTCGCCTTCGGCGGCATTGGCCCAGTCGTGCCAGGGGTTTTTGCCGTCGAAACCGTGTTCGCGCAGGTAATGGGTGTAGGGCGCGGATTCGCGTTTGTCGTCGAACAGTGGGTCGTCGGGATAGATGCCGTCATGGCGCATGTAGGGTTCGAAGCCGACTTCGTTGAGGATTTCGGCCTGTTCGCTTTCGGGATTGATCGCCAGGCGTTGCAAGGCATCGATATTCGCCGTCGCGTGGGTCTTGCCGACCAGGGCGGTGCGGATGCCGTGAGGACGCAGATAATCGCCGAGGGTCAGTTCTTCCAGCGGTAACGGCACGGCGTTCCACGCCACCTGATGGCTGCTGACGTAGCGCCCGGTATAAGCCGACATCCGCGACGGGCCGCAGATCGTGCCTTGGGTGTAGGCGCGGCTGAAACGCACGCCGGCAGCGGCGAGGCGATCGATGTTCGGCGTGTGCAAATGCGGATGGCCGTAGCAGGACAGGTAATCGCGGCGCAGTTGGTCGCACATGATGTACAGCACGTTGCGCACGGGGTTTGGCGGGGTGGGCATGGGGTTCACCGGTCAATGGGACAGGCGAGGGTTTTCGCTTTCGCCGGGGGTGTTCGGCAAGTGCATTTGGGGAATGGGTTTTATGCAGGCAGTGCATCGGTGCCTGAACTGACGCCATCGCGAGCAGGCTCACTCCTACAGGTGAGCGCATTTCAAATGCAGGAGTGAGCCTGCTCGCGATAGCGGTAGATCAGACAGCGAGTCCGTCCAGTGAACAGACCTCCTCATCTACCGCATCAATCGCCTTGATCTGCTCAATCATCGCCTCGGCCAACGGCGACAACCGATACCCCGCCCGGCTGACGATCCCGTAACGGGTGTACAACTCCTCAAGATCATCGGCCAACCCTTCGATGCGCAAACACATCAACTCTCCCTTGGCTTGATGCAGCGCATCGGAATATGCCCCGACAATCCCGATCGCATCCGAACGCAGCACCACACTGAGCAAACTGGAGCTGTTTTCACATTCGACATTCGGCGTGAAATCCGGCCGCCCACTGAGGTCGACAATGACCTTGCGCAGGTTCGGCGGACGAATACTTACCGCCAGCGGATAGCTCATCAATTGCTCGGCGGTGACCCGATCAAACCCGGCCAATGGATGCCCCGCGCGGCAACAGAAATGCCACTTGCGCGGTCGCAGCCGGTAGGTCAGGTAATCCGGATCCGCCTCGAAGTGCCGAGTGTCAGCGACAAAGAATTCAAACTCTTCGCTGAGTAATCGCTTGCTCAGGCTCTGCCAGTCATCGACCTGAAACTGCACCCGCGCTTTCGGATAGCGCCCGATGAAGCTGCCAATCGCCCGAGGAATCAAACCTGCCGCCGGCGCAGGCCCACATCCGAAGCGCAATTCCCCGGCCTCCAGCCCATTGAACTGGCTGATCTCGTTGGCCATCTGCTGCGCGCCGCTGACCAGCCGCCGCGCATGTTCGAGCAAGACCTGACCTTGTTTGGTCGGTGGCAATTCCTTGCGCCCGCGATCAACCAACTGACAGCCGACGCTGTGCTCAAGCGCCTGAATGCTGCGGCTGAACGCCGACTGCGACAGGTTCACCGCCTGCGCGCCGGCGACGAAGCTGCGTTGTTCAGCCAAGGCGATGAAGTGACGAAGTTGGCGCAAGTCGATATGCATTTTTCACATAAAAAATATCCGGGAAATGCATTGGATATGCATTACGTCGACTCCTTATAAAGGCAATCTCTTATGCAGTAAATCTTTGTAAAAACATAAATAAATAACCTAAAAGAATATACAGCGTTGAAGATGTCTGTGTGTTTTTTGACCAGGAGCCGCGCCATGAGTCCGTTGAACCTTGCGTCACCCTTAACGCCACGACGGCTCAAACGCCTGCCTCTGGCCCTGTTGCTGGCAGGGAGCGCGAGCTGGACTCACGGCTACGCCGCCGATGCTGAAACCCCGGCACCAGTGCCGGCCGGCAAGCCTGCCGCAAACAATTCGCAACTGGAAACCGTGACCGTCACCACCCGCCGCCGCGAGGAAAGTTCGCAGGACGTACCGACGCCCATGAGCGTGGTCAGCGGGCAGAATCTGGAGACGCAGCGGGTCTACCGGATTCAGGATCTGCAGCAATTGGTGCCCAGCGTCAACGTCGCCTACATGCACGCACGCCAGTCCAGCGTGTCGATCCGTGGCTTGGGTAATAACCCGGCCAGCGATGGCCTGGAAGGCAGCGTCGGCCTGTACATCGACAACGTCTATCTGGGCCGCCCGGGGATGGCGGTGTTTGACTTGATGGACATCGAACAGCTCGAAGTCTTGCGTGGGCCGCAGGGCACGCTGTTCGGCAAAAACACCACCGCCGGGGTGATCAATATCAGCACCCGCGCGCCAACCTTCACGCCCGAACGCAGCATCGAAACCTCGGTCGGCGAGGACGGGTATTTCCAGACCAAGGGCACCATTTCCGGCCCGCTCAACGATCAACTGGCCGGGCGTTTTTCGGCCTACCGCACACGCAGCGACGGTGACATCAAAAACGAATACGACGGCCATGATTTGAATGGCGGCTCGCGCGATGGCTTCCGCGCGCAACTGCTATTCAAGCCCAATGAAGATTTCAACCTGCGCTGGATCGGTGACTACAACGAGGAGGATTCCAGCGCCGGCACCCGCGTGCTCTACAACACCGGGCCGACCATCAACGGCGTCAACCTGTACCAGTCGCGCGCCAACGCGGCCGGCGCAACATTGGTCAACGGTTCGCACCGCAAGGTCAATCTGGACAACGACCAGCACGTTACCGTGCATCAGGGTGGCACGTCGGTGGAAGCCAACTGGACGCTGCCGAGCGACTTCACGCTGACCTCAATCAGCTCCTATCGCTTCTGGAATTTCACCCCGCGCAACGACGACGGCCTCAACGTGCCGGCGAGTTACAACGCCGGGGTGTCGGTGGAGGACAAACAGTATTCGCAGGAATTTCGCCTGGCCTCGCCCAAGGGCGAGTTCTTTGATTACGTCGTCGGCGCTTACTACTTCGGCTCGGATCTGGACAATAAATCCTTCGCCTATTACGGACCGCAAGCGGATATCTGGAATGGTACGGCGCCCGGTGCGCTGGCCAACGTCACCAGTGTCGGCAACGGCCATATCAAGACCGACAGTTTTGCGTTGTTCGCCCAAGGCACCTGGCACCTTACCGAGCGGCTGGACTTCACCGCCGGGGTGCGTGGCACGTATGAAGAGAAATCTGCCTGGGTCACGCGCGATGCGCCGATTGGTGGCGCTGCTGTAACAGGCGCGGCGGCCACCGCACGACGTGGTCGTACCGGCGCTTACGATTCTGGCGATTTGAATCAGTACAGCTCCAGTCCGTCCGGGCTGCTCAACCTAAGCTATCGCATCACCGATGATGTATTGGGTTATGCCACGGTGTCCCACGGCGAGAAATCCGGCGGGGTTAACCTCGCGGTGGGTTCCGCTCCGGTGGCCGGCGCCGATTCACTGCTGATCGGCACCGAACGCGCGAACAACGCCGAACTCGGTTTCAAAAGCACGCTGTGGGATCACCGTCTGCAACTCAACGCCAACGTTTTCTGGACGCAGGTCAACGCTTACCAGACCAACGCCTACGACGCCGAAAACCGCGTGCAATACCTGACCAACGCTGGTTCCGTGCGTTCGCGCGGTGTCGAGTTCGAAAGCACGGTGATCCCGCTGCGCGGCCTGACCTTGAACATCAACGGCTCTTACAACGACGTCAGCTACCTCTCGTACAAAGATGCCCCGTGCCCGCCCGAAGTCAGCCAGGCGCCGGGGGCTCCAGCGTCTTGCGACCTCAGCGGCCATCAAGTGGTCGGCGCTTCGAAATGGATCGGCAACGCCAACGGCGAATACAAATGGAATCTGGATAACGGCTTCGAACCTTACGTCACCGCGAGCTATGCATTCCGCTCGAAAGCCGTCGGTACGGTCGAGGATTCCGACTACGGGCAGATCCCGAGTTACGCCGTGGTCAACTTTTCCACCGGCCTGCGCGGCGACTTCAACCAAGGCCAGTGGGACGTGTCGCTGTGGCTGAAAAACGCTTTCGACAAAACCTATTACACAACCCTGTGGACGGGCGGCAACGGCGGCTATGAAGGCCTGCTCGGCACACCGCGCACGCTGGGCGTCACCGGTCGCTACGACTTCTGATTCGTCACTCAAGGAGCTGCATCATGTTGCGTATCAAAACCGCTTTGCCGGTGTTGCTGTCCGGCGCAGTGCTCAGTGCTGGCGCCTTCGCCGCACCGAGTGTTTACCCGACCGGCGTGACCCGTTATGACCCGAACAAGGCCTTCAATCAGTACGTGATTTTCAGCGGCGCCGACAAACAGACGCACCTGATCGATATGAACGGCAACGAGGTGAAAACCTGGCCACAGGCAGGTTTCCCGTCAGCGATCATCGACCCGAAACTGGTCGGCGGCGAGCGTGGGCATGTGTTGCTGCAACTGAGTGAAAAGGATCCCGGCAAGCTCGGTTCGGCCGGCAACGGGCTGGGCAATCAGAGCGTCGGCGAGCTGGACTGGAATGGCAATGTCGTTTGGCAGTGGGGCGACAAGGCGCCCGGTGGCGCGGCTCAGCAGCACCATGATCAGCGTCGTTTGAGCAACGGCAACACCGTGGTGCTGGCGAACAAGGTGCACAAGGTCAAAGGCTTCAAAGTGCCCGAGGTGATCGACGATGCGATCTATGAAGTCAGCCCCGAAGGCGCGGTGAAATGGCAGTGGCTGGCCTCGGAGCATCTCAATGAATTCGGCTTCACCGCCGAGCAGTTGAAGCTGGTGCGTGCCAGTGAAAATCCGGATTACCTGCACATCAACAACCTCAGTCTGGTGGGGCCGAACAAGTGGTTCGATGCCGGTGACAAGCGCTTCAATCCGGATAACCTGTTGATCGACTCACGCAATGCCAACTTCATCGCGATCATTGATAAAAGCAGCGGCAAAGTGGTCTGGCGTCTCGGACCGAATTTGCCGCTGATCAACCCGAAAACCGCGCAGAAACTGCCGCGTCCTGTGGATCAGTTTGTCGGTCAGCATGATGCACACATAATCCCGGCGGGATTGCCTGGTGCCGGTAACTTGCTGGTGTTCGACAACCAGGGTTCGGCGGGTTATCCCAATGTCACTCTTGGGCTGATTTCCGGTTCGCGGGTGTTGGAAATCGACCCGGTGAAAAACCAGATCGTCTGGCAATACAGCGCAGCCAATTCGAAGCAACCGGGGTGGGCGTTCTACAGTTCGTTTATCAGCAGTGCTCGGCGCTTGCCCAATGGCAACACGTTGATCGACGAGGGCATGAACGGGCGGTTTTTCCAGGTGACGGCCAACGGTGAGAACGTCTGGGAATACGTCAGCCCGTATCTGGGCAAAGCGCCGGGCAGCGATGCGATCAGCAACTGGGTCTATCGGGCGTTACCTGTGAGTTATGACTGGGTGCCAGCGGGTACGCCACGCTCGGAGACGGCGGTTAATTTACCGGTTGTCAACGTGCAGCAAGCCAATACCAGTCGTTAGTTGAATTGGAATTAGTGCTCGAACGAACGGCGATAAGTTATGAGCGAGTTGAAGGCTGCTTATTGCAATTTCGTTAGTCACTCGCGTGGACAATAGTTGAATGTCCAACCATCCTGACTGTCGTGAGTTTCCAGGAGGAAACTTGCTCTCATCGGAAGACACTTATCCCAACGATAAAGGAATTCGAATCATGTCGAGCATTAATGGCACTTATGTAAACGCCAACGCTGGCGCCAAACTGACGATTACCGATGGCAACGACGCCAACGGTACATTCAGCGGCACGTTCAGCCAGGGCGGCGTTAACTATGACGTCAGCTACGGGCATTACCATTTCCAGAACAGCACCGGACAACCTACCACCATCACGTTTGTCGGTCTGAATGGTAATAGCGGATTTCAAGCATGGTCATTGTTTTCTCCTGATCACAATTACGCAAAAGTGCGCGCGGCCGGTTCCCGTACTAACTTTGACGGTGAAGTAGTGACCCTTGCAGGGGAATTCGTCAAACAATAACCCACGCGCAATCGATAAAGGCCGCCGCACGAAAGTGTGCCGGCCTTTTTTGTTGTTCCGGGAAAAAATAATAATCAACTATCTACTTGGTATTAGTTGTCCTGCAAAACCGGCTCAGGCGAATTTGATGCGTTGAATGAATACTTTCAATGCCTGAAAAGCATGCGTTTTTTCACCCATCGCTGCAGCCCGCGTGGCACGTGGCTTTGGCGGAATTGATCAATTCTTATATTCCATAAGGACCTATGCATAACGTTAAAGATTACTTTCGGAGATAAGCGACAAGCCCAATGATTCACCCATCGATCCACCGTGGGGGATTCAACAAACGGTCGATCGGCAGTTTTTGTAGAGAACGCAAAAAGACCGCAGGGAGTGAATCAATGGGCAATGTCCAGACCGCCGCCAGCGCAGAGGAATTGCTGTGGCGTCAGACGCCGGGTGGCGAGTTGGTCGATCTCGGCCGGCCGCATCGTGTGCCGCTGGGGCAGTTGCGTTTGCAACGTGCGCCCAAGGGCATTCTGAGTCGGCGCGAAACTTTTCTGCTTGGCGTGCTCGCGTTGGTGGTGCATGGCGCGGTGATCTACTGGATCAGCCAGAAGCCGACGCCGGTGCTGCCGATTGTGCCGCCGGAAATTCCGCCGATGACCATCGAATTCTCGCGCCCGGCGCCGCCAGCGCCACCGGTTGTCGAGCCACCGCCGCCCGCGCCTGTGGTTGAGCCACCACCGCCAGTGGAAGACGAACTGGCGGTAAAACCGCCGCCGCCCAAACCGGTTCCGAAACCCAAACCGGTGGTTAAACAGGCACCCAAACCAGCACCGAAAGCCGTGGAGCAACCACCGACGCCGCCACAACCGGCTGCCCCGGTTGCCGCGCCAGCGCCACCTGCTCCCCCCGCGCCGGCACCGGTAACCCCGGCCTCAGCGAATGCCGCGTACCTGAAAAACCCGGCGCCGGAATACCCGTCGCTGGCTCAGCGTCGCGGCTGGGAAGGCACGGTGTTGCTGCGTGTGCATGTGCTGGCCAGCGGCAAGCCGGGTGAGATCCAGATAGCCAAAAGCAGCGGCCGGCAGCAGCTCGACGACGCGGCGCTGAACGCCGTGAAGCGTTGGAGTTTCGTCCCGGCCAAGCAGGGTGATGTCGCCCAGGACGGCTGGGTCAGCGTGCCCATCGATTTCAAGATTCATTAAACCGAAACCAAATTCGCGCGAAACGTTTACACGAGGAATACATCATGACGTTACTGGCATCTCCACTGGAATCCATCGAAAGCGCGGTGATCTGGCTGCTGGTGGTTTTTTCCGTCGCCACTTGGGGCCTGGCATTGCTCAAGGCTTGGCAATTCGGGCGTCTGAAGGCGCAGGACCGGCGTTTTCATAAACGCTTCTGGGCGGCGTCCAGTCTCGATTCCGCCGCTGAATTGAGCGAAACCCAACCCGGCGCTGCGGCGCGGGTGGCGCAGGCCGGTTACGCGGCGATTCAGGTGGGCGAGGCGCCACAGGCCAATGATTTGAGCCAGGCGATCAACCATCAGGATCGCCTTGAGCGCGCCTTGCGCCAGCAGATCGTCCGCGAACGCCGTTCTCTGGAAACCGGTCTGGCGGTGGTCGCAAGTATTGGCAGCACCTCGCCGTTCGTTGGTTTGTTCGGCACGGTGTGGGGAATCATGGAAGCGTTGAAAGGCATCAGCGCGGCCGGTTCGGCGAGCCTGGAAACGGTGGCCGGGCCGATCGGTGCGGCACTGGTCGCCACGGGTGTGGGGATCGCCGTCGCGGTGCCAGCGGTGCTGGTTTACAACTACTTTTTGCGTCGGTTGAAACTGACGGCGGCGGATCTGGATGACTTCGCCCACGACTTCTACAGCCTGGCGCAGAAGAGTGCGTTCCGCGTATTGATCCACCCGACTGCGCACAAGGTCGCAGCAAGCGGCAACGCAGCAAAAGTGAAGGAGGCGTCCTGATATGGCCTTCTCCACGCAAGACAGTGATGAGGTGCTCAGCGAGATCAACGTGACGCCGCTGGTGGACGTGATGCTGGTGCTGCTGGTGGTGTTTATCGTCACCGCGCCGCTGCTGACCAACGCGATCCCGATCAACCTGCCGAAGACCGAAGCGGTGGCGCCGGTCGAGCAGAAGGACCCGCTGGTGGTGAGCATCGATGGCGCCGGCAAGCTGTTTATCAACAAGGACGAGATTCAGCCGGACTTGCTGGAATTCAACCTCAAGTCGGCCAAGGCCAAGGACCCGGAAGTGCGCGTGCAATTGCAGGCCGATGACGGGGTGAACTACGGCGAAGTGGCGCGGGCGATGGCTTCGATTGAACGGGCGGGGATTACCAAGTTGTCGGTGATTACTGCGCGGTGACAGATTTTACGTTTTTCCGGGGCCGTCTCCTTGGCAGGGTGCGGCCCTTTTTTTATTTCTGGCATTAGAAGCAAAGCCCTCACCCTAGCCCTCTCCCAGAGGGAGAGGGGACTGATCGCGTTGTTCTTACGAGTTACACCGACCTGAAATATCCAGTCGAACTCCAAATCTGAAAACCGCATAGATCGGCTCCCTTTCCCCCTCGCCCCCATGAGGGAGAGGGCTGGGGTGAGGGGGAAAAGATTTCAAGCCATGCACAAATCGCATATTCAATTCAGATCTTAATAAATAGCTTCTTATTCCTTAACGAATATAAATCCCCTCCCTATACTCGTCCAGGAACAGACACGACGCAGGAGAGCTCCCCATGCGCAACGAATCAATCCGCTACCTGATTGTGCCGGGCTGGCAAGGATCGCCAGAAGATCATTGGCAAAGCCACTGGCAAAACAGCCTGCCGAACAGCGCGCGGGTCGAGCAGGCCGATTGGCTGACGCCGCGTCGTGAAGACTGGGTGGCGGCACTGGCCGAGGCGATTGCAGCCGACAGCACGCCGGTCATTCTTATCGCCCACAGCCTCGGCTGCATCACCGTTGCCCATTGGGCAGCCACGGCGCCGCTGCAATACCTGCGTCAGGTACGCGGTGCCTTGCTGGTCGCGCCAGCGGACGTCGAGCGTCCGGCCTGCGCGCCGGCGCTGCGCAACTTCGCACCGATTCCGACGGATCTGCTGCCGTTCCCGAGCCAGGTGGTCAGCTCCGATAACGATGCTGCCGTCAGTGCACCGCGAGCGCTTGAACTGGCGCGCAACTGGGGCGCCGAAGCGGGGATTCTTGCTGGCGCCGGACACATCAACGTCAAGTCCGGGCATCAGCGTTGGGAGCAGGGTTTTGCCTATCTCTATCGCCTGCAAAACCGCTTGGAACACCAGGCCCGCCGCCGCGCCTGATTTTATTTCTTTCAACGCCCCCGTCTCCCGGCGGTTTTGGGCGGGAGTCCGCCATGAGTTTCGAAACGTTCGGTCAGCCGTTGCTGACCTTTCCCGATGCAGAAAAAAGCCCCCTGAGCATTCGCGCCAAAGCGCTGGTGTTTGTCGATCCGCGCTCGCGTCAGTTGCGTGAAGAGCTTGAGCAATTGGCGCCACGATCGGTCTCGGTGTTGATACGTGGCGAGACCGGTACCGGCAAGGAACTGCTCGCCCGGCACATCCATCGCGCCAGCGATCGTAGTGGTCTGTTCGTCTCTGTCAATTGCGGCGCCATCAGCCCGACCTACGCCGATGCAGAACTGTTTGGCTATGCCGCCGGCACCTACAGCGGTTCGGCGAGCAGTCGCGCGGGCTGGTTCGGTTCGGCCAATGGCGGCACCTTGTACCTGGATGAAATCGGCGACTTGCCGCTGCCGATCCAGATCAAACTACTGGCAGCGCTGGAAAACCACGAAGTCACCCGTGTCGGAGCGCATCAGCCGAGCCCGGTGGATGTGCGCCTGGTCGCGGCGACCAGCATCGATCTGGCGCAAGCGGTGGACGCCGGAAAATTTCATGAGCGCCTTTATCACTATTTGAGCGAAGGGCAACTGGAGTTGCCCGCCTTGCGCGCGCGCATCGGCGACATTCTTTCGCTGGCCGAGTATTTCCTTGGCATCTATAGCCAGCGTCTGGACTTGCCGGTGCCATTGATCAGCGAAGCGGCGCAGCATGTGCTCGAACAACACAGTTGGCCGGGCAACACCCGCGAGCTGGAAAACGTCATTCACTTTGCCTTGCTGGTGAGCACCGGCGACGAAATTCTGCCGGAGCACCTGAATCTGCCCGAGGTGTCTGGGCCGCAGCTTCAGATCGAACGGCTGGTTGCACAAATCAACATCGGCGGTAGCGTCGATGAGCGTAAGGCCTTGAAAGATTTGCTGATTCGTTTGAGTGAGGGTTTGTAACCGTTTCGTTCAACATGAACAAAATGGAATATGAAGCTGAATAAACGTTATTGTCCGGGAATAAAAAATCCCGGTATTGTCCGACCCACGCCAGCGATATCACTTCACTGGCACACGTATTAATGCCGTCGTCGATGACGACCGTGATTTTCGATAAGGACACTGCATGAAAAAGGTTCTGTTGTTTACCGCATTGGCGGCTGCTCTGACTGCTTCCCTGGCCAATGCCGGCGAGAAACTGGTGGTTGCGGCGACCCCGGTGCCGCACGCTGAAATCCTTGAACTGATCAAACCGACCCTGGCCAAAGAAGGCGTGGATCTGGAAATCAAAGTGTTCACCGACTACGTTCAGCCGAACGTACAGGTTGGCGAGAAGCGTCTGGACGCCAACTACTTCCAGACCCTGCCGTATCTGAACAGCTTCAACCAGGGTAAATACAAGGACGACAAGTCCAAGTACCTGGTGACTGTGCAGGGCGTGCACGTTGAACCGTTCGGTGGTTACTCGAGCAAGTACAAGACCCTGGCTGAACTGCCGGATGGCGCGACCATCGCCATCCCGAACGAAGGCAGCAACAGCGGCCGCGCACTGATCCTGCTGCAGAAGGCTGGCCTGATCGAATTGAAAGACCCGAAAAACGCGCTGGCAACGCCGAAAGACATCGCCAAGAACCCGCACAATTTCAAGTTCAAGGAACTGGAATCGGCCCTGCTGCCACGCGTTCTGAAGGAAGTTGATCTGGACATGATCAACACCAACTACGCCCTCGAAGCCAAGCTGAACCCGCAGAAAGATGCGCTGGTGATTGAAGGCGCTGACTCGCCATACGTGAACTTCCTGGTGGCCCGTGAGGACAACAAGAACAGCGACGCGATCCAGAAACTGGCCAAAGCCCTGACCAGCCCGGAAGTCAAAGCGTTCATCGAGAAGAAGTACAACGGCGCGGTACTGCCGGCGTTCTGATCTGACGCTGGAACCACCCCCTTCAAGGTGTGAAAACGCCGATGGCCAGCGATGGTCATCGGCGTTTTTGTGTGCGTGCGGAAAGCGGCCCTCACCCTAACCCTCCCGAAACGTCGGACCGCCCAGAGGTAGAGGGGACTGAATGGGGGATATTGACGCAATACGCCGACGTGAAAGATCTCTGCCGAATCCATAATCGACTCGGTCTTTCAGGTCGATGTATGACGCCAGACACCTCGGTCAGCCCCCTCTCCCTCGGGGAGAGGGCTGGGGTGAGGGTGCTCTTGATTCTCAGGCAACCTGAGCCTTCAACGCCCGCCTCAACGCCACCAACAATTTCACAATCTCCTGCGGATCCAGTCGCTGCGGCACTTTTACGTCCATGTTCTCTTCCTTGTTATGAGTTTGGCCGGGTGAGTCTGGCCAAAAGCTGTTCGTCCTTGGAGGGCTTTCGTGAAAAAAAGATCCGTCCTACAGCGCAAAGAAAAATAGCCTTCTTATTCCTTCCCGGCAAACCCACAAGATAGTTTTTTGGGTGATATCAATATGCTTTAACGGTATTTAAATTCTTGTTTTTATATCTATAAAGTCGGTGTCTGCCGGACAGCCACCCGCTGTCCATGGAGTGCACCACCGTCGCTTACCGAGCGGCGTCCAGGACGTTTCATGACTTTTGATTACGCATTTATCCTCAGCACCCTGCCGGCGTTTCTCAAAGCCGTGGGCGTGACGCTGCAGGTCGGATTCATCGCCATCGGCACCTCGCTGTTGGTGGCGCTGCTCAACGCGACGATTCTGGTGTTCCGCACGCCATACCTACAAAAACTGGTCGGCCTGTATGTGGAGCTGGCGCGCAACACGCCGCTGTTGATCCAGTTGTTTTTCGTCTACTTCGCCTTGCCGGCAGTGGGGGTCCAGGTTTCCGGTTTCACCGCCGCGATCATCACCATGACCTTCCTCGGTGGCGCCTATCTCACCGAAGTATTGCGTGCCGGCGTCGATGCGGTGCCGCAGGCGCAACTGGAATCAGGGCGCTCGATCGGCCTGTCCCACGGCCAATTGCTGCGCTACGTGATCCTGCCGCAAGCGGGGATTCTCAGCCTGCCGTCGCTGTTCGCCAATTTCATTTTCCTGCTCAAGGAAACCACCGTGGTCTCGGCGGTGGCGGTGCCGGAAATCCTCTACACCACCAAGAGCTACATCGCGCTCTATTACAAAACCTACGAAATGCTCGCCGTGCTGACGCTGATCTGCGTGCTGCTGTTCTTGCCGCTGTCGCTGTTGCTCAGCCGTCTGGAAAGGAGGCTCCAGCATGGCCAGTTCGGGTCTTGAGTTGCTCTGGGTGTCGTTGCCGCAATTGGCCAAGGGCGCCGGACAAACCTTGTCGATCTCGTTTCTGAGCATCGCCATCAGCACCGTCGGTGGCGTGCTCTACGGCGTGTTGCGCACGCTCAACGTGACATGGCTGAACGCGATTTTGCGGGTCTATCTGGAGCTGTTCCGGGCGATTCCGGTGCTGGTCTGGTTGTATCTGTTGTTCTTCGGTCTGCCGATTTTCTTCGGCCTGAGCATTCCCAGCTTTTGGTGCGCGGTGCTGGTGCTGTCGCTGTGGGGCGCCAGCGAGGTGGGTGAAGTGGCGCGCGGAGCGCTGCATTCGTTGCCACGCGGGCAGCGTGAAGCGGGGCTGTCGATAGGTCTGAACGCCGCGCAACTTTATGGCTATGTGCTGCTGCCGCAAGCACTGAAGCGCATGACGCCGCCGACCATCAACGTCTACACGCGGATCATCAAGACCAGCTCGCTGGCGGTGTTGATCGGTGTGGTTGACGTGATCAAGGTCGGCCAGCAGATCATCGAGCGCACTTACGAATCGGTGCTGATCTACGGCGCGTTGTTCCTGTTTTTCTTTTTCATCTGCTACCCGCTGTCAGCCGCCTCGCGCGTGCTGGAGCGGCGCTGGACGCAAGCATGAGCGCATTGATCGAGTTTCACGGCTTCAACAAATTCTATGGCGAGCAGCAGGTGCTTAACGGCATTGATCTGCAGGTGCAGAGCGGCGAAGTGATCGTCATTCTCGGCCCCAGCGGCTGCGGCAAAAGCACCTTGCTGCGTTGCCTCAACGGTCTGGAAGAGGCTCACAGCGGCAGCCTGAAATTTGTCGGCCGCGAGTTGCTGGGCAAGTCCACTGACTGGCGCGAGATCCGTCAGCAGATCGGCATGGTGTTCCAGAGTTATCACCTGTTCCCGCACATGAGCGTGCTCGACAATCTGCTGCTCGGCCCGCTCAAGGTGCAGAAGCGCCAGCGCCGCGAGGCGCAGCAGCAAGCCGAAGCGCTGCTCGAACGCGTGGGCCTGGCGGACAAGCGCGATGCTTTCCCGCGTCAGCTCTCCGGCGGCCAGCAGCAACGCATCGCCATTGTCCGTTCGCTGTGCATGAACCCGCGCGTAATGCTCTTCGACGAAGTCACCGCTGCCCTCGACCCGGAAATGGTCAAGGAAGTTTTGCAGGTCATTCAGGGCCTGGCCCGCGAAGGCATGACCCTGTTGATCGTCACCCATGAAATGGCCTTCGCCCGCGCGGTGGCCGACCGCATCGTGTTCATGGATGCCGGGCGCATCCTTGAACAGAACCCGCCCGAGATTTTCTTTACGAACCCGCAAACCGCACGCGCGCAGCAGTTTCTGGAGAAGTTCTCCTTCGTGGCAACACTGCCAAAAACGAATCCGACAAAGGAACTGGAACTGTTATGAAAACTGCCGCTTTTTTACTGCCCCTACTGAGCCTCGCCTTACTTGCCGGTTGCAGCAAAACCGAAGAACCGCCAAAGCCGAAGGTTGCCAGCGAAAGCTCCGCGCCGGCCGGTTACCTGGACAAGATCAAGGCTCGCGACAAACTGATCGTTGGCGTCTTTACCGACAAGCCGCCATTCGGTTTTGTCGATGAGGCCGGGCGCTACGTCGGCTTCGATACCGACATTGGCCGCCGTTTCGCCAAGGATCTGCTCGGTGATGAAAACAAGGTCGAGTTCGTTGCCGTCGAACCGGCAAGCCGTATCCCGTTCCTGCAAAGCGACAAGGTCGACCTGATTCTCGCCAACATGACCGTAACCCCGGAGCGCAAGGAAGCGGTGGAATTCACCAACCCGAACCTCAAGGTTGCGGTGCAGGCGCTGGTGCCGCAGAGCAGCTCGGTGAAAAACCTTGATGACCTGGCGTCCCGCACCACCATCGTCACCACCGGCACCACTGCCGATATCTGGCTGACCAAGAATCACCCGGACTGGAAACTGCTGAAGTTCGAGAAAAACTCCGAGTCGCTGCAGGCCCTGGCCAATGGTCGAGGCGATGCTTATGCACAGGACAATCTGGTGTTGTTCAGCTGGGCCAAGCAGAACCCGGGTTATCGTGTGCTGGATGACAAATTGGGTGCAGAAGCGCCGATTGCGCCGGCGGTGAAGAAGGGCAATATCGAGTTGCGTGACTGGGTGAATACTGAGCTGAGCAAGCTGGGTGAGGAGAAGTATCTGCTCAAGCTGTACGACCAATATGTGCGTAAAGAGCTGAGCGATGACACCAAGCCTGAGAGCGTGATTGTCGAGGGTGGCAAGTGGCAGGGGTGATTGCCCGCTGAGTCTGTGGTGAGGCCTGCCCCTTACCCCAGCCCTCTCCCGAGGGAGAGGGAGCCGACCGAGGTGTCCTGCATTAGACATCGACCTGAAAAGCCGAGTCGATTATGGATTCACAACAGCATTTTCAGGTCGGCGTAATTCCCGAACATCCGCGGTCAGGCCCCTCTCCCTGTAGAGAGGGAGCCGATCTCTGGGCTTTTCAAAAACCTGCGTTCAACTCGAGACTTACATGTCGGCGTAACTAGAAAGAACAACTCCGGTCAGTCCCCTCTCCCTCTGGGAGAGGGTTAGGGTGAGGGGCTTTTGCCTGAATCACTCAATCCGGCCAATGCCACGCCGGCTCATCCAGCACTCGCTGCCCGACAATCCCGGTCTGCCCCAGGGTTTTCTCCAGCACGATGCAATTGCACTCCGGGTCTTCCTGCAACGCCGAAATCAACCGCCGCGCATGCGACACCACCCACACCTGACACTGCTCCGACGCGCGAATGATCAGCCGCGCCAGCGCTGGCAACAGATCCGGGTGCAAACTGGTTTCCGGTTCGTTCAATACCATCAGCGTCGGCGGTCTCGGCGTCAGCAGCGCGGCGACCAGCAGCAGATAGCGCAACGTCCCGTCCGACAGTTCCGCCGCCGATAACGGCCGCAACAAGCCTTCCTGATAAAACTCGATGGCAAACCGTCCGCCGGCCTGCGCTTCGATATGCAGCCGTGCGCCAGGAAACGCATCGGTAATCGCCGCACGCATGGCGTCGCCATCACCAATCTCGATGATGGTCTGCAACGCCGCCGCCAGATCCCGCCCATCGTGATGCAGCACCGGCGTGCGTGTGCCCAATTGCGGCTGGCGCACCGGTGCATCGGCATCGCTGCGAAAGTGATCGTAAAAGCGCCAGCGACGAATGAACTCACGCATCTGAAACACTTCCGGCGAGCTGCGCAGGCTGCCGACCTGATCGAAGAGGCTGTCGAAGTTCGGCGTGTGTTGCGCCAGTACATCCCATTGGCGCTCGGCGCGTGCGCGGATCATCGGCCCGTCACGATCCACCAGCAGGCTGGCGGGACGGTAAAGCGCGCCGGCCCAGATGCACTCGCGCTTGATCTGCGGGTCAAGGCTGAAGCGCGAGGGTATCGGCCGTGAATGTTCGGGCAACATGAAGTGCCCGTTGGAGTCGGGCAGGCCGAGGCTGATCGAATAACTGAAATCTTCCCCGGCGAACCCCAAGCGCAGTCGCTTCACAGCCTGACGCACCGTCGACTGAATGGGCACTTCGCCGTTGCGCATACGCCGGCTGATGGTTTCCGGCCCGGCCCAGAAGGTCGACTCCAGTCCACCCTCACGGGCCAGCGCATTGACCACCCCGCCCTGAGCGGTTTCCGCCAGCAAGCGCAAGGCCCGATAGAGGTTGGACTTGCCGCTGCCGTTGGGGCCGGTGATCAGGTTCAGGCGGCCGAGCGGGATCACCAGTTTGTTGATCGAACGGTAATTGGCCACCGCGAGAGTATTGAGCATGGAATTCCTTCTCTTCAGGCGCCTATTGTAGGAGCTGCCGGAGGCTGCGATCTTTTGATGTTGTTTTTAAAAGATCAAAAGATCGCAGCCTCCGGCAGCTCCTAGAGGAAATATGGGGGACGAACGGGCGAACGTTGAACCCTGTTCTAAGCTCACAGTCGTATCGTCACTTGCACGTTCGTACACAGGAAGGAGTCTGCATGGCGAGTCCCGGTTTGAAAACAGCGGTCATGCTGAGTCTGTTCACCTTGGTGACCGCATGCGGCGAGAAAAAAGCCCCTGAGGAATACCTGCCACGGGTCTTTGTACAAGAGGTCAAACCCACGGATTACGCGGCTTCGGTGACATTGACCGGTGACGTGCAGGCGCGCGTGCAGACTGAATTGTCGTTCCGCGTCGGCGGCAAGATCATCCAGCGCATGGTCGACGTCGGCGACCGGGTCACCGCCAAACAGGTGCTGGCCAAACTCGATCCCAAGGATTTGCAGACCAACGTCGACTCCGCCCAGGCTCAGGTAGTCGCCGAACAAGCCCGGGTGAAACAGAGTGCCGCGGCGTTCGTACGCCAGCAAAAACTCCTGCCCAAGGGCTACACCAGCCAGAGCGAATACGATTCCGCCCAAGCGGCGCTGCGCAGCAGCCAGAGCGCCTTGAGTGCGGCGCAGGCGCAATTGGCTAATGCGAAGGACCAGTTGAGCTACACCGCACTGATCGCTGATGCACCGGGGGTGATCACCGAGCGTCAGGCCGAAGTCGGCCAGGTCGTGCAGGCCACTGCGCCGATTTTTTCGCTGGCCCGCGACGGCGACCGTGACGCGGTGTTCAACGTCTACGAATCGCTGCTGGCCGAGCGTCCTGCGGATCCCTCGATCGTCGTCAGCCTGCTCGATAACCCTGCCATCAAAACCACCGGTACGGTGCGTGAAATCACCCCGGCGGTGTCGGCGCAGTCCGGCACGGTGCAAGTCAAAGTCAGCCTCGACAGCTTGCCACAAGGGATGCAGCTGGGCTCGGTGGTCAGCGCCACGGCCAAGGGCAGCGGCAAGTCGGCAGTCGAATTGCCATGGTCGGCGCTGACCAAAAACATCAGTGATCCGGCGGTGTGGATGGTCGACGATAAAGGTGAAGCGCAGTTGCACAACGTGACCGTCGGCCGCTACCTGATCGGCAAGGTCATCATCAGCGAAGGCCTCAAGGGCGGGGAAAAAGTCATCGTCGCCGGTGGGCAGTTGTTGCATCCCGGCATGAAAGTCGAAATCGCTGAAAACACCTACAAGGATCTGCAACCGGGAGCACAGCCATGAAGCGTCTGGGGCTGTTATCCGTGGGGGTGTTGCTGGCGGCCTGCTCGAAAAGCGAGCCACCTCCGGAGCCGGTACGTCCGGTGTTATCGGTCAAGGTTCAAGCGCTGAGCGAGGAAAGCCTCGGGCGTTTCGCCGGCAGCATCCAGGCGCGTTATGAAAGCAACACCGGTTTCCGCGTCGGTGGCCGCATCGCCAGCCGCAACGTCGATGTCGGAACCGAAGTGCAAAAGGGCACGCTGCTCGCCACCCTCGATCCGTCTGATCAGCAGAACCAATTGCGTTCGGCCCAGGGCGACCTGGCCAAGGTTCAGGCGCAACTGATCAATGCCCAGGCCAATGCCCGCCGTCAGCAGGCGCTGTTCGATCGTGGCGTCGGGGCGCAGGCACAACTGGACATTGCCACCACGGACTTGAAAACCACCCAGGCCTCGCTGGACCAGGCACGGGCGGCGGTCAATCAAAGCAAGGACCAGCTCGGCTACACCGAACTGCGTTCCGACCATAAAGCCGTGGTCACCGCGTGGAACGCTGAAGCCGGGCAAGTGGTGACGGCGGGCCAGCAGGTCGTAACCCTGGCGCAACCGGACATCAAGGAAGCGGTGATCGATCTGCCGGACACCCTGGTCGATCAGATTCCCTCCGACGTGGTGTTTCTGGTGGCCGGGCAACTCGACCCGAGCATCAACACCACGGCAACCCTTCGCGAGATCGAACCGCAGGCGCAAAGCGCCACGCGTACTCGTCGCGCACGCCTGACGCTGGCTGAGACACCGGACGGTTTCCGCCTCGGCACGGCGATCAGCGTGACCCTCAGTTCGGCGATCAAACCGCGCATCGAATTGCCGGCTACTGCTTTGCAGGAGGTCGACGGCAAACCACGGATCTGGGTCATCGACACCCAGAGCAAAACCGTCAGCCCTCGCGACGTCAGCGTGATCAGTCGCACCGACAGCAGCGTAGTGCTCGCGGGCGGCGTGAAGAATGGCGAGCGCGTGGTCAGCGCGGGCGTCAACAGCCTCAAACCCGGACAATCGGTAAAACTTGACGAGGACAGTCAATGAAAGGCTCTTTCAACCTCTCCGAATGGGCCCTCAAGCATCAGTCATTCGTCTGGTACCTGATGTTCGTCGCATTGCTGATGGGCGTGTTCTCGTACTTCAATCTGGGCCGCGAAGAAGACCCGTCGTTCACCATCAAGACCATGGTGATCCAGACCAAATGGCCGGGCGCGACCCAAGAGGAAACCCTTGCGCAGGTCACCGATCGCATCGAGAAAAAACTCGAAGAACTCGACTCCCTCGACTACGTGAAAAGTTACACGCGCCCCGGCGAATCGACGGTGTACGTGTACCTGCGCGACACCACCAGCGCCAAGGACATCCCGGAAATCTGGTACCAGGTGCGCAAGAAGATCGACGACATTCGCGGGCAGTTCCCCAAAGGTATTCAAGGGCCCGGGTTCAACGACGAGTTCGGTGATGTGTTCGGCTCGGTCTACGCCTTCACCGCCGATGGCCTGACCATGCGCCAGTTACGCGATTACGTGGAACAGGCGCGGGCCGAGATCCGCAATGTACCGGGGCTGGGCAAGATCGAAATGATCGGCCAGCAGGACGAAGTGATTTATCTGAACTTCTCTACCCGCAAACTCGCGGCGTTGGGTATCGATCAGCGTCAGGTCGTGCAGAGCCTGCAATCGCAGAACGCCGTGACCCCGGCCGGTGTGATCGAGGCCGGCCCTGAGCGGATTTCCGTGCGCACTTCGGGGCAGTTCGCCTCGGAAAAGGATCTGGCCGAGGTCAATCTCAAACTCAACGACCGTTTCTATCGCCTGGCTGACATCGCCGACATCACTCGCGGTTACACCGATCCGGCTACCCCGGAATTCCGCTTCGACGGCAAACCGGCCATCGGTCTGGCGATTGCCATGCAGAAGGGCGGCAACGTTCAGGAGTTTGGCAAGGCGTTGCACCAGCGCATCGATGAACTGACCGCAGACTTGCCGGTTGGCGTGGGTGTGCACACCGTGTCCGATCAGGCGGTGGTGGTGGAAGAAGCGGTCGGTGGCTTTACCAGTGCCCTGTTCGAGGCGGTGATCATCGTGCTGGTGGTCAGCTTCATCAGCCTCGGCGTGCGCGCCGGCCTGGTGGTGGCATGCTCGATCCCGCTGGTGCTGGCGATGGTGTTTGTGTTCATGGAATACAGTGGCATCACCATGCAGCGGATTTCTCTCGGCGCACTGATCATCGCTCTCGGCCTGCTCGTCGACGACGCGATGATCACCGTGGAGATGATGGTCACGCGCTTGGAAATGGGCGAGACCAAGGAGCAGGCCGCGACGTTCGCCTACACCTCGACGGCGTTCCCGATGCTCACCGGTACACTGGTGACCGTCGCCGGTTTCGTGCCCATCGGCCTCAACGCCAGTTCCGCCGGTGAGTACACCTACACGCTGTTTGCGGTGATTGCCGTGGCCATGATTGTGTCGTGGATTGTCGCGGTGTTCTTCGCTCCGGTGATCGGCGTGCACATTCTCAGCGCCAACGTGAAACCCCATGAAGCCGAGCCTGGCCGCGTCGGGCGTGCGTTCAATGGCGGCCTGTTGTGGGCGATGCGCAATCGCTGGTGGGCGATCGGGATCACCGTACTGCTGTTTGTTCTGTCGATTTTTTGCATGCGCTTTGTGCAGAACCAGTTTTTCCCGGCGTCGGACCGCCCGGAAATTCTCGTCGACCTCAACCTGCCGCAAAACGCCTCGATCGACGAAACCCGCAAGGCTGTCGACAAGCTCGAAGCGACGCTCAAGGGGGATCCGGACATCGTGCGCTGGAGTACTTACATCGGTCAGGGCGCGATCCGTTTCTATCTGCCGCTCGACCAGCAATTGCAAAACCCGTACTACGCGCAACTGGTGATCGTCAGCAAAGACTTCGAGGCCCGTGAGGCACTCAGTCAGCGTCTGCGCGAGCGCTTGCACAAAGACTTCGTCGGCATCGGCAGTTACGTCCAGGCGCTGGAAATGGGCCCGCCGGTGGGGCGTCCGATCCAGTACCGGGTCAGCGGCAAGGACATCGATCAAGTGCGCAAACACGCCATCGACCTCGCCACCGAGCTGGACAAGAACCCGCACATCGGCGAGATCATTTACGACTGGAACGAGCCGGGCAAAGTCCTGCGCATCGACATCGCGCAGGACAAGGCGCGGCAGCTGGGGTTGTCCTCCGAAGACGTGGCGAACCTGATGAACAGCATCGTCAGCGGCGCGCCTTTGACCCAGGTCAACGACGACATCTATCTGATCAATGTGGTCGGCCGGGCGGTGAATTCGGAGCGCGGTACGCCGGAAACCCTGCAGAATCTGCAGATCGTTACACCCAACGGCACATCGATTCCGTTACTGGCGTTCGCCACTGTGCGCTATGAGCTGGAACAGCCGCTGGTGTGGCGTCGCGACCGTTTGCCGACCATCACCATCAAGGCTTCGGTGCGCGACGAGATCCAGCCGACCGATCTGGTGAAAATCCTCAAGCCGTCGATTGATGCCTTCGCTGACAAATTGCCGGTCGGCTACAAGGTCGCCACCGGCGGTACGGTCGAGGAAAGCGGCAAGGCGCAGGGGCCGATTGCCAAGGTCTTGCCGTTGATGCTGTTTTTGATGGCGACCTTTCTGATGATCCAGTTGCACAGCGTGCAGAAGATGTTCCTGGTGGCGAGTGTCGCGCCGCTGGGGCTGATCGGCGTGGTGCTGGCGCTGGTGCCGACCGGTACGCCGATGGGCTTTGTGGCGATTCTGGGGATTCTCGCGCTGATCGGCATCATCATCCGTAACTCGGTGATTCTGGTGACGCAGATCGATGAGTTCGAGAAGAAGGGCTATGCACCGTGGGATGCGGTGGTGGAGGCGACTGAGCATCGGCGTCGGCCGATCCTGTTGACCGCGGCAGCGGCGAGCATGGGCATGATCCCGATTGCCCGGGAAGTGTTCTGGGGACCGATGGCGTACGCGATGATCGGCGGGATTGTGGTGGCGACGTTGCTGACGCTGCTGTTCCTGCCGGCGCTGTATGTGGCCTGGTACAAGATTCGCGAGCCGAAGAAGGACGCTTCGTCATCGACCCGCTGAGTGCGTTTGTTACACCTTTGGGAAAGGTCTGACTTACAACTGTGATGCCTTGCGTTACCGTCCTTCCTCCATTTGGAGGAGGGACGCCTGATGTCGACTGTCACTTGCTGGCTGCGCCAACTGCTGTTATTGGCCGGCCTGTGCCTGTCGCCCTCATCGCTGGCCGACATCCTTTTGGTGAACCCGCTGTGGCGCGTACAACTCGACCCCGCAACCCTCGCCGTGCGAGTCACCCCGGCCAACGGCGCGACTGTACAGGCATCGACGGGTGTCGCCGCGCACAGGGTCAGCAACCTGGTGCAACGCGACAATCGCGTCGACTGGCAATGGAACGATGGCGCCTGGTCACTCAGCGTTGATCTCGATCAACGCGACCTGACGTTCTCGATCACCGCACGCGCCCCGGCTGAACTTGAGTTCTTGCGCCAGCCCGGCAATGCCATGGGCAAGGCCCTGATCTGGCCGTTGGCCGAGGGGCATTATGTGCCGCGCGGCGATCCGGTGTGGCAGGCGTTTCTGGTGCGTCAAGGGGTGCTCAATGCCACTCAGGACATGAGTCTGCCGATCTGGGGTGTCGAGCATGAGGGATTCAGCCTCAGCTGGTTGCTGACCAATCCCTTTAACAAACAACTGCAGTTCAACGCTGAAGGCGATTCGCTGGCTTTGTCGGTGCGCCACCAATTCACCTCACTCAAGCCGTCGACACCGCTGACGTTCAGCCTGTTTTTGGGTGACGCCGACCCGCTGGCCGGCGCCAAACGCTACCGGCAATGGCTGATCGACACCGGCCGTTACGAAAGCCTGAGCAGCAAGCTTGAGAAAACACCGGCGTCGCGAAAGCTGTTGGGCGCCAGTCATGTCTACGTGTGGGGTAACGATCTGCTGGGGCAAAAGGATGTGCGTAACTGGCCGGCGTTGCTTGGCAAGTTGCGCGGCCCGAGCCGCCTTGCCGGCGCATTGCGCGAAGGCATGGATCGCGAAGGCTTGCAGTTGCTGGCCACCGAAACGGTGCTCGATCGTTATCAGCAAGACGTGCTGCTGCGCAGCCTCAATCACGCGCTGAACACTCAGGCGCGCAAAACCTGGCAAGCCCGCGCGGTGCCGGACATGCAAGCACTGGCCAACGGTTATGTTGCCTTGCGCGGGCAACTGGCCCGCGAGTTCGCGGGTGCCGTGACAGCCAATTCCGAGCAATGGGGCAGCACTTTGTCGCTGGATACGATTGAGCGATTGCAGAACGCTGGGCTGCCGCGCCTGTGGTTGGGGCTTGGCGAGGGCTGGGAGGGCGGCCTCTGGCATCCCGAGGCGGTTCGCGCGGGCGTGCAGGCGGGGTATCTGCTTGCACCGTATGACTCTTACGAGACCGCGCTGAGGCGGGATGAGAATCCAGACTGGACCACCGCACATCTGGGTGACACGGCTTACCGTGAGTGCGCCATCTTGCTGGAAGATCGCACGATGAAAAGCGGCTTTCAGCAGTCGGGTCATTACACCGACCCGCGTTGCGTGCGCCCTTTGTTGGAGCAACGGGTCAAAGCGGTCAGCGTCGCCGCTGGTTTCAACAGCTGGTTTCTCGACGCCTACGCCACAGGCATGGTGTTCGACAGCTACCGTGCGGACGCCCCAATGACACAGGCACAGAACGCCGAAGGCAATGTCGCGGCGTCGCGCTGGATCAATGAAGTGCTGCAATTGCCCAGCGGCTCAGAAGACGGCAATGCAACGACGGCCCAAGGCGTACTGTTCGCTCATGGCATGCAGACACCGGTGATCGGTTGGGGCGATGCCGACATGAGTAAAAACCCGGATTCCGAATATTTTGTCGGCAAGTGGTTTCCGCCGGAGCAACCGGCCCTGTTCTTCAAATCCGTGCCAATAAAGGAACGGTTGCGGCGCATACACTTTGACCCGGCCAGCCGTTTGCCGCTTTATCAAGCGGTGTTCCACGGTTCGCTCATCACCACCCATCACTGGTTGTTCGACAGCCTTAAACCAGGCAACGCAAGGGTGGAAAACGAACTGACGCAATTGCTGTACAACGTGCCGCCGCTGTACCACCTGAGTGCGGCAACGCTGGCGCAGCGACTGCCGCTGATGGCTCGTCAGGATGCATTTTTCCGTCCGCTGCATGAGCGCCTAGCGACGCAGGCGTTGACCGGTTTTCAATGGCTGAGCGGGGATCGGCAGGTGCAGCAGACTTCATTTGAAGACGGCACTCGGCTGCTGGCCAACTTCGATCCAGCCCCGCGTGAAGTGGACGGCCGGACCCTGCCCGGCGAGAGCATCACGCTGCTGCTGCCGGAAGGTACCGTCAGCCACTACCGGGTGCAGGCAACTCCCTGACTCAGACTTTGCGCCAGACGCTGGCCAACCACGGCTGCTGTTCGCGCGGCAGGCCTGCGGGACGGAAGTAGTGTTCAAGTTCGACGAATCCGGCGCGGGCAAGCAGCCCGCGCCATGCCTCCAGATCGTGATACGAGCCATAGCGCGGCCCGTTCCAGCCCTCGCGGTTATCCCCGCGCGGGTTAGAGCTGAACAGCACACCGCCCGGTTTCAAGGTATCGCGCAGCTGTTGCAAAACCCGTGGCAATTCCTGCAATGGCACATGAAACAGCACCGCATTGGCGAAGATTCCGTCGAAGCGTTCAGCCGGCAGATCGAGTTTCAGAAAGTCCTGTTGCAGCACCTCGCAACCACTGTCCTCACGGGCCATTCGCGCAAACTCTTGGGAACCGTCGAGACCCACGGCGATGTGCCCCATACGCGTAAACGTCTGCAAATCCCGCCCCGGCCCGCAGCCGAAATCCAGAACCGTGAACGGCGCCACACCTTGAATATGCCGCAGCAGCGCATCGATGTTCTGGCTGACATCGTGGTCGCGGGTGCCTTCACGGAAGTCTTCAGCCACCGAGTTGTAGTGGCCGAGGGTGGTGGTGGTGATCTGTTCGAGATCGTTGGGGGTCTGCTTCATGGTGGGGATACGCGGGCAATTGGGATTTGCCGAATATACGCCATCGAGTTCGGGGCTGCTGCGCAGCCATTCGCGAGCAGGCTCGCTCCCACAGGGGAACGCATTCCAAATGTGGGAGCGAGCCTGCTCGCGAAAGCGGTTTCAGAGGCGCGGCATGATTCCGGATGAGCTCAGCGCTTGTTCAACCCCCGCGCCAACCGGTCCCCACCCAACTGGATCACCGCCACCAACGCCACCAGCAACACAATCACCGTCAGCATGATCTGGCTGTCAAAGCGCTGATACCCATAGCGATAGGCGATATCCCCCAACCCACCCGCGCCAATCGCCCCGGCCATGGCCGACGAGTTGATCATCGTCACCAGCGTAATGGTGAAACCGCCGACAATCCCTGGCAGCGCCTCCGGCAACAGCACATGCCAGACGATATGCCAACGCCGGCAGCCCATCGCCTGCGCAGCCTCGATCAAACCATGATCAACCTCGCGCAAACTCACTTCAGCAATCCGTGCAAAGAACGGCGTGGCGGCAATCGTCAGCGGCACGACGGCAGCCCAGACACCGTAGGTGGTACCGACAATCAACCGGGTAAATGGAATCAGCGCGACCATCAGAATCAGAAACGGGATCGAGCGGAACAGATTCACGAACGCGCCCAAGGCACGGTTCAACACCGGCGCTTCGTAGATCCCGCCCTTGTCGCTGGTGACCAGAATCACCGCCATGGGAATCCCCACCAGCAGCGCGATCAGCGAAGATACGCCGACCATCAGAAACGTATCGATAAAGCCCTGCAGCAAGCGATCAAACCACATAACCCAATACCTCCACGCGTTGCGCCCACGGTGCGGCGCGCTCGCGCAATTGTTCGGCGCTGAACGCTGAGTCGCTGACAGCCAACAACAGTTGCCCCAGCGCGTGACCCTGAATCCGTTCGACGCCGCCCTGAAGCAATTTCACCCGCCCGCCGAGCGCGGCGAACAGTGCGCCCAGATCCGGCTCGTCGCTGGCACTGCCGGTGAATTGCAGGCGCAGCACCACAGCGGCGTTGGAGGAGGGCGGCAGCGTGTGCAAGCAACTTTGCAATTCTTCCGGTAACGCGTGTTGCAGCGGCGCCAGCAAGGTTTGGCTGACTTCGTGCTGCGGATTACCGAACACTTCCCAGACCGGGCCTTGCTCGACAACCCGCCCGTGCTCAAGCACGACAACGCGGTCGCAGATTTCGCGGATCACTGCCATCTCGTGAGTGATCAGAACGATGGTCAGGCCCAGGCGTTTATTGATTTCGCGAAGCAGGCCGAGGATCGACTGGGTGGTCTCTGGATCGAGCGCCGAAGTGGCTTCGTCGCAGAGCAGAATATCCGGGTCATGCACCAGCGCGCGGGCGATGCCGACACGCTGTTTCTGCCCACCGGAAAGTTGCGCCGGATAGGCTTTGTGCTTTTCCTGCAGGCCAACCAGTTCGAGCAGTTCGCGGACCTTTTTCTCGCGTTGTTCTTTCGGCACCCCCGCGACTTTCAGCGGCAATTCAACGTTCTGCCAAACGGTCTTGGCTGACATCAGATTGAAGTGCTGAAAGATCATGCCGATGCGCCGGCGCAGAGCAACCAGACGGTCTTCATCGAACCCGCCAATATCGACCTGATCGATCAACACCCGTCCTGAGGTCGGTTGTTCCAGACGATTGATCGTGCGAATCAGCGACGACTTGCCGGCGCCGCTGCGGCCGATGATGCCGAACACTTCACCGCGCTGAATTGCCAGATCGATGCCCTGCAACGCGGCGACCGGGCCTTGCCGGCCGTTGTAGGTTTTACCCAGGCCGATGAAGCGTACGTGGGCGCGATTCAACTCGGGGTGCAGTTCGGTTTTTTCAGCATTGTGGGGCTCTGGAAACTCCAGTCGCCGTTGGATCGCGGCCGTCATGCTCAGCTTTCCCAACCGGCTTGATACAGCTTGCCGTGAGCCTTATCCAGTGCGGCGCGAACAACCGGCGAGTGCTGGTAAATGTCGACGAATTTGATCAGGCGCGGATCGGTTTTGCTCTTCGGCTGGATGACGAACTGGATCACGTACTCCTTGTGGTCGAGGCCGTCGAACAGCAGTGCCGAACCTGCATCGAAGGTCTTCGCCAAACGGATGTAGGCGGGGTAACCCTGAACCAGATCGGCGTCGTCGTAGGCGCGTACCAATTGCACGGCTTCAACCTGGAGGATTTTGATTTTCTTCGGGTTGGCGACGATATCGTCTTCGGTGGCCTTGTAGCCAACGCCCGGTTTCAGGGTGATCAAACCGGCCTTGGCCAGCAGCTGCAAACCACGGCCGCTATTGATCGGATCGTTGGCGATGGCGACGCTGGCGCCTTCTGGCAGCTCATCGAAGCTTTTGTATTTTTTCGAATAGAGACCGACGTTGTTGATGATCCCTGGCGCGAACGGCACCAGATCAAAACCCGACGCGGCTTTGGCGTTTTCGAGGAACGGGATGTGCTGGAAGTAGTTCACGTCGATGTCGCCGGCGGCGAGGCTGACGTTCGGCGCGATCCAGTCGGTGAACTCCACCAGTTCGACTTTCAGGCCTTGTTTGGAGGCTTCTTCGACGGCGGCTTCCAGCGGGATGGCGAAGGCGGCGGTGGTGCCTATTTTCAACGGGGCGTCGGCGGCGAAGATGGCCGAGCTGAACAGGCCGAGGGCCAGGGCCAGTGCTTTGACTGGGTGGGACAGGATTTTCTGGGTCATGATGGTTTTTCCAGTCAGTGCATAAATGTTTGGTGTCTGGTCGTGCCTCTTCGCGAGCAGGCTCGCTCCCACAGGGGAAATGCATTCCAAATGTGGGAGCGAGCCTGCTCGCGAAGCTTTTAGCGGCGAAATGCGGAACCCGTATGTTGCTCAGGTAGCTGCGCCGCACCGTGAAACAGCTTCTCGCGCAAGCTGCCACTGTCGTACGCGGTCTTGTACGACCCGCGCCGCTGCAACTCCGGAATCACCAGCTCAATAAAGTCGACATAGCTCTCCGGCGTAACAATCCGCGTCAGGTTGAAACCATCGAGGCCAGTCTCGGCGATCCACGATTCCAGCTCATCCGCGACTTGCTCAGGCGAGCCGACGACGGTGATGTAGCGGCCACCGAGGGCGTGCTGATCGAGCAATTTGCGCCGGGTCCAGTCGTTGTTCTGCAGGTTTTTGGTGGCCGACTGAATCGCGTTGCTCTTCACGTACTGGATCGGTTCGTCAATCTCGTACTGAGAAAAATCGATGCCGGTCGACGCGGAAAAATGCGCCACGCCGGCCTCGGCGCTGGCGTAACTCAGGTATTCGGCGTGTTTGGCCCATGCCGCCTCTTCGGTCGCGCCAACGATCACGTTGAGGCCCATGAACACCTTGATGTCCTCGGGATTGCGGCCCGCTTCAACGGCGCTGGCGCGGACCTTGTCGACCTGAACTTTGGTCGACGGTTTGTTCTGACCGCTGATGAACACGCACTCGGCATGGCGTCCGGCGAAGAGCAAACCGCGTTCGGAACTGCCTGCTTGAAACAGCACTGGCGTACGCTGTGGCGAAGGCTCGCAGAGGTGATAACCCTCGACCTGATAGAACTCGCCTTTGTGCTCGACCTTGTGCACTTTTTCCGGGTTGGCGTAGATCCGCTGCTCGCGGTCGTTGAGCACTGCGCCGTTTTCCCAGCTGCCTTCCCAGAGTTTGTAGAGCACCTCCAGATACTCGTCGGCCTGATCGTAGCGACGGTCGTGTTCCACCTGTTCGCTGAGGCCCATGGCTTTGGCGGCGCTGTCGAGATAACCGGTGACGATGTTCCAGCCAACACGACCACGGCTCAAATGATCGAGCGTCGACATGCGTCGGGCGAACAGATACGGCGGCTCATAAGTGAGATTCGCGGTCAGACCGAAACCAAGATTTCTGGTCACGGCAGCCATCGCTGAAACCAGTAACAACGGATCGTTGACCGGCAACTGGATCGACTCTTTCAGCGTCACGTCGACCGAGTTCTGATAGACGTCGTACACACCGACGATGTCGGCGATGAACAGTCCGTCGAACAGCCCGCGCTCCAGCAATTGCGCCAGTTCCGTCCAGTATTCGAGGGTGTTGTAGCGCGTCGAGGTGTCGCGCGGATGCGTCCACAGGCCATGGTTGATGTGGCCAATGCAGTTCATGTTGAACGCATTCAGCAGGATCTTCTTTTTCGCCGCGCTCATCAGATCGTCCCTCGCAACGGAGGGTTTTCGTCATTCAGGTAGTAGTTGCCCACCGCGTGATATTTCCAGCGCACCGGGTCGTGCAAGGTGTGCACGCGGGCGTTGCGCCAGTGACGGTCGAGGCCATGTTCGATCAGGGTCGCCTGGCTGCCGGCCAGTTCGAACAGCGTGCTGCCGGCGGCCAAAGAGATTTCAGTGCTGATCGCCCGTGCTTCGGCGACGGCAATCGAAGCGGCGGCGACGGTTTCTGCGTTGGTCTCGGCTTGCGCGGCGTCAAGGAATTCGCCGGCACGTTCGAGCAAGGCTTCGGTGGCGTGCAAGCGAATGCTCAAATGGCCGAAGCTCTTCAGTGTCAGTGGATCTTCGGTGGCTTTGTCGTTGCCGGAATCGATCCATGGCCGGGTTTTGCTGCGCACAAAATGCAGCGCGTCTTCATAAGCGGCGCGCGCGATGCCGGTGTCGATGGCGGCGTGAAGGATCTGCGCTAACGGGCCGACAGTGGTCGGGCGTTCGAAGGCACTTTGAAACGGCAGCACGTCTTCGGCGGCAACGAATACATCTTCGAACACCACAGAACCGCTGCCAGTGGTGCGCTGGCCAAAGCCGCTCCAGTCGTCGATCACCGTCAGGCCCTTGCTGTCACGCGGGACGAAGGCCAGTTGCTGCACGCCGTTTTCATCCACCACAGAAGTAGGAATACGCTGTGCGTAAATCGCGCCTGTCGCATAGAACTTGCGACCGTTGATGCGATAGCCGTCACCGGCGCGCTTGAGGCTGGTGACGCGGTCGTGGGCGGTTTTGGTGCCCAGTTCTGCCAAGGCATTGCCGAAGCGTTGGCCGGCGAGAACCTCGGCGTACAGCCGTTGTTTTTGTGCGTGGCTGCCGTTTACGCGCAGCACTTCCAGTGCGTAGAAATGGTTCTGCGGAATCTGCCCGAGCGAGCCGTCGGCCTGGGCGATCAGGGCAATGACTTTGGCCAAAGTTACGTTGGACACGCCAGCGCCGCCGTATTCCCTGGGCACGCTGATGCCCCATAGACCGGAGCGGGAAAATACATCGAGTTCCGGCAGTGGCAAGCGACGTTCACGGTCGCGCAGGGCGCTGTCGCGTTTGAAATCTTCGGCCAGATCGCTGGCGACGATCAGCGCTTGCTCATCGCTGGTGATGACCGCGACGTGATGGGATAGCGTCATGTTTTTCTCCAGATGTCTGGTCGTCTCAGATCCAGGAATGGCGAGCCGGTAAAGTGCCGTTGAGGCGATAGGCGCCGACCGCGTGATATTTCCAGCGCACCGGGTCGTGCAGCGTGTGCACGCGGGCGTTGCGCCAGTGACGGTCGAGGTTGAATTCGGCGAGGGTCGCGCGGCTGCCGGCCAGTTCGAACAGCTTTTCGCTGGCGAGCAAGGAAATCTCGGTGGTCAGCACTTTTGCTTCGGCCACGGCGATCGAAGCGCGGGCGGCAGACTCGGCAGTGAGCGGCGCGGCGTGCACTTGATCAAGCACTTTGCCGGCCTTGCGCAGCAGCGCTTCGGCGGCGTGCAGTTCGATTTTCAGTTTGCCGATGTCAGCGATCACATAGAGGTCATCGCTGGCGCGATCAACCTTGGCGTCGATCCACGGCCGTGCGCGGGTTTTGACGAACTCGATAGCGTCATCAATGGCGCCACGGGCGATGCCGGCGTCGATCGCGGCTTGAATCAACTGCGACACCGCGCCTTGGGTGTTAGGGGTTTCGTTGATCTTCCAGTTGTCGACCACCAGGCTCGATTCGACACGCACGTTGTTCAGCAGAATCGTGCCGCTGGCGGTGGTGCGCTGACCGAAACCCGACCAGTCATCAACGATGCGCAAACCCGGCGTGCCGCGACGGACAAAGGCCAGCACTTGCTTGCCGTCATCGTTGAGCGCCTTGACCGCCACCCAATGCGCAAACAGCGCACCGGTGGAATAAAACTTCTGGCCGTTGATCACGTAATCATCACCGTCGGCGGTGATTCGCGCTTTCAGCTCCAGGGTGTTTTTGGTGCCGCGTTCCGGGCCGGCATTGCCGATGCGCCAGCCTTCCAGAACGCTCTGGAACAGCTGTTTCTTCTGCTCCTCGGTCGCGCTGCCGAGTACCAGATTGATAATGCCGAACTGGTTCTGCGGAATCTGCCCCAACGCCGGGTCGGCGGCGGAGATGATCGCGAACACTTCGGCCAAAGTGACGAAGGAAACCTGCGGGCCACCGTATTCGCGCGGGATGGCGATGCTGCCTAATCCGCTGCGGGTGAACTGTTCGATTTCCGACCACGGCAACTTGCGCTGGCGGTCGCGTTTGGCGGCCTGCACGCGGGCGACTTGCGCCAGTTCATGGGCAGCCTTGATGGCTTGGGCGTCGTTGCGCAAGACCTGCGCGGACAACAACAGTGGGGCGATGTCCAGATCCGACTGGACGTTTGCATCTGCCAGACTGGACATCAGTGCCGCTCCTTGGCTGCACGCAATGCCCTGGCGATCTGCACTGGGGTGATTGTGTTCCGGACCATACTACCTACCTCACATCTCATGAAAAACGCCGCAAAAGTGCGGCGAACGAAAGAATGTCCGGTGGTCCGGTTCATATACCCTAAGCGTGTATAAAAATTAAATAAACTAACTTTTAGGAATATGTATAGAAGGGGTGATGGTCAGGTTGGTTAAGAATTTTCGGGTAAGGGGGCCGGGGCCCCTTATCCGCTGAAGAGGATCAATCTTTACGCGATTCGGCAGCCATGAGTTTTGGCCTGAGGGGCACTTTCAGATAAGGGTTTGCACAACCGATCTTCAACGTTCTTGGCGGCGCCCAGCGCGAGTTGTTGCCGACCCGATCGAGAATGCAGTACGTCACGTCCAGCCGCAGATCTTCGCCCGCTTCGACAATCACCGAGGGAGGCACCCAGACTTGAATGGGCAGCCCGATATCCGCGGCGGTGATCGGTGCCAGGTCCATGCGTACATCGCCCCAGCGTAAGGTAATGGCGTCATCTTCGGCCATGTTCAGGTAGGGCTCGATGGTCAGCGGTACGCCGCGTTTGATCTGGTTTG
Source organism: Pseudomonas sp. IT-P395 (assembly GCF_949767675.1). NCBI lineage: Bacteria > Pseudomonadati > Pseudomonadota > Gammaproteobacteria > Pseudomonadales > Pseudomonadaceae > Pseudomonas > Pseudomonas sp. IT-P395. Next base: position 104,227 of record NZ_CATKPW010000007.1, read on the forward strand.
GATTCACCCCCTGACGGCGAATGGTGTCGGGGATGGTCACGGGGGCCAGTTGCTGGTTTTCGTCTCCGCTCAGCGCTGAAGGTTGCCCGCCGGGGCAGTCCAGTTTGACCTGCACGCGCGTCGCCGCCGATAACGCCGGCCCCTGACCGACCTGCATCACCCGGTAGTGAATGCGCGTCGTGCCGTTGGCGATGAAGCTTTCCGGCACCCGAAGGCTGATTGCCGTGCCGACGTCATCCGCTGTCAGCACCCTGGAGGCGACATAGCATTTGTTCCAGAACAGCTCGATCAGGTCTCCGCTATCCATGTCGGGATAGGGTGACACCTCGACCACCAGATGGGCGGCGGCGGCCAGATTGATGCCGGTTTTTTGCGCTGGCGCTACGGTCGGCGCTGCCAGTTCGGGGGTATGCGAAGTTCGGGTCATCGATTTCTCTCCTTGAAGCCTTGCAGCGAAGTCCGTTTCTGGAAGAACAAAAGGCGTGAATAAACTGGCAATAAAGCTTTGAACTTTTATTCAAGTTGAATACGGGTTGGTTGAACTAAGTGGTTCCGGTTGGCGACTAGATAAGAGTCTGCGGGATGGGGTGTCAATAGACGATGTTAGTTAATTCGTGAATTACGAATTAATCAGAATCTTCCTACGCTGTTGAGGCCTGATGCCTAAGCGCCAAGACGAAATGAGCCACGGAACTAACGGTTTTTTTGCGTTTTTTGCTTGGATTTATTCGAGCGCTGTCATGCCGGGTGGAGCGGGTAGCAGGCGGGCATTATCTGTTGCAGAACATATATATGTAGCGCATCGAATATGTTTTGTCTGAAGGGATAAAGCTGGTGTTTGTTGAAGGTAACTTCCATCCGTGGAAGTTTCCGATGCAGCGATAAAAAGTACTCAGGCGTGATTCAGAAACTTGCTGAGAAACTGTTTAGTGCGTTCTTCTTTCGGGTTGGCGAACAATGCTTTGGCTTCGCCTTGTTCAACGATCACGCCTTTGTCGAAAAACACCACACGGTTGGCCACATCGCGAGCAAAACCCATTTCGTGGGTGACGATCACCATGGTGCGTTTCTCTTCCGCAAGGCCGCGGATGGTCGCCAGCACTTCGCCGACCAGTTCCGGGTCGAGCGCTGAAGTCGGTTCGTCGAACAGGATCACTTCCGGCTCCATCGCCAGCGCCCGGGCAATCGCCACGCGCTGTTGCTGACCGCCGGAGAGACGACGAGGATAAGCATCTTCCTTGCCGGCGAGACCCACCTTGGCCATGAGCTTTTTGCCCAGGACAATGGCGGCATCGCGTGGCATCTTCTTGACCACGATCGGGCCTTCGATGACGTTTTCCAAAGCGGTGCGATGGGGGAACAGGTTGAAGTTCTGGAACACGAAGCCCACGTGCTGGCGCAGGTTGCGCACTAGGCTTTGCTGCTGGTTCAGCGGGCGGCTGGTATCGATCTCGATATCGCCGACCTTGATCCGGCCGCTGGTGGGTTGTTCAAGAAAATTCAGGCAACGCAGAAACGTCGTTTTCCCCGAACCGCTGGGGCCGATGATCGCGACGACTTCGCCTTCCTTGACCTCGAGGTCGATGCCGTTGAGCACGACCTGACCCTTGAATTGCTTGGTCAGTTTTTCCACGACAATCATCGTCAGGACTCCTGGTCGTGCCGATTGACCCGCTCTTCCAACTTGTTCTGAAAGTGCGAAAGCACTGTGGCCAGAATCCAGTAGATCAGCGCGGCGGCAAGATACATGGTGAAGACTTCAAAAGTCCGGGCGGTAATCAATTGCGCCTGACGGAACAGCTCCGGCACCTGAATGGTGGCGGCCAGTGCCGTGTCCTTGACCAGCGAAATGAAGCTGTTGCCCAGCGGCGGCAACGCCGTGCGCATCGCCTGCGGGAGGATGGCCCGGCGCAGGGTTTGCGCGCGGGTCATGCCGATGCTCGCGGCGGCTTCCCACTGGCCACGTTCGATCGAGCCGATCGCGGCGCGCAGAATTTCACAGGCGTAAGCGGCCATGTTCAGCGAGAAGCCGATCAGCGCCGCTGGCAGCGGATCCAGTTCGAGACCCAATTGCGGCAAGCCGTAATAGATCACGAACAGCTGCACCAGCAACGGCGTGCCGCGAAAGAACGACACGTAGATGCGCGCCAGCCAACTGACCGATTTGAAGCGCGACAGGCGCATCAATGCCAGGCCGAAGCCCAGCAGCAAGCCGAAGAACATCCCGCCGAGGCTGAGGACTACCGTGTAATACGCGCCCTTGAGCAGAAAGGGCGCGGAGTCCAGTGCGAGTTGGAAAGCTTCTTCCATTATTTAGTGACGTCAGCGTTGAAGTACTTCGTGGACAGCTTCGCAAGGGTGCCGTCGGCACGCAGTTCGTCGAGGGCCTTGTTCACGGCGGCCAGTAGTTCAGGCTCGCCTTTACGCAGGGCAACACCGGCTTCCTGGCGGGAGAAGGCTTCGCCGGCAGCGACGGTTTTCGGCGCTTTCTTGGCGTATTCCAGTGCGGCCAGACGGTCGATCAGGATGGCGTCGGTGCGGCCATTGTTCAGGTCGGCGAACTTGGTCGGATCATCGTCGTAGGTGCGTACGTCAGCGCCCGGCACGTTGGCGCGGACCCACTGTTCGTAGTTGGTGCCCAGGCCCACACCGACTTTTTTGCCGGACAGGTCAGCGGCGGTCTTGATGTTCAGAGCGGACTCTTTGCTCTTCAGCACCAGCGCCTGAATACCGGAAACGGTGTACGGCTCGGAGAAGTCATACTTCTTTTTGCGCTCGTCGGAGATGGTCACCTGGTTGACCACGACGTCCAGACGCTTGGATTCCAGCGCCGCGAGGATGCCGTCCCACTTGGTCGGCTGAATCTTGGCTTTGACGCCGAGTTTTTGCGCCAGCGCTTCGGACAACTCGACTTCGAAACCGGACAGCTTGCCGTCGGCATCGACGAAACTGAACGGAGGGTAAGTGCCTTCCAGGCCGACGTTGATAACGCCTTTGTCCTTGATCTGTTGCAGCTGCTCACCGGCCACTGCCTGGCCGATCAGACCGGCGCTCAGCGCCAGGCCTAGCGAACCCACCAGCAGATTGCGACGTAGTGCGGAAAAATTCATGACAAGCCCCTGTGTTTTCTTATGGAAGACGCTTAAGGAAAGTTGGCGAATTTGTGATTCGTGCGCCTGCGTTATCGTGCCCTAAAGCAGCTTATGCGTCTTGCGCGAAATTCGCCTGCGGCGAGACTATAAGATGTCTGCTTTAGACTTGAAAATACTTAATATTTAATCTGTTAGATCTAATTTGAATATTAAGATCTTTCCCACGCTCTGCGTGGTAATGCCTCTAGGGACGCTCCGCGTTCCAGCGCTCAAAGGGACGCGGAGCGTCCCGGGCTGCATTCCCACGCAGAGCGTGGGAACAATCAGCGATCTCTCAGAGGAAATCCTTGTAGGCGAACAACGCCGGCGCGCCGCCGGTGTGCAAGAAAATGATCGGGCCTTCATCAAAACGCTGACGTCCGATGCCATCGAGCAAGCCCGCCATTGCCTTGCCGGTGTACACCGGATCGAGCAACAGCGCTTCCTGACTCGCCAGCAACTTCACCGCCGCCAACGTCCCGGCATTCGGCTCGCCATAACGCGGGCCGAAATATTCGTCCCACAGCTCAACCTTGAAACTGGCCGGCAGCTCGACGCCGAGCAGGTCCGCCGTACGTTCGGCAAGGCCCTGAACCTTCGGCCGCTGGTCTTCTTCAGTGCGCGAAACGGTCACACCAATCACCGGCAATCGGGGCAATACTTCGCTCAACGCCAAGGCCAGACCGCTGTGCGTTCCGGCACTGCCCGAGGCGAGTACCACCGCAGCGAAATCCAGACCGGTGTCCTTGATCTGCTCGGCCAGTTCCAGACCGGCACGCACGTAACCGAGCGCGCCGAGGGCATTGGAGCCGCCGATTGGCACCAGATATGGCTTCTTGCCGTTGCTGCGCAGACGTGCGGCGAGGGCGGCCAGTTGGTCGTCGGCGTTGTCGAGGTTGTCGACCAGTTCGACCTTGGTGTCGAACAGATCCAGCAGCAGGCGATTGCCGTTGCCGGTGTAGTTGCTGTCGTCAGTGCCCAGCGGATTTTCCAGCAGCGCCACGCAACCTAGGCCCAATTTGGCGGCGAGTGCGGCGGTCTGGCGAACGTGGTTCGATTGCAGCGCGCCGGCGGTGATCAGCGTATCGGCGCCTTGCGCGAGAGCGTCGGCAGCGAGGTATTCGAGCTTGCGCAGCTTGTTGCCGCCCATGGCCAGCGGCGTCAGGTCATCACGCTTGATGTACACCTCGCGGCCGAGCCAGGCGGACAGGCGTTCGAGTTTTTCCAGCGGCGTCGGGTGGCCGAGCAGGTCGAGACGGTTAAAGCGGTCCAGCTGTTGTTTGATCATGAGTCCGTACTGGAGGAGAAAGATGAAAGGACTATAGGCACGGGCTTTTGCAGGGGCAACCGTGAATCGCTTATAGCCAAATGAACTGAGGCCAGCACTATCGGTTCTTAATTCGCTCTCGCGACCATGCCGTAAAGTAGTCGCCGTTGACGCGGCCAGACAGTCCGGCCGCCCGTGAGGAGTCTTTACCGTGAGCGAGCGTTCCAGCCATTGGCAATTGCAGACCATCGTCAGTCAACTGCGCAGCGCGCGGGATCAGTGGCGGGCACAGAACGGCCGGGCGTCCGGCGAGCAGGGTGGTCGCGAGTTGCCGTCGCGGGCGGCGATGGCGGAGATTCTCGAAGCACTGTGTGGGGCGTTGTTCCCGATGCGTCTGGGGCCAGTGGATCTGCGTGAAGAAAGCGAAGACTTTTACGTCGGCCACACCCTTGATGTGGCGTTGAATGCGCTGCTGGCGCAGACCCGTCTGGAGCTGCGTTACGTTGCCCGCCACAGCGCGCAGGCCGATACTGAAGTCGAGGCCCGCGCCATTCAGATCGTGCAGGATTTTGCCTTGGCTTTACCGGGCCTGCGCGCGCTGCTCGACAGCGATGTGTTGGCGGCCTATCACGGTGATCCGGCAGCGCGCAGTGTTGATGAAGTGCTGCTGTGCTATCCGGGGATTCTGGCGGTGATTCACCATCGCCTCGCTCATCATTTGTATCGTGCCGGGCTGCCGCTGCTGGCGCGGATCAGCGCGGAAATCGCCCATTCGGCGACCGGTATCGATATCCATCCGGGCGCGCAGATCGGCCGTAGTTTCTTTATCGATCACGGCACGGGTGTGGTGATCGGCGAGACCGCGATCATTGGTGAGCGCGTGCGGATTTATCAGGCCGTGACGTTGGGCGCCAAACGCTTCCCGGCGGATGAAGACGGGCAGTTGCAGAAAGGTCATCCGCGTCATCCGATCGTTGAAGATGATGTGGTGATTTATGCCGGGGCGACGATTCTCGGGCGGATCACCATTGGCAAGGGGTCGACCATTGGCGGCAATGTCTGGCTGACGCGCAGTGTGCCGGCGGGGTGCAATTTGACCCAGGCGAATTTGCAGCATGATGACGGGACGCAGAAGTAGGGGGCAAAGCAAACCCTCATCGGAACGCCGCCCGCCCAGCCCTCTCCCGGAGGGAGAGGGCGCCGACCGAGGTGTCTTGCGTCATACATCGACCTGAAACACCGAGTCGATGATAGATTCGGTACAGCAGGATCATGTCGGCGTATCTCCCCAATATCCCCCAATCAGTCCCCTCTCCCTCCGGGAGAGGGCTAGGGTGAGGGGCTATTGAACGAATACCCTCAAACCCACGTCATACCCATCCTTGAGCTAGCGTAGGAAAACTACCGCCTAGCCGTACGATTAGTCCTTACCACCCCATCCATGTTTAACTTGAACGTTCATTCAAGTTAAACCGGTGGTTCGCTGCCCGCTCACAACAGGAGGCTTGCCTTTGCTGAGTCCGATCATTTCAGCCACGTTTCAACCCCTCGAGGTGCACGTTTCATGAGTGCATCGTCTACCCCCGCCAGCGGTCTGGTGCGCATGAATCCGCCGGTGTTCTACTTCGCCGCGACGGTCATTCTGCTGTTTGGTCTCGTTGTTATCGCCATGCCTGAGCAGGCCGGCGCCTGGCTGCTGGAAGCGCAAAACTGGGCGGCCAATACGGTCGGCTGGTATTACATGCTCGCGATGACCCTGTATCTGGTCTTCGTGGTGGTCACCGCCTTATCCGGCTACGGCAAGATAAAACTCGGTGCCGACCACGACGAGCCCGAATTCAGTTACCTGTCCTGGGCCGGCATGCTGTTCGCCGCCGGGATCAGCATCACGCTGTTCTTCTTCTGCGTCTCTGAACCGCTGACCCACATGCTGCAGCCGCCGCAAGGCGAGGCGGGCACCGCGGATGCGGCGCGTCAGGCCATGCAGATTCTGTTTCTGCACTGGGGCCTGCATGGCTGGGGCGTGTTTGCCTTCGTCGGCATGGCGCTGGCCTATTTCGCTTACCGCCACAACCTGCCGCTGGCCCTGCGGTCGGCGCTGTATCCGCTGATCGGCAAACGCATCAACGGCCCGATCGGTTACGCGGTGGATGGCTTCGGCATCATCGCCACGGTGTTCGGTCTGGGTGCCGACATGGGTTTTGGGGTACTGCACCTCAACTCCGGTCTCGACTACCTGTTCGGTATCGCGCACACCCAGTGGATTCAGGTCGGCCTGATCACGCTGATGATGGGCGCGGCGATCATCGTGGCCGTCTCCGGCGTCGATAAAGGCGTGCGGGTGATGTCCGACATCAACATGCTGCTGGCCTGTGCGCTGCTGCTGTTCGTGTTGTTCGCCGGTCCCACCCAGCACCTGCTCAACACCCTGATCCAGAACTTGGGCGACTACCTCGGCGCCTTGCCGATGAAGAGTTTCGACCTCTACGCCTACGACAAACCGAGCGACTGGCTCGGTGGCTGGACAGTGTTCTACTGGGCCTGGTGGATTGCATGGTCGCCATTTGTGGGCCTGTTCATCGCACGGATTTCCCGTGGCCGCACCATCCGCGAATTCGTTTTCGGTGTGTTGTTGATTCCGCTCGGTTTCACCCTCGCGTGGATGTCGATTTTCGGCAACAGCGCAATCGATCAGGTGCTCAATCACGGCATGAGCGCGCTGGGCATGTCGGCCCTCGACAACCCGTCGATGAGTATTTACTTGCTGCTGGAAACGTATCCATGGAGCAAAACCGTCATCGCCGTGACGGTGTTTATCAGCTTCGTATTCTTCGTCACCTCTGCCGACTCCGGCACCGTGGTGCTCTCGACGCTGTCGGCCAAGGGCGGCACCCCGGACGAAGACGGGCCGAAATGGCTGCGGGTGTTCTGGGGCGCGATGACCGCGCTGATCACCAGTGCGCTGCTGTTCTCCGGCAGCATCGATGCGTTGAAATCGGCGGTGGTGCTGACGTCGTTGCCGTTCTCGCTGATTCTGTTGCTGATGATGTGGGGCCTGCACAAGGCGTTCTATCTGGAGTCGCAGAAGCAGATCGCGCAGTTGCATTCGCTGGCACCGGTCTCCGGTTCGCGGCGCGGCACGGGCGGCTGGCGCCAGCGCTTGAGTCAGGCTGTGCACTTCCCGTCGCGGGACGAGGTGTACCGCTTCATGGACACCACGGTGCGTCCGGCGATTGAAGAAGTGACGGCGGTGTTCGTCGAGAAAGGCCTCAACGTGGTCACCCAGCCGGATCCGGCGAATGACAGCGTCAGCCTGGAAATCGGCCATGGTGATGCGCATCCGTTCATCTATCAGGTGCAGATGCGCGGCTACTTCACGCCGTCGTTCGCGCGTGGCGGGATGGGCTCGAAGCAGCTCAACAATCGTCGCTACTACCGCGCCGAAGTGCATTTGAGCGAGGGCAGTCAGGACTACGATCTGGTCGGTTACACCAAAGAGCAGATCATCAACGACATCCTCGACCAGTACGAACGCCACATGCAGTTCCTGCACTTGGTACGTTGATCGACGCCTGAGCGTCGGGTCCGTTCAGGACTCGGCGCTCAGCACCATGAACAACACCATTGCCGCCATCGGCACGCCGAATACCGCACTGCCAATCGCTATTTCCGAACCCACGGACTGGCCGGCATGCACCACTCCCACCGCGCCATTAATCACCGTCAATGCCAGCCACAGGGCGGCGAAGCCGTAGGCCATGGTCTGGCGGCTGAAGCCGATGCGCTCGCCGATGTAGAGCATCAGGGCGAGCAGGACCAGGCCGAAGAAAATGATGATGGCGGTGTGCATGGGGCGTTCTGCCTGATGGAGGTGCAGTGCCGGGAAGAGCCCCTTCGCGAGCAGGCTCGCTCCCACAATGAAACTCGGCTGGACATAAATTTCATGTACACAGGAAATCCCTGTGGGAGCGAGCCTGCTCGCGAAAGGGCCACCTCGGTGTTCTTTAAGAGCATAGCCAATCCAGCCTCTGCCATATTCCTCAGATGCTTTCCCGTTCGATCACTTGGCACTGCAACAGATTCAGCCGCTGCACCTCGTCGCTCGGCAACACGCCAAGGCTTTCCAGCACGCGTGTTGCGGCCAGTACGCCGATTTCCAGCGCCGGTGGTTTGATGGTGCTCAGGCTGGGCAGCAGCATCTCGGCGAACGGGTAGTCGCCGAAGCCGAGAACGGCACAGTCTTCTGGGATTTTCAAACCCGCGCGTTGCCCGGCGAGCAGGCCGCCGGCGGCGAGGTTGTCGTTGGCGAAGATGATCGCGTCGGGGCGCGGTGAGGCGCTCATCAGGGCGTCCATCGCCTGTTTGCCGGCCTCGAATGGTGCGCGATCAGCGTCAGGGGCGAAGACCCAAGGATCCAGGCCGGATTCGCGCAAGGTCGCCGCGTAACCGTCGCGGCGCTCCAGTGCGCTGAAGTCGCCCGCAGCGCTGTTCTGCACGAAGGCGATACGTTGGTAGCCTTTTCCGAGTAGATATCTGGCGGCCGTCACGCCCACTTCAAAATGCGAAAAGCCGATCTGCATCGGCTCACGATCCGGCTGGTAATCCCAGGTTTCAATCACCGGAATATCCGCTTCGGCGATCATCTTTTCTGTGCCGGCACTGTGAAAGTGACTGGTCAGCACCAGCGCCGCCGGCGACCAGCCGAGAAACGCGCGCACCGCATTTTCTTCCTGCTCAGTGCTGAAGTAACTCGACGCCAGCAACAGTTGATAACCGTGACGGCTGAGCGTGTCGCTGAAGCCTTGAATGGTATTGGCGAAGATCGGCCCGGAGATGTTCGGGATCACCATCCCGACAATTTTCCCCCGCGCCGAGGCCAGCCCACCGGCCACCAGATTCGGCACGTAACCCAACTCCGCCACCACCGTCGCAATCCGCTCGCGGCGCTCGGGCGAAACCTGTTCGGGCTGATTGAAATAGCGCGACACGGTAATCGCCGAAACCCCAGCCTCACGTGCCACAGCATTCAAGGTCACGCGTCCGGCGCCACGGCGTTTGCGGGGTTTTTCTTCGCTCAAGGCTCGATCCTTCTTAAAAACCAAATCGCATATAAAAGTAATTTTTCAGTATTGGACGCTCTATGTGCTGCTTGCCAATACTGTTGATGGTAGCGCTAACAAAGCGCGCTGTCTGCTACTCGCTCGAGCGAATGCCCAAGACACCGATTCAGGCGCTGTCGTCGCAGAACGGCAGCGGTTAAGGGCCAATTTCGAGCGGGCAAACATGCACAACATTCCTGGGGCGACACACACACTGGCGCAGTCGATTCGCGCTGCCGGCTGGTTATTCACGGGGTTGGCGGCGCTGCCGTTGCCTAACGCATTCGCTGCCGAGAGCAGTGATCAGGAGCCGACTCTCAAATCTGTGACCGTCACCGCCACGCGCCGCGAAGAGTCGCTGCAAAAAGTGCCGGTCGCAGTGTCCGTCATCGATGGCGAACAGCTTGAGCGCGACAACCGCAACGGCGTGGCCAGTATCGTCCAGCAAGTGCCGTCGCTGAATTTCCGTACCGGCGCGTCGAACAAGGACACCTCGTTGTTCGTGCGCGGCGTCGGCACGATTTCCACCTCGCCGGGCGTCGAGCCGACCGTGGCGACGGTGATCGATGGCGTGGTGTATGCGCGGCCGGGGCAGTCCACGCTCGATCTGCTGGATCTGGAACGCGTCGAAGTATTGCGTGGTCCGCAAGGCACGCTGTTTGGCAAAAACGCTTCGGCCGGTGTACTCAACATCACCAGCAAGGCACCCACCGCCGAGACCCACGGTTACATCGATCAGTCGTATTACAGCGGCAACGAAAGCCGCACCCGTTTCGGCATTGGCGGCAGCCTGATACCGGACACGCTGAAAGGCTCGATCAGCACGCTGTTCGGCACCTACGACGGCAACGTCGACAACCAACACAACGGTCAAGAGGTCAACGGCTACAACCATCGTGGCGTGCGCGGAAAACTCGAATTCACCCCGAATGACGACGTCACCTTCACCTTGATCGCCGATTACATGCAGTCCCACGACGACGGTCCCAATGGCGTTGTCAGCAAGTCGCTGACCCCGGCCTTCGCCAATGCGCTGAGCCCGGTCAATGCGAGCAGCCACAACCGTGACATCAACACCGACACCCGCTCACACGTTGAGGACATCAACAAAGGCCTGTCCGGCCAACTCGACTGGCAACTGGGCGATTACACACTGACGTCGATCACCGCATGGCGCGGCTGGGACAACACCCAGTATCAGGATGGTGACCGTCTCGGTACCGTGACAGCCGCGTTCCCCGGCACCGCGGACAAGGGCGATCTGGCCTTCGATCAATACTCGCAAGAGTTGCGTCTGGCCTCGCCGAAGGGCGAGTTCCTCGAGTACGTCGGCGGTCTGTTCTACATGCACGGCAAGGACGACGAGACCTATCAGCGCACGCTGACAACGACCACGCGCACCGATCGCGGCGTCGCTGATTACAGCACCAGCAGCGACAGCTATGCGGTGTTCGGGGAGAGCACGCTGAACTTCACGTCGGACTTTCGCGGCATCGCCGGCCTGCGCTACACCCACGATGATCTCGAATACGATCACCGCCGCGTTTCGACCTCCGCGACCACGGTCAGCGGTATCCAACCGGCGACCAGCAGCTCAGGTTCTGTCGACGAAGACGGCTGGTCCGGCCGCCTCGGTGTGCAGTACGACTTGAGCGACGCCGTCACTACGTATCTGACCTATTCGCGCGGTTACAAAGGCCCGGCCTACAACGTGTTCTTCAATATGCAGCCGCGTGATACCGAAGCACTGAAACCGGAAACCTCCAACACCTGGGAAGCGGGGATCAAAGCGACGAGCTGGAACAATCGCCTGACCACCAACCTCGCGGTGTTCCACAGTGAGTACGACAACTATCAGGCGAACTTCTTCGACACCGTCGCCGGCCAGGTTGTGACGCGTCTGATCAACGCCGGCAGTGTCAGCACCGAAGGCGTCGAACTCGACTACGCCTTGCAGGCCACTCAGCAATTGAAGCTGTCCGGAGCGCTGGCTTACACCCGCGCGCGCATCGACGAATTCGCCTGCCCGGCGGGCGCGGCGGCGTCGTGCAACGTTAACGGCAAACCGCTGCCGTTCAGCCCGGACTGGAAAAGCTACGTGCGCGCCGACTACAGCATCCCGCTGGATAACGGTCTGGATATCGAACTCGGCACCGACTACAGCTGGCAGAGCGAAGTGCAGTACGACATCAGCCAGAATCCTGACACCAAGCAGGGCGCCTACGGCCTGTGGAACGCCAGCGTCGCTCTGGCCGATTACAGCAACGGCTGGCGCGTCGCGCTGCTGGGCAAGAACCTCACCGACAAGTCCTATTCGCCATTGCTCGCCAGCGGCGGCAACTACATCTATCGCGCTGTGCCACGGGATGACGAGCGCTACTTCGGCGTGCAACTGCGCAAGGATTTTTGAGATGAGCAGACAGTTGAAACTCGGCGCGTTTCTCATGGCCACCGGGCACCACGTCGCGGCGTGGCGTCATCCGGAGGTGCCGGCGAATGCGGGTCTGGATTTCGCCCATTACAAGCGGCTGGCGCAGATCGCCGAGGCGGCGAAATTCGATGCGTTGTTTGTCGCCGACAGCGTCGCCGCGCCGACCCAGGACATCGCCAGTCGCATGGCACGCTCCGATCACTTCGAACCGCTGACGTTGCTCTCGGCCCTGAGTGCGGTGACCGAGCACATCGGCCTGATTGCCACGGCCACCACCAGTTACAACGAGCCGTATCACGTGGCGCGCAAATTCGCTTCGCTCGATCACCTTTCGGGCGGGCGAGCAGGGTGGAATCTTGTAACCTCGGACAATGCTGCCGAAGCGCTGAATTTCGGCCGCGACGAACATATCGGCCACGCCGAACGCTACAGCCGCGCTCGCGAATTTCATCAAGTGGTGACCGGGCTTTGGGACAGCTGGGAGGACGATGCGTTTGCGCGCGACAAGGCCAGTGGGGCGTATTACGACCCTTCGAAACTGCATGTGTTGGATCACGTCGGTGAACACTTCAGGGTCAAAGGTCCGCTGAACGTTGCGCGTTCGCCGCAGGGGCAACCGGTGATTGTCCAGGCCGGCTCTTCGGAAACCGGGCGCGAGTTGGCGGCGCAGACGGCTGAAGTGGTGTTTACCGCGCAGACATCATTAGCCAATGCCCAGGTTTTTTACGCCGACCTCAAAGGACGTCTGCCCAAGTACGGACGCAGCGCCGATTCGCTGAAAATCATGCCGGGTGTTTTTGTCGTGGTCGGTCGCACTGAAGCCGAGGCGCAGGAAAAGTATGAAACGTTTCAGCAATTAGTCGAACCCGAGGCTGGCGTGGCCTTGCTTGGGCGTATGCTGGGCAACTTCGATTTGTTGAAGTACCCGCTGGACGGGCCGTTGCCGGAGTTGCCGCTAACCGAAAGCGGTCAGCAGAGCCGGCAGAAACTGCTGACGGAATTGGCAGGCCGCGAGAACCTGAGCCTTGCTGAACTCGGTCGCAAGATAGCCGGCGGGCGTGGGCATTACAGCCTGGTTGGTACGCCGGAGCAGATCGCTGATCGCTTGCAGGAGTGGTTCGAACAGGGCGCGGCGGACGGCTTCAACGTGCTGGTACCCCACTTGCCGGGCGGTCTCGAAGACTTCGCCAATGGCGTGGTCCCGGAACTGCAACGGCGTGGGTTGTTCAGAACTGAATACGAAGGCCGGACGTTGCGCGAGAACCTTGGCCTGGCTCGACCCGGCAATAGATTTTTGTAGCACCCAATCGCTAGCAGGCTAGCTCCCACAGGAGACTGCATTCCAATGTGGGAGCTAGCCTGCTAGCGATGAAGTCGACACCCATTTCAAGACAGACAAGAGAGGATTCGATGACTTACACCGCTGCCGAAAACCGCTACGACTCCATCCCTTACCGCCGCGTCGGGCGCAGTGGTCTGGTGCTGCCGGCGCTGTCGCTGGGCCTGTGGCACAACTTTGGCGACAGCACGCCGATCGACACCCAGCGCGCCTTGCTGCGCACCGCGTTTGATCTGGGTATCAACCACTTCGACCTGGCCAACAATTACGGCCCGCCCTACGGCAGCGCCGAGATCAATTTTGGTCGTCTGCTGCGCGAAGACTTCAAGCAGTACCGCGACGAACTGGTCATCTCCAGCAAGGCCGGTTGGGACATGTGGCCCGGCCCTTACGGTCAGGGCGGTGGCTCGCGCAAATACGTGCTGGCCAGCCTCGACCAGAGCCTGCAACGCCTCGGTCTGGACTATGTGGATATCTTCTATTCGCACCGCTTCGACCCGGACACCCCGCTGGAAGAAACCGCCAGCGCCCTGGCTACAGCCGTGCAGCAGGGCAAGGCGTTGTACATCGGTATCTCGTCGTACTCGGGGGTGAAAACCCGTGAGATCGCGGCGCTGTTGAAAGAGTGGAAAGTGCCGCTGCTGATTCATCAGCCGGCTTACAACCTGCTCAATCGCTGGGTGGAAAAAGACCTGCTGGATACCACCGATGAACTCGGTACTGGCGTGATTGCTTTCACTCCACTGGCGCAAGGTCTGCTCACCGACAAATACCTCAATGGCGTGCCGGCGGATGCGCGGGTCAATCGTCCGGGCGGTGGTTCGTTGCAGGCTTCGCACCTGTCCGAGGCCAACATTGCTCATGTACGGGCGTTGAATGAAATTGCCAAGCGTCGTGGTCAGAGTCTGGCGCAATTGGCGTTGGCGTGGACGCTGCGCGATCCTCGGGTGACGTCGGCGCTGATTGGTGCGAGCCGGCCGGAGCAGATTATCGAGAACGTCGGGGCGTTGAAGAATTTGAGTTTCAGTGCTGAAGAGTTGGCAGAGATTGACCGGTTTGCCCAAGAGGGCGGGATCAATCTTTGGGAGAAGCCTTCGACGGCGGAGTGATGAAGATTGGGTTGGGTCAGCAAGATCCAACCCCCTCACCCCAGCCCTCTCCCCCAGGGGGGCGAGGGGGAAAGGGAGCAGATCTTCATGCTTTTCAAAACTTGAATTCAACCCGACATTTCAGGTCGATGTAGCTCGTACAAACACCTCGGTCAGTCCCCTCTCCCTCGGGGCGTTCCGACGTTTCGGGAGGGTTAGGGTGAGGGGCTTTTGGCTTTAAAACGTCTCAACGAAAAAACGGCACATCCCCCAACACCGTCGCCCGCTGCATCACCCGCCGCGCCGGGCGGTAGTCATCCACCGCGTAATGCTGGGTCACGCGGTTATCCCAGAACGCAATGTCGTCCTTTTGCCAGCGCCAGCGAATGGTGAATTCCGGCCGCGTCGCATGGGCGAACAGGAACTTCAGAATCGCTTCGCTCTCGGTTTCCGACAGCTCATTGATCTTCGAGGTGAAGCCTTCATTGACGAACAACGAGCGCCGCCCGCTGACCGGATGTGTACGAATCACCGGGTGCGACAGCGGTGGATTCTTGCGTCGAGCTTCTTCCCACTGCGCCAGCGCTTCAGGCGTATTGCCGTAGCGCTCCAGCGGAAACGAGCGAGTGAAATCGTGAGTTGCGGTCAGCCCTTCGAGCAAACTTTTCATCGGCGCTGACAGCGCTTCATACGCGGCAATGCCGCTGGCCCACAATGTGTCGCCACCAAACTCCGGCAGCAACTTGGCGCTGAGCACCGCGCCCATCGCAGGTGTCGGCAGGAAGGTCACGTCGGTGTGCCAGATCGCGTTGTCGCGCACGTCGGTGACGGCGGTGTCGAGAATCAGCACTTCCGGTTGTTCCGGTACGTTTGGGTAGATCGGGTGAATGTGCAGGTCGCCGAAATAGGCGGCGAAACGTGCCTGTTGCGAAGGCTCGATTGGCTGGTTGCGGAAGAACAACACTTGATACTTGAGCAGCGCCTGTTCGATGGCGTCGCGGTGTTCCAGGGTCAACGGCTGGCTGATGTCGACGCCGCTGATTTGCGCGCCTAGGGCCGAGCTTAACGGGGTGATGTTGAGGCTGCTCATGGTCTTTCTCTTAAATTTCGGATAACCACCTCCCTGTAGGAGCTGCCTGCGGCAGCTCCTACAGGGGGTGATTCAAAAAATGCTTTAGTGGGCCTGGCCGTGCCACGGCACCAGTTTGCGCTGCAGGGCGCGCAGGCCCATTTCCATGGCGAAGGCGATCAGGGCGATGACCAGAATCCCCAGCACCACCACATCGGTGACCAGGAACTGCGCGGCCGACTGCACCATGAAGCCCAAACCGCTGGTGGCGGCGATCAGTTCAGCGGCGACCAACGTCGACCAACCAACCCCCAGACCAATGCGCACGCCCGTCAAAATGTCCGGCAACGCGCTCGGCAAAATCACATGACGAATCAGCTGCAAACGCGTCGCACCTAACGACTGCGCCGCACGCAATTTCGCTGGGTCAACCGTGCGCACGCCGGTGGCAGTAGCGATGGCAATCGGCGCGAAAATCGCCAGATAAATCAGCAGCACTTTCGACAACTCGCCGATGCCGCACCAGATCACGATCAGCGGCAGATAAGCCAGCGGCGGAATAGGGCGGTAGAACTCGATCAGCGGATCGAGCACGCCACGGGCGATACGGTTGGCGCCGATCGCGATGCCCACCGGTACGGCAGTCAGAATCGCAAAACCGAGGCCCAGACCGATGCGGCTCAGGCTCGCGCCGAGGTGCTGCCACAACGTCGAATCCATATAGCCCGTGGTCGCCAGCAACCAGCCCTTTTGCAGCACGGCGGAGGGGGGTGGCAGGAACAGCGGTTCGATCAATCCAGTAGCAGTCACCGCCCACCAGATGGCCAACAAAGCGAACAACGTCAGCAGGCTTATCCAGCGTGTACTGAGGCTGCGGCGCAGCGGAATCGCCACCGACGCGGTGGCGGGTTTTACCGCCGCCGAAGAAACGTCGTAACTGCTCATGCGCGCTCCTGCCGTTGCCCGGCGCTGCGTTGCGAGAACACTTTGCTCAGCACGTGTTCGCGGGTTTCGATAAAACGCGGATCGGATTTGATCGCGCGGGCGGACTCACCGGCGGCGTAACGCTGACCGAAGTCCAGATGCAGGCGCTCAACGATCTGCCCCGGATTCGGCGCGAGCAGAATCAGGTCAGTGGCGAGGAACACCGCTTCTTCAATGTCGTGGGTAATCAGGAAAACCGGCTTGGCCGTGCGCTGCCAGACTTGCAGCAACAGCTCCTGCATCTGTTCGCGGGTGAACGCGTCGAGCGCGCCGAAGGGCTCGTCCATCAGCAACACGCGCGGATCAGCGGCGAGGGCGCGGGCGAGGCCGACGCGTTGTTTCTGGCCACCGGAAAGCTGCCAGATACGACGGCTTTCGAAACCGGAGAGGTCAACCAGTGCGAGCATTTCGCGGGCGATCTTTTCGCGCTTGTCTTTGGCGACACCAGCCAGTTCCAGACCGAACGCGACATTGGCCAACACATCCTGCCAGGGCAGCAAAGCATCGTCCTGGAACACCACGCCACGTTCGGCGCTCGGGCCTTTGACCGGTACGCCGTCGAGGGTGATGCGCCCGGCACTCGGTTCGACGAAACCGGCAATCAGGTTCAACAGCGAAGTCTTGCCACTGCCGGACGGGCCGAGGGCGACCAGCAATTGCTGAGGCCCCAGGGTCAGAGAAATATCCGCCAGCACCGGTGTCGGGCTGCCCGGGTACTGTGCGCTGATGCGCTCCAGCTGTAGCAAGGCCATCGCGATTAACTCCCGATCAGTTGGTGATGAATTTGGCGCTGACGTACGGCGCGTAGTCCGGCAGAACGGCTTCGACCTTGCCTTGCTCCTTGAGGAACGCGGCGGTGTCAGTGATGGCTTTGGTGGTCGGCGCGCCGAGAGTAACCACCTGATCAGCTGCCAGCGGGTAGACGTTGCCTTGCAGCAGCAATGGGATGTCGCTGGCCTTGGCGCCGGAGAGTTTCACCAGTTTGTCGACGTTGGACTGATTGGCGAGCCAGGCTTTCGGGTCTTTGCGGTAGTCGGCGTAGGCGTCGAGGGTGACCTTGGCGAAGGCGGTGACGATTTCCGGATGCTTCTCGGCGAAGTCCTTGCGCACGATCCACGCGTCGAAAGTCGGCGCGCCGAACTTGGCCAGCTCGCCGGAAGTGATCAGTACTTTGCCGTTTTCCTTGGCCACGCCCAGCGCCGGATCCCACACGTAAGTGGCGTCGATGTCACCGCGTTTCCACGCCGCGATGATCGCTGGCGGCGCGAGGTTGAGCACGGTGACTTTCGCTGGATCGATGTTCCAGTGTTTCAGCGCGGCGAGCAGGCTGTAGTGACCGGTGGACACGAACGGCACGGCGATTTTCTTGCCGATCAGATCTTGCGGGGTCTTGATGCCGGAACCGTCGCGAGCGACCAGTGCTTCGGCGGCGCCGATCTGGGTGGCGATGAGGAAGGTTTCGACCGGGACTTTGCGGGTGATCGCGGCAGTCAGCGGGCTCGAGCCGAGGTAGCCGATCTGCACGTCACCGGAGGCGATGGCGGCGATGATGTCGGCGCCGTTATCGAACTTGCGCCAGGCGATGTCGGCTTTGGTGGCTTTTTCGTAAGCGCCGTCGGCCTGAGCGACTTTCGCCGGGTCAACAGTGGTTTGGTAAGCGACGGTGAGGTCGGCGGCCTGAGCCAGGAAACTTGCGGCAGCCAAGGAGGCTACGGCGAGCAGGCGAAGCGGGAAATTCAGTTTCATTGAACAGCTCCATATCAGGCGACCGAGCGTCGGCGTGAAAGGAGACTAAATGATCTAAGAATCGGTAAATAAATAACTTTTTAGAATGAGCTTATGAGCGGAAAAATCTAAGCGGGAGATGTGTTCGAGAAAAGTTGTGTCATTGAGATCCAGCCCCTCACCCCAGCCCTCTCCCAATGGGAGAGGGGGAAAGGGAGCAGATCGGGGGCTTTTCAAATCCTGAGTTCGACTTGGTCGTTCAGGTCGGTGTAGCTCGAACTGACAACACGGTCAGTCCCCTCTCCCTCTGGGAGAGGGTTAGGGTGAGGGGCTCTTCAGTTGCTGATCGCCAAAATACTCGCCTGATACGACCCAACAAACACGTCAAAATCCCCCACCTCGTTCTGCTCCAGCTCAGCCTGCGCCGCTAGAGAAGTACGCGCCAACTCCTCAAACTTCGCCTGCTCATCCGCCGCCAAAGGCTCACTACGGAAAAACTCGGCATGCGCCTGGCTCTGACGCAACGAGAACTGCGCAAAGCTTTCCTTGTGCTCAGCCATCGCCGCCAGCACTTGCGCGGATGGCGTCAGGGACGGGTCGTTGACCTTGGCCAGTTGTGCATCCAGCGCCTTGCTGTGCGCATCACCGCCATGGCTCTGATCCAGCAACGCCGCCAATGGAGCAATTTGTTCCAGCAGTTCGGCTGCCCAGGTCTTCATCTCCACCGACTCACCGTCACGCTGCAATTGCAGACCCGGACGACGACCTTCCTTGACCACGCTGAGGAAGTTCGATGTGGCGTTGCCGCACGACGTGTTGGTCAGCAGCGGACTGTCGTTCAGCGCGCAATACAGCAGGAACGCGTCGAGGAAGCGCGACTCGGTGAGGTCGATGCCCATTGGCAGGAACGGGTTGATGTCCAGGCAACGCACTTCGACGTACTGAATGCCACGGGCCACCAGCGCCTGAATCGGCCGCTCGCCGGTGTAGGTCACGCGTTTCGGGCGGATGTTGGAGTAGTACTCGTTTTCGATCTGCAGGATGTTGGTGTTGAGCTGCACCCACTCACCATCCTGGTGCGTGCCGACTTCAACGTACGGCGCGTACGGCGTCGCAACGGCTTTGCGCAGGCTGTCGGTGTAGCTCGCCAGATCGTTGTAGCACGGGGTCAGACCGGCCTGGGCGTTGCTCTGGTAACCGAGGTCGCTCATGCGCAGGCTGGTGGCGTACGGCAGATACAAGGTGTCCGGATCGAGCTGTTCCAACTGATGCGAACGACCACGCAGGAAACCGGCATCCAGCGCTGGCGATGCCCCGAACAGGTACATCAGCAACCAGCTGTAACGACGGAAATTACGGATCAGTGCAATGTAGGAAAACGACTGGTAATCGCGGTCAGTGCCGACAAACCCTTCGGTTTCGCGCAGCAACGGCCAGAGCTTTTCCGGCAGGGAGAAGTTGTAGTGAATCCCGGCGATGCACTGCATGGTCTTGCCGTAACGCAGGGCCAGGCCCTTGCGGTAGACGTATTTGAGCTGACCGATGTTGGAGGTGCCGTAATAGGCGATCGGGATGTCTTCCTCGGCCGGCAACGGGCACGGCATCGATGGACTCCACAGGTACTCGTTGCCGAGTTTGCTGTAGGCAAAACGGTGAATCTTGTCCAGGCTCGCCAAGGTATCAGCCGGATCCGGCAGGGCGGGCGTGATGAATTCCAGCAGCGACTCGGAGTAGTCGGTGGTGATCTGTTCGTTGGTCAGCGCGGAACCCAAGGCTTCGGGGTGCGGCGTTTGCGCCAGGCGACCTTCGCTGGTCACGCGCAGGCATTCACGTTCGATACCGTGCAGGCACTGCTCGAGCAGAGAGAGGTTAGCGCGCTCGCCGAGCAGAGCCAGGCGGCGGTTGAGAAGTTCGCTCAATTTGGATTCCTTCACGCGTCAGTCGCCCCAATATGGGGGTGGGCAGGACGGTCTACAAGGGTGAAGTTGAAACTGGCGTTATCGCCTGGTTTTTCTAGCCGGTCAGCCGCACACATACCTGTAGGAGCTGCCGCAGGCTGCGATCTTTTGATCTTGCTATTGAAAAACAAAATCAAAAGATCGCAGCCTGCGGCAGCTCCCACAGGATTCGTTGCGCCGAAATTAACTCAAATTGATGGCGTCTAGCTACAGGACAGCGAACGTGCCTTGCGCTTTTGCGACCAGTTTGTCGCCCTGCATCACGTCGGCTTCGACCACCAACGTGCGCCGGCCCGGGTGAATCACCCGCGCCGTGCACAGCACCTCACCGTCGGAAACGGCGCGGATATAGTTGATCTTGCACTCGATCGTCGCGCTCTGCTGATCGAAGCCGTGGGTGCTGGAACAGGCCAGCCCCATGGCGATGTCGACCAGACTGAACAGCGCGCCACCGTGCAATTTGCCGCCGCGATTGCGCAGTTCCGGTTCCAGCACCAGGGCGACTTGCGCCACCCCGGTTTCCAGGCTGTGCAGGCGGCAGCCCAACAGCTTGAAAAACGCGCTCTCGACGAGCCCGGCCGGAATTTCCATCAGCGTTTCTTCAACTGCTTGGCGTTGGCGAACAGCGAGGCCATCGCGTTGTTCACTGGTGCGGCGGTCGAGGTTTCCTTGCGTGGCGCATTGTTCGAAGGCTGGCGCTGCGCCGAGCCCGGACGCGAACCACGGGCACCGTCGATTTTCTCGCCGGGGGTGTCGCCCATGCGCATCGACAGGCCAACGCGTTTGCGCGGGATGTCGACTTCCATGACCTTCACTTTCACCACGTCACCAGCCTTCACCGCTTCACGCGGATCCTTGATGAATTTCTCCGACAGCGCCGAGATGTGCACCAGACCGTCCTGATGCACGCCGATATCGACGAATGCGCCGAACGCGGTCACGTTGGTGACGACGCCTTCGAGGATCATCCCCAGTTGCAGGTCTTTCAGGTCTTCGACGCCTTCCTGGAACTCGGCAGTCTTGAACTCCGGACGCGGGTCGCGGCCCGGTTTTTCCAGTTCCTGGAGGATGTCGGTCACGGTCGGCAGACCGAAGGTTTCGTCGGTGAATTTCTTCGGATCCAGACGCTTGAGGAAGCTTGCATCACCGATCAGCGAGCGGATGTCGCGATCGGTTTCAGCGGCAATGCGCTGCACCAGCGGATAGGCTTCCGGGTGAACCGCCGACGAATCCAGCGGGTTGTCGCCGTTCATCACGCGCAAGAAACCGGCGGCCTGTTCGAAGGTTTTTTCGCCCAGACGTGCGACTTTTTTCAGCGCCGCGCGGGTTTTGAAGGCGCCGTGCTCATCGCGGTGCGTCACGATGTTCTGCGCCAGCGTCGCGTTGAGGCCGGAGATCCGCGCAAGCAGTGCTACCGAAGCAGTGTTCACATCAACGCCGACGGCGTTCACACAATCCTCGACCACTGCGTCCAGGCCACGCGCCAGTTTCAACTGCGACACGTCGTGCTGGTATTGGCCGACACCGATGGATTTCGGATCGATTTTCACCAGTTCTGCCAGTGGATCCTGCAGACGACGGGCGATGGATACGGCGCCACGGATCGACACGTCCAGATCCGGGAATTCCTTGGCCGCCAGTTCCGACGCCGAGTACACCGATGCACCCGCTTCGGAAACCATGACCTTGGTCATCTTCATCGCTGGATACTTTTTGATCAGCTCGATGGCCAGTTTGTCGGTTTCGCGGCTGGCGGTGCCGTTGCCGATGGCGATCAGGTCAACCGAGTGCTTGGCGCACAGGGCGGCCAGAATGGCGATGGTCTGATCCCACTTGTTGTGCGGCACGTGTGGGTAAACCGTGGCGTGATCCAGCAGCTTGCCAGTCGAGTCGACCACGGCCACTTTGCAACCGGTACGCAGGCCCGGGTCGAGACCCAGAGTCGCGCGCGGGCCGGCTGGGGCGGCCAGCAGCAAGTCGTGCAGGTTGTGGGCGAACACGTTGATCGCTTCGGTTTCGGCGCCGTCACGCAGTTCGCCGAGCAGGTCGGTTTCCAGATGCGTGTAGAGCTTGACCTTCCAGGTCCAGCGCACCACTTCGCCGAGCCATTTGTCGGCCGGGCGGTTCTGGTTCTGGATGTTGAATTGCTGGCCGATCATGCCTTCGCACGGGTGCATGGTCCCCGGCAGTTCATCGCCGACTTTCAGCGCGGAGCTGAGGATGCCTTCGTTGCGGCCACGGAAAATGGCGAGCGCGCGGTGCGACGGCATGCTTTTCAGCGGTTCGTCGTGTTCGAAGTAATCGCGGAACTTGGCGCCTTCTTCTTCCTTGCCAGCGATGACGCGGGCACTGAGGGTCGCTTCCTGCTTGAGATAGTTACGCAGTTTTTCCAGCAGGCTGGCGTCTTCGGCAAAGCGTTCCATCAGGATGTACTTGGCGCCTTCCAGCGCTGCCTTCACATCGGCCACGCCTTTTTCGGCGTCGACGAAGCGTGCGGCTTCGGTTTCCGGGTTCAGGTTCGGGTCGTTGAACAGGCCGTCCGCCAAGTCGCCGAGGCCGGCTTCCAGGGCAATCTGGCCCTTGGTGCGGCGCTTCTGCTTGTACGGCAGGTACAAGTCTTCGAGGCGGGTCTTGGTGTCGGCGAGTTTGATGTCGCGCTCGAGGGCAGGGGTGAGTTTGCCTTGCTCTTCGATGCTGGCGAGGATGCTGATGCGCCGTTCGTCGAGTTCTCGCAGGTAGCGCAGACGTTCTTCCAGATGACGCAACTGGGTGTCATCGAGGCTGCCGGTGACTTCTTTCCGGTAACGGGCGATGAAGGGAACGGTAGAGCCTTCATCGAGTAGCGCGACGGCCGCTTCGACCTGTTGTGGGCGTACACCGAGTTCCTCGGCAATGCGGCTGTTGATGCTGTCCATAAAACCACCTGACATATTGTGAAAGCAGGCTCGCAGGCACGGAAATAAAGGCCCGGAGTCTGGTTGAGCGGCTAGAAAATTGCCGCTGCCTGGGTCAAAAGGCAGCCCATTGACCCGTGAAATCGAACAATTACTGCGCTCGGCAGGAAAAAAGCCTGCCACCTGCGGTAACGATTCAGACGTTGCCTGGCACAAAACGCCGCGCATTATAACCAGCGTTCTGTCGTTCGGGGGCGTTGCAGTCTGTAGGCATAAACCCCGGTTTTCTGGCAGTGAAGGAAAAATCTGCTAACAATGCACACGGTGCGTATAACGGCAGCTACGCCATAATGCGCGCCGAGCTAAAAGGAGCATCCAATGAGCAGCACTGCACAAACTGCTGAAGGCGAAAAAATTCTCATCGTTGACGACGATCCGGGCCTGAGCAGCCTGCTGGAACGTTTTTTCGTCAGCAAGGGCTACCGTGCCCGCACCGTACCGAACACCGAACAGATGGATCGTTTGCTGTCGCGTGAAGTTTTCAATCTGGTCGTCCTCGACCTGATGCTGCCCGGCGAAGACGGTCTGACCGCTTGCCGCCGTCTGCGTGGCGCGAACAACCAGATTCCGATCATCATGCTCACCGCCAAGGGCGATGAGTTGAGCCGCATCAAGGGCCTGGAACTGGGCGCCGACGATTATCTGGCCAAGCCGTTCAACCCGGATGAGCTGATGGCCCGCGTCAAAGCCGTGTTGCGTCGTCAGGCCACACCGGTACCAGGCGCACCGGGCAGTGAAGACGAAAACGTCACGTTCGGTGATTACGTCTTGTCGCTGGCCACCCGCGAACTGAAACGCGGCGACGAAGTGCACATGCTCACCACCGGTGAGTTTGCGGTACTCAAGGCTCTGGTGATGAACGCGCGTCAGCCGCTGACTCGCGACAAGTTGATGAACCTGGCCCGTGGCCGCGAGTGGGATGCCCTCGAGCGTTCCATCGACGTGCAGATTTCCCGTCTGCGCCGCATGATCGAGCCGGATCCATCGAAGCCGCGCTACATCCAGACCGTCTGGGGCGTGGGCTACGTGTTTGTACCGGATGGCGCCGCCACCAAGTGATCGGCGATTTGTAGGAGCGAGTCTGCAGGTTTTGGTCGAACGGCCAGGCCCGCAGACTCGCAATCCGCAATATGCGAGCATTGCTCGCTCCTGCAAGTGTGTAGCGGTTATAGATGAAAACCCCTGTCTGGTTCCCCCAAAGTTTTTTCTCTCGCACCCTCTGGCTGGTGCTTATCGTCGTGCTGTTTTCCAAGGCGCTGACCCTGGTTTATCTGTTGATGAACGAGGACGTGCTGGTGGATCGCCAATACAGCCACGGCGTCGCCCTGACGCTGCGAGCCTATTGGGCTGCCGATGAAGAAAACCGCGCGAAGATCGCTGATGCCGCCACCTTGATTCGGGTCGTGGGCGCCGGTGTGCCGGAAGGCGAACAGCACTGGCCGTACAGCGAAATCTACCAGCGGCAGATGCAGGCGGAACTGGGTGCCGACACCGAAGTGCGCTTGCGCATGCATTCACCGCCAGCGTTGTGGGTGCGCGCACCGAGCCTCGGTGACGGTTGGCTCAAGGTGCCGTTGTATCCGCACCCGTTGCGCGGCCAGAAAATCTGGAACGTGCTTGGCTGGTTCCTTGCCATCGGCTTGCTGTCGACGGCATCGGCGTGGATTTTCGTCAGCCAGCTCAACCAGCCATTGAAACGCCTGGTCTATGCCGCCCGGCAACTCGGTCAGGGTCGCAGCGTACGTCTGCCGATCAGCGATACGCCGAGCGAGATGACCGAGGTGTATCGCGCCTTCAACCAGATGGCCGAAGACGTCGAGCAGGCCGGGCGCGAGCGTGAGTTGATGCTCGCCGGTGTGTCCCATGATTTGCGCACTCCGCTGACCCGGTTGCGGCTGTCGCTGGAGTTGATGGGCGATCGCAATGACCTGACCGACGACATGGTGCGCGACATTGAAGACATGGACGCGATTCTCGACCAGTTCCTCGCGTTCATCCGCGACGGTCGTGACGAGTCGGTGGAAGAAGTGGATCTGACTGATCTGGTGCGCGAGGTTGCAGCACCGTACAACCAGAATGAAGAGAAAGTGCGTTTGCGTCTGGAGCCGATCCAGCCGTTTCCGCTGCGTCGGGTATCGATGAAACGCTTGCTGAACAACCTGATCGGCAACGCCTTGAACCATGCCGGCGGTCACGTTGAGGTCGCCGCTTATGTGTCCGGGGACGTCAGTGCGCCGTATGTGGTGCTGAGCGTGATGGACCGAGGCGCGGGGATTGACCCTTCGGAGCTGGAGGCGATCTTCAACCCGTTTACCCGTGGTGATCGTGCGCGGGGCGGGAAGGGCACTGGCTTGGGCTTGGCGATCGTGAAGCGGATTGCTTCGATGCATGGCGGCAATGTTGAATTGCGCAATCGGTCCGGTGGTGGACTGGAAGCGCGGGTGAGGTTGCCTTTGGGATTGATGCTGCCGCGAGATGCTGTGTAGGTCAAAAGCCCCTCACCCCAGCCCTCTCCCAGAGGGAGAGGGAGCTGACCGAGGTGTTTTGCGTCATACATCGACCTGAAAGACTGAGTCGATTATGGATCCGGTACAGCAAGATCAAGTCGGCGTATCTCTTAATCATCCCCCAATCGGCCCCTCTCCCAGAGGGAGAGGGAGCTGACCGACGTGTCTGGCGTCATACATCGACCTGAAAGACTGGGGCGATTGTGGATTCGGCACAGCAGGATCAGGTCGGCGTATCTTTTAAGCATCCCCCAATCAGTCCCCTCTCCCTTCGGGAGAGGGCTAGGGTGAGGGGCTCGCTTTTAGCCCTTGCCTTTGGTCCGGGTCATATTCGGCCCGCCATTCTTCTCAAGATGCTCAATGATGATCCCCGCCACATTCTTGCCGGTGGTGGTCTCGATCCCTTCCAGCCCCGGCGACGAATTCACTTCCATCACCAACGGCCCGTGATTGGAACGCAGGATATCCACACCCGCCACTGCCAGGCCCATGACCTTGGCCGCGCGCAACGCGGTCATGCGTTCTTCCGGGGTGATTTTGATCAGGCTGGCGCTGCCGCCGCGATGCAGATTGGAGCGGAACTCACCCGGTTTGGCCTGGCGCTTCATCGCTGCAATGACTTTGTCACCGACCACGAAGCAACGAATATCCGCACCGCCCGCTTCCTTGATGTACTCCTGAACCATGATGTTCTGCTTCAGGCCCATGAACGCCTCGATCACCGATTCTGCGGCCGTGGCGGTTTCGCACAGCACCACGCCGATGCCCTGCGTGCCTTCCAGCACCTTGATCACCAGCGGTGCGCCGTTGACCATGTCGATCAGATCGGGAATGTCATCCGGCGAGTGAGCAAAACCCGTCACCGGCAGACCGATGCCGCGCCGCGACAGCAGTTGCAGCGAACGCAGCTTGTCCCGCGAACGGGCGATGGCCACCGACTCGTTGAGCGGAAATACCCCCATCATTTCGAACTGGCGCAACACCGCGCAGCCGTAGAACGTCACCGACGCGCCGATCCGCGGGATCACCGCATCGAAGCCTTCCAGCGGTTTGCCGCGATAGTGGATCTGCGGCTTGTGGCTGGCGATGTTCATGTAGGCGCGCAGGGTGTCGATCACTACCATTTCATGCCCGCGCTCGGTTCCGGCTTCGACCAGACGGCGGGTGGAATACAGACGCGGGTTCCGCGACAGCACAGCGATCTTCATGCAACACCTGTGGAAGAGGTAGATACCGGGAACACCGGCTTGTCTTGTACATATTTGATGCCCGGATTGACCACCAACTGGCCATCGATCAGGGCTTTGGAACCGAGCAACAGGCGATAGCGCATGGACTTGCGGCAGGCGAGCGTGAACTCGACCGGCCAGACCCGATCACCGAGGGCCAGGGTAGTGCTGATGACGTAGCGCACCTGCGCATGGCCGTTGGAGCTTTTGATGGTTTTGCGTGTTACCAGAGGGGCTTCGCAGCGGCGGTGGCGCAACTGCACCACCGTGCCCAGGTGCGCAGTGAATCGCACCCACTTCTCGCCGTCGCGTTCGAACGGCTCGATGTCGGTGGCATGCAGGCTGGAGGTGCTGGCGCCGGTGTCGATTTTTGCTCGCAGGCCCGCAACTCCCAAATCCGGGAGCGCCACCCACTCGCGCAGACCGACAACGGTCAAATGGTCAAATGTCTTCAAAAAAATGCTCAACCGTGACAACCGCTTCAGCCCGCACGAGGCCGGATTCGCGGTATTCACGCAGAATAAGGGTTAAAAGGCGACAGATTTCTACAGCCCGGATTTCCGGCCCCGGAAGCAGGCGCCGAAACGCGCGCATTGTAATCCGGGACGCGGTCATTCATGACATGAGTGAAACGGTAGTACAGTTCATCAATATTTCAGAATGAGGAAATGCCATGGCACAAAAAAGCGAAGAGGACGACAAGGTCCGTCTCGACAAGTGGCTGTGGGCCGCGCGTTTTTACAAAACCCGTGCCTTGGCCAAAGCAGCGATCGAGAGTGGCAAGGTGCATTGTCGCGGCGAGCGCTGCAAGCCTGGCAAAGAGCCACGCATCGGCGATGAGTTCGAGATTCGTACCGGCTTTGAAGTGCGTACGGTGAAGGTCGAGGCGTTGTCGATTGTTCGACGCGGCGCACCCGAAGCGCAGACGTTGTATGCGGAGACCGAGGCGAGTATTGCCAAACGTGAAGCGGCTGCGGCAATGCGCAAGGCGGGGGCGTTGGGCGTGAGCACCGACGGCAAACCGAGCAAGAAGCAGCGGCGGGATTTGTTCAAGTTTCGCGGCAGTAGTAACGACGAATAATCGCGTTGTTGCTGCTGGCTTCTTCGCGAGCAGGCTCACTTCCACAGGATAATGTGGGAGCAAGCCTGCTCGCGAATCGAGGGCGCAGCCCTCGCCGAAGACCGCTCGGTATCAGGCGCTACGCACCACACTCATCCGCGCAACCAGCGGCAACTTGCCCAGCAACACAAAGATCGGCGCCGTCACCTTCAGCCAGAAGTTCGAGGCGTGATACGCAAACGGCGTGTAGTAACCCCAGCCCAACGCCCACACCGCGAGTAGCACACCGCCGATGTAATCGTCCTGACCCCAATGCGCACCGGCCACCAGGCGCGGCAGCATGAACAACAGCGCCAGGCCCCAGATCGTCACGAACTGGCCGGCCGTACGGCTGAACACGCCCATGAACAGCGCCCAGATCAACAACACCGAAGCGTGGTCACCGGGAAAGCTCTGGCTCGAGCGATCCTTCACTTCCCAGGTTTTTTCCAGATTCGGGAAGTAATCGCTGATGTGCACAGCTCCCTCAAGCATCATCGACGGGCTGCTGTGCTGCCAATCCATATGGTCGGCGAACTTGGAAAACAGTGCGCGAATCACCACCATCAATAGCAGGATCGAAAGAAAACCGAAAAAAGCCCGGCGCACGTCAATCGCCTTGAACACCCAGTCGCCCTTGATCAGCAGCGTCAGCAGGATCAAGCCCACGACGATGTCGAACGGACGCATACTTGCAATTGCCCAGATGTGGAGCCATATGGGGTTGCTGGTCAGTGGTGCATTGAGTGAGCGGAACAGCCACTCGTCGAAAATCACACACAGCGAGTTACCCGTAGGCCATAACCAGAAAGCCAGTAGCGCTAATGGCACTATGTTGCACAGAACCAGCCGGCCGAGGTTCCACCTTGATTGGAACAAACCCGGATTGTTCATAAAATGCCTCCCATGGCAGAGCAGTCGGCACCAAAAAGAGTGCCAAGAAGTGCAAATTTTCACGTCTTGTAACCATTTTGTCACCACATTCAGATACCCAAAATTATGACCGACCTACCGGATACCGATTTCACCCAACGTTTCATCTTTGATGACAGCGACACACGCGGCGAACTGGTCGCACTTGAACGCAGCTACGCCGAAGTCCTCGCCAAGCACCCGTACCCGGAGCCGGTTGCGCAACTGCTCGGCGAATTGATGGCGGCGGCCTCGTTGCTGGTGGGCACCT
Organism: Pseudomonas sp. IT-P395; assembly: GCF_949767675.1. Taxonomy (NCBI): domain Bacteria; kingdom Pseudomonadati; phylum Pseudomonadota; class Gammaproteobacteria; order Pseudomonadales; family Pseudomonadaceae; genus Pseudomonas; species Pseudomonas sp. IT-P395. The sequence goes on from NZ_CATKPW010000007.1 coordinate 133,290, forward strand.
TGAAGTTCGACGGCTTGCTGATTCTGCAGGCGCGTTCCGAAGGCCCGATCCCGATGCTGATGATCGAGTGCTCCAGCGAGCGCGACATCCGTGGTCTGGCGCGTTATCACGCTGACCAGATTGCTGCGGACGCTACCCTCGCCGATCTGATGCCCAATGGCGTTCTGGCGTTGACCGTCGACCCGACTGTCGGCCAGCGCTATCAGGGCATCGTCGATCTCGACGGCGAAACCCTGTCCGATTGCTTCACCAACTATTTCGTCATGTCGCAACAGGTTGGCACCCGCTTCAAGCTGTTTGCCGACGGTCGTCGCGCTCGCGGCCTGCTGCTGCAGCAACTGCCGGCCGATCGTCTGAAAGACGAAGAAGATCGCGCCGCCAGCTGGCAGCACATCACCGCACTGGCCACCACCCTGACCGCCGATGAATTGCTCAGCCTGGACAACGAAACCGTACTGCATCGCCTCTACCACGAAGAGCAGGTTCGTCTGTTCGATGTGCAGAAACTGCGCTTCCGTTGCAGCTGCTCGCGGGAACGCTCCGGCAATGCGTTGGTCAGTCTTGGTCTGGAAGATGCGCAGCAATTGGTGGTCGAGCACGGTGGCAACATCGAGGTTGATTGCCAGTTCTGTAACGAGCGCTACCTGTTCGATGCCACGGATGTTGCTCAATTGTTCGCTGGCGCAGGCGTCGACACGCCGTCAGATACCCGGCACTAAAACGGTTCAGCGCAGGTAAATTCACTGCGTAACGACGGAATTTCGCCGTTACGACGGGAGGACCCTACTCTTTTTGGGCTTTTCTGGCATAATCCGGCCCACTTTTTTCGCGGTAGTAGTGCACGACTTTCTACTACAAAACGTTTGGAGCACACTCGGCCACTGGCCGACGGGGAACCTCATGACGCAAGCCAATAACGCCGTGTACACCGATCTGAGTGTTGATGATCTGGTAAAAGAAGCCCTGAACCGCGGTGAGGGCGAGCTTGCCGATACCGGCGCTCTGGTTGTTCGCACTGGTCACCGCACCGGTCGTTCGCCTGTTGACCGTTTCATCGTTGAAGAGCCTTCCACCCAGGCCGCTATTGCCTGGGGCCCGATCAACCGCAAGTTCCCGGCCGACAAGTTCGACGCGCTGTGGGCTCGTGTAGAAGCATTCAACAACGCGCAAGAGCACTTTGTGTCCCACGTGCATGTAGGCGCGGCGGAAGATCACTACCTGGCCGTGAAAATGACCACCCAGACTGCCTGGCAGAACCTGTTCGGTCGTTGCCTGTTCATCAACCCGGCCCAGTACAACCCGGCCGGTCGTGAAGAGTGGCAAGTGCTCAACGTGGCCAACTTCGAGTGCGTGCCTGAGCGTGACGGCACCAACTCCGACGGTTGCGTGATCCTCAACTTCGCACAGAAGAAAGTGCTGATCGCCGGCATGCGTTACGCCGGTGAGATGAAGAAAGCCATGTTCTCCGTGCAGAACTTCCTGCTGCCGGCTGCTGACGTGCTGCCAATGCACTGCGCCGCCAACATTGGCGAAGAAGGCGACGTGACCCTGTTCTTCGGTCTGTCGGGCACCGGTAAAACCACTCTCTCGGCTGACGAAAGCCGTTACCTGATCGGTGACGACGAACACGGCTGGGGCGAAGGCGTGGTGTTCAACATCGAAGGCGGTTGCTATGCCAAGTGCATTGACCTCTCCGAGAAGAACGAGCCGGTTATCTGGAAAGCCATCAAGCACGGCGCGGTGCTGGAAAACGTCGTCATCGACGACGCCAAGCACGCCGACTACGCCGATGTCAGCCTGACCCAGAACAGCCGCGCCGCGTACCCGCTGGAGCACGTAGCCAAGCGTTCCGAGCACAACCTCGGTGGCGAGCCAAACGCTGTAATCTTCCTGACCTGCGACCTGACCGGCGTACTGCCGCCAGTGTCGATTCTCAACGAAGAACAAGCGGCCTACCACTTCCTGTCCGGCTACACCGCGCTGGTGGGCTCGACTGAAATGGGTTCGGGCAGCGGCATCAAGTCGACCTTCTCCACCTGCTTCGGCGCACCGTTCTTCCCGCGTCCGGCTGGCGAATACGCAGAGCTGCTGATCAAGCGCATCCGTGGCTTCGGCTCCAAGGTCTACCTGGTCAACACCGGCTGGACCGGCGGCGGCTACGGCGTCGGCAAACGCTTCAACATCCCGACCACCCGCGCAGTGATCGCAGCGATTCAGAGCGGCGCGCTGATCGGTGCAGCCACTGAACACCTCGACACTATCAACCTCGATGTGCCACTGGCCGTACCGGGCGTTGAAACCAACCTGCTCAACCCACGCAACACCTGGGCTGACAAGGCTGCGTACGACGAGGCTGCGAAAGCACTGGCCGGTCTGTTCATCGAGAACTTCAAGAAGTTCGAAGTGAGCGACGCGATCAAGGCTGCAGGGCCGAAGTTGTAAGATTGGTTTTTTGTGAATGAAAAAGCCGCCCTTTAGGGGCGGCTTTTTTGTGGGCGAAAACAAGACTAACTGGCAATATTCCCGCAGAAAATGGCCTTAACTACCAGAATACTGCCACTTAAAGAGCCAGCTTTTCGCCAATGCAGCGGTCAAAGATCGCCACTAGCCCCCGATAATCACATGACACAGCATCAATGTTTGCTGGGACCCAAGCGTCATCTTTAACCAGCCACCAATCGACTGGGAAGCCTGCGTTAATAATGATTTGTTCAAATAATAGGCGTTGCGCTCGGCCATTACCTTCGCGAAAAGGATGGATGACATTCAAATCGCCATAAGCCTCAGCGATGTTCACCACAAGTTCTGGTTTGCCCATTCCCGCGAACCACGCCGAGCGCTCCATCACGCTAAAGATTTTTTGCGCTTCTGGAAGAATTCGCTCTGCAGTGCAGAAAAATGTTTGTCCGTTTTTGATGTTAACGGTACGCAACTGCCCGGCCCAATCGTAAACATCGCAAAAAAGAATTTTATGGGCGTGCTGCAGGACACTTAAATCATAAGGAGGGGGGAGAAGACGAAATCGACTGATCGCGATTTCCGAGAGCTCTCGCTCTGCTTTTTGCAGTTCTTCTTCAGAATGGATGTCGAGCAAGTTACGCAGAACATCACTATGAGGGTAGCAATAGGGGTCTTGTCCGACCCCATATTTGTCCGTCATTAACGTGCAGTCTGACGATATTTTTCAATGACCGATTCCCTTGATGGAAGCGGTTTCTCGGCATCGGCACGGCTGGTATCGAAACCTTCCAGACGTAAGCTCGCCAGATAGTTTGACCGGCGTACTTTGTCGTAATAAGCCTGCTTCTGCTGGAACGTCAATTCGCTCATTTCATAGGCCTCTTGGTGCAGGACTCCAGTGTAGCGCAATCGTGTGGAGTGATAGGTCGGGATTTTCGATCCTTAAAGCGAGGCTGTTCATCGAGAGTCTGTTGGTTTTTTTGAATCATTTTGCCAGCCTTGGATATACGCGATGGTGCACATTCACCACGCAGAATTTCGTCCATTTCTCGCACGCTTTCCATCAGCTCATCAAAGAATTTGCTTATGGTTGCTCCCATGGTTGATTACCGTTTTTTGATCGCTCTCACAGAGTGCATAAGAGCGATACGATCACTCGATTTCAGGCTGGAGCCTTCCAGTTGAGCATCCGCTGCTGCGCAACCTGCAGCAGGTCGCAGCCGTCCTGCGTCAGCAGATAGAGGGCGTGGGTGATGTGGGGGATGTCTTCGACGTCGGCTTGTTTGAAATTGAGGCAATAGAGGGTGCGTAGCAGGTCGCTTGAAGCGCGCAGGCGCTGGACGGCGCATTCGAGGATGTCTTGGGGATTAGCCTCGGTGTCGATGAGCAGAGGCTTGGTGTCTGTGAGATTGGATTCTAGTGGGCGGTAGCGTTCGGTAAGAAACTGATTCCATGTTTTCATTTTAGATATCTCTGAAGGTATCGAAAAACCGCTGCTACCGTGACCAAGCGGTGGAGGCGGGCTGTGTTCAAGTTGGTCAAACCGGCAGAGATAACCCGGTACGCCGAAGCGTCCCAAACACAGCCGCCATAAAAAGCGTGCCGACAGAATGTGCTGGCAGCATACAAGGGCATGCATCAGTTATCTCTGTTTTCAGGTGACCAAACCTGAGCCGCTGATTGCTTAGCGACAGCCACGACTATAGGTTCGCGCCCTCAAGTGGCGATAGGCGACAAAGCGTCTGGTTGCGTAGGAACGGGACGAAGATTTCATCAGACGTTCCTACCAACGCTTCATCTTTTTTCAACGCAGGTGTTTATACGCAGAAACATCCAACAAACTCGTCGTCAGCCCCGTTGCCGGCGCGTAGATCGAACCCTTCACCGCCGAAAACGGCACGCCTTTGCTACCCAGCGAAACGTAGCGCTCACCTTGATCCAGTTCGGTGAAGTAGGTGTAGGAAACGCTGTGCATCTGCTTGTAGCGCGATTCGTCGGCGACGATGGCGCCAGTCAGGCGCAGCAGATCTGTTTCGCTCAGGTTCAGGGTTTTGTTCAGTTGCACGCCCCAGCGCTTGAGGCAGGTTTCGGCGAGGTGGCGAACGATGCGGCCAGGCTCGACCAGCGTTTTCAGGTCGCCGCTGCTGGTGGGCACGCCACCGTCAGCTGTGGCGTTGCCGGCCATGGTCGCGTGGCGGCCGGCCATGGGGTAGACGCTGGTTTTGGTGCCGGTGGCGGTCTGCGGGATCACACAGCTGAAACCTTTGGAACGTTCATCACGGGCATAGAACGCAACATATTCTTTGACGTTGGCGCCAAGTTTTACGCGCTGATCCTGGAAGTTGCCGATTCCCGGTACTGGATCAAGAGCAAATATATTCACCGGAATATTGTTCAGCTCTCGATCATTTAACATCGCATTGGCCAGCATGTGGCAACTTATGCCGCCGCGACTCCAGCCCACCAGATTGACCTGAGTGGGAATAACGCCATCCTTGCGAAACGTCTTGATGATCTGCTCCTGTAACTTCTGTTGGGTCACGCAGCGATCGCCATAATTATATTTACGCCAGAGCCACGAACCTTCGATTTTTACATCCTCAATAGGAATGCCAGCCGCTTTAAGGCGGTTGTATTCGGCCTCGGTGAGTTGTTCGCGCTGCCAGTCGCATTTGCCCTTGATGATATTGATGGCATGCCGCACGTTTTCCTCCCAGCCTTTGCCAAACAGCGTGCCGGTAAGACCGTACTCCTCGGTCTTGGTGAACAGGTCGTCGGCTTGCAGGTTGCCACTGCCAGGTCCGTCGACCACGATCCACTCGGCGAATTCCCGGCCGGTATGGTTGGATGCCAGTGTGGAAACCAGTTCGCCGTCCCAGAAGTTTTCATGGGTGGTGTCAAACTTGTTGGATCCGGTGCCGCAAAAAAATATGGTTAAAACTGTCATGGTGTTGCTCTCGTTTAGTTGTAAGAGCGAACAAGTTAGTGTCAGTTGCATGTATAAATAAAGCGTGGTGGTGTTTCCGTATTTGTAGTGCGGTTTAGTTGTATGTTGTTTGCGGTGGTTTTTGTTTGGCAACTTCAAGTAAGTCGCAGCCATCCTGCACCAACAGATAAAGTGCATTGACGATGTTGGGAATATCTTTCACGTCAGCCTGCTTGAAACATAAGCAGTAGAGCGTTTCCAGCAAATCCCCGGCCGCCCGTAAACGCTGATCGGCGGCATTGATCAGATCCGTCTGGCTTGAGTGGCTGTCGATAAGCAGTACCGGGTTTTCGCTGTAGCAGGTCTTGAGGGGGCGATAGCGGTTGATCATGGTGAGGCGTGTCCTGTTCGAAGGCGCTGGGGCGGGCCGGCAGCGGGTTTGCAGCCGCGCCGGCCACTATAGAAGGGCGTTTCTCTGTGGGACAAGACAGCTGCAATGGACAGTATTCGTAGGGGTTTTTCCGTGTTTTGAGGAAATGCCCTACGTGTTTTCGCAGCTTTTTCAGGCCAAAACCCTTAGGCGTAATAATTCCTACGTGATTGTCAGGCGATTCGCGGTAAACCGCTGTATCGTGCGCGCCAGAATCTGTAGGGCGTTTCCAAACGTCTGACACGCGCTTAAAGGGAATTAGGTATGCACTGGCTACGAATGGCCGCAATTTTATTGCTCGGGCTGGGCACTTGCCGTTTGGCCATGGCCTCTGAAGTTGGCAATGCATGGGTGCTGGATCGTCTCGATCGTACCGACTGGCCGGAGGCCCTTATCAGCCAGGCGAATATGGACACGGCTTCACGCGGTGAGGTGTTGATGTTCGCTAAAGCCCTGCTGGCCAGCGAGGCGCTGGATGAGGAAGGGCTTGAGCAGCGACTCGGTGTGCCCCACGTGCAACTGAAGTCGATTCGCCACGTGCGCGACGGCCTCTGGGAGGGATTGCTGAGCACCTATCGCAACGCCAGCCAGAACTGTGATGAGCAACCGTTTTGCCCGCGTGTGCGCAGCGTCGCTGACTTGCGTCAGTTGGCGGCAGCGTTTACCGGCGACATCAGCCCGGCCCATGCGTTGTGGGCGAGCAAAAGTCAGGGCGTGCATGAGCAGATGCTGAATGAGCAGTTGCGGGTGGCGGTGTTGCGTCCCTGATTTTTTAAGCTTTGTGATGTGGCGACTGGCCTCTTCGCGAGCAGGCTCGCTCCCACAGAGTGCCACGGTGTTCGTAACATCCGCTGTATCATTCCGAATCGATTTGGCCCCGACCTTTTCTCGACTCGCTGCGATCGCCCGCTAGGCTGTTGGCATGGCAGCAGTCAATGGAGTGACAGCGAATGCACAACACCCTGGAACAGGTTTTTGGTTTTCCACAGTTTCGACCCGGTCAAGAAACCGCGATCAGTGCGGTGCTGGCCGGGCGCTCGGCGGCGGCGATTTTCCCCACCGGTTCCGGCAAGTCGATTTGCTATCAATTGCCGGCGCTGATGCTGCCGCATCTGACATTGGTGGTCTCGCCGTTGCTGGCGTTGATGCAGGATCAACTGGCCTTTTTACAACGTCACGGTATCTCGGCGGGCAGCATCGATTCGGCGCAGAGTCGCGACGATGCCAATGACGTGATGGCTCGCGCCCGTTCGGGTGAGTTGAAGATTCTGATGATCTCGGTGGAGCGCTTGAAAAACGAGCGCTTCCGCAACTTTCTGCAGCAGGTGCCGATCTCGTTACTGGTGGTGGACGAGGCGCATTGCATCTCGGAGTGGGGCCACAACTTCCGCCCCGACTACCTGAAGCTGCCGGACTATCAGCGCCAGTTCAACATCCCGCAAACTTTGCTGCTGACAGCCACCGCAACGCCGAAAGTCATCGCCGACATGCAGGCCAAATTCGCTATCGCCGCTGACGATGTGGTGACCACCGGTTTCTATCGGCCCAACCTCAATCTACTGGTGGAACCGGTACGTGGCCAGGACAAGCGCCGGCGTCTGGTGGAGTGGATGGCCGAGCGGCCGGGGCAGCCAAGCATCGTCTATGTGACCTTGCAGAAGACTGCTGAGCACATCGCCGAACACCTTGAGCGCAACGGCATTCAGGCCGAGGCGTATCACGCCGGTTTAGCCCACGACAAACGCGAAGCGATCCAGAAACGCTTCATGGCCGGGCAATCCAATTGCATCGTCGCGACCATCGCGTTCGGCATGGGCATCGACAAAAGTGACATCCGCAATGTCGTGCACTTCGACCTGCCAAAATCCATCGAAAACTACAGCCAGGAAATCGGCCGCGCCGGGCGTGACGGGCAGCCGTCGGACTGTCTGGTATTAGCCAATCGCGACAGCCTCAATGTGCTGGAAAATTTCGTCTACGGTGATACGCCGGAGCGTGACGGCATTCGTTATGTGCTCGACGAACTGAAAGCTTCGGTGCCGGAAGGGCAGTGGGAGTTTCTGCTTGGGCCATTGGCGGATCAGAGCAATATTCGCTCACTTCCGCTGAAGACATTGCTGGTGCAACTGGAACTGCGCGGCTTGATCGCGCCGCGCTACGCCTACTACGCCGAATACCGTTTCAAATACCTGCTGGAACCCGAAGCGCTGCTTGAGCGCTTCGAAGGTGAACGCAGGGATTTCGTCGCTGCGATCATTCAGACCTCGGCGCGCGCACGCACCTGGGCCACGGTGAATTTCGAGGCGATGTACTCGCAGTATTCCGCCGAGCGCAATCGAGTGGTGAAGGCGCTGGATTATTTTCAGGAGAAGGGCTGGGTCGAGCTGGAAAGCAAGCAGATGACCGAGGTCTATAGCCTGCTGAATAGTGAATTTGACAGCGATGCCCTGAGCGCTGAGTTGCATGACTATTTCACCCGGCATGAGCAGGCCGAAGTGGCGCGCATCCACACGATGCTTGAAGTCTTCGCCAGCGAGCGCTGCCTGGGCTATCGCTTGGCCGAGTATTTCGGTGATCACAATGCGCCCGAGCAGTGTGGGCATTGTTCAGTGTGTCACGGCCAGGTTGCGCGGTTGCCGGCGCCACCGGAGTTGCCAGCGCTTGTGGATAAAAACTTTGCGGCGTTATGTGGCGATTTTATCCACAGGCACGAGCAGCACACTGGGGTGATTCCAACGGCTGAGCGGCTGACGAGGTTTCTGTGCGGGATCAGCGTGCCGCTGTTCACCAAGCTCAAGGCGCGTGCGATTCCCGGGTTTGCGGTATTGGAAGAATATCCCTACGGCGAAGTCCGCAGCTGGGCGCAAGAGCACCTCTGATCGTTGTAGGAGCTGCCGAAGGCTGCGATCTTTTGATGTTGATTTGTTCAAGATCAAAAGATCGCAGCCTTCGGCAGCTCCTACATTAAGTGTCATCAAGGCGGGGGCTCTATCCATCCGCTGAATGTCGATCATCACGGTAATAAACTTCAAAAACTGTCGTTGGCTGACTATGGTTGAGGTCTGTCTTTGGATCGCCAACAAGAGAACAACATGAGCCAGACATCCTTCGATATTCAGCAGGCCGCAGTGATCGGTGCGGGCACGATGGGCCGGGGCATTGTCATGTGTCTGGCCAATGCCGGCGTGAACGTGCAGTGGGTGGATAACAATCCACAGATGCTTGAACAGGCGCTCGCCACAGTGGCCGAGACTTATGCACACAACGTGCGCCAGGGCCGGATTGATCAGGCCGAAGCGGATGCACGTATCGCTCGGGTCAGTGCGGCGGCGGATTACCCGGCGATTCGCAATGTCGATCTGGTGATCGAGGCGGTGTACGAAAATCTTGAGCTGAAGCAGAAGATCTTTCGTGAGCTGGATGGCTTGCTCAAGCCTGAAGCACTGTTGGCGAGCAATACATCGGCGCTGGATATCGATGCGATTGCTGCGGCGACAAGGCGTCCGGAGCAGGTGCTGGGTCTGCATTTCTTCAGCCCGGCGCACATCATGAAATTGCTGGAAATCGTTCGCGGTGCGCAGACTTCCGCGGCGGTGCTGGAAGCGGCGCTGGCGCTGGGCAAACGCATGGGCAAGGTCAGTGTGGTGTCGGGCAACTGCCACGGCTTTATCGGCAATCGCATGTTGCATCCGTATGTCCTGGAGGCGCGCAAGATGCTGCTCGAAGGCGCTTATCCACAGCAGGTCGACGCGGCACTGCAAGGTTTCGGTTTTGCCATGGGGCCGTTTCGCATGTACGACGTGGTCGGCATCGATCTGGAGTGGCGTGCGCGCGAATTGGCCGGCAAGGGCCAGGATGCGCCAGAGGTTCAGGTGGACAACCGCTTGTGCGAGATGGGCCGGTTTGGCCAGAAGTCTGGCAACGGTTATTACCATTACGAGCCGGGCAGTCGTCAGGCCGAGCACGATCCTGAGGTCGATGCGCTGGTATTGCAGGTCAGCGAAGGGTTGGGCTTCCAGCGCCGCGAGATCGGTCCTGAGGAGATCCTGGAGCGCAGTCTTCTGGCATTGGTCAACGAGGGTGCGAAGATTTTGCAGGAGGGCATTGCCGAGTCTGCACACGACATCGATCTGGTATACCTGAACGGCTACGGCTTCCCGGCGGACAAGGGCGGGCCGATGGCCTGGGCGGATCAGCAGGGGCTGGCGGATATTCATCAGCGCTTGCTGGCGCTGGAGACGCGTCAGGGCGATCAGTGGAAACCGGCGCGGTTGATTGGTGAGTTGGCGGCGCAGGGTAGGCGGTTTGCTCAGGATTAGTGTTGAAGTCAAAATCTTACCCCCTCACCCCAGCCCTCTCCCCCAAGGGGGCGAGGGGGAAAGGGAGCCGATCTCTGTGCCTTTCGCGTTCGACTCGACAGTTCAGGTCGGTGTATTTCGAGAGAACACCTCGGTCAGTCCCCTCTACCTCTGGGAGAGGGCTAGGGTGAGGGCAAGCAGCCTCACTGAAAAAACAAGAGAACCAGCACAACCATGTCCACCCCTCAGCGCACCGACTACCCACACTTCCAGCCCATCACCACACGCTGGCACGACAACGACGCCTACGGTCACGTCAACAACGTCACCTACTACAGCTTCTTCGACACGGCGGTGAACACTTACCTGATACAGGTCGGTGGTCTGGATATCCATGATGGCGAGGTGGTGGGGTTTGTGGTCAGTTCGGCGTGTGATTACTTCGCCTCGATTGCCTTTCCTGATCTGATCGAGATCGGTCTGCGGGTCGGCAAATTGGGCAACAGTTCGGTGCAATACGAGTTGGCGGTGTTCAAGGTCGGCGATAGCGAGGCCTGCGCGGCCGGGCGCTTCGTTCATGTATTCGTCGATCGGGCGAGTAACCAGCCAGTGCCGATTCCCGCCAAGCTGCGGCAGGCACTGGAATACCTTGTGGTTTAAAAAAGGCAAAAAAAATCGCAGCCCTCGGGCCGCGATTTTTCTTCAAGCATTCGCCTTAACGGTGACGATAGTACTTGTGATGCTTGCGGTGGCCGTAGGCATGGCCGCGACCTGGGTGGCCGTCGCGGTAGTAGCGACGATCATCGTGACGACGGTCGTAACGACGATCATCGTCATCGCTTTTGTTGCCCATGTAGTTACCCAGCGCGCCACCGGCGCCGCCACCTGCTGCGGAGCCGATCAGGCTGCCGGTGGTGCCGCCCATGCTGCGGCCGACTACGTTACCGCCGGCTGCGCCCAGCGCACCACCGATGGCGGCTTCGCCACGGCTGCGTTTGTCGGCGCCGACCGCGCTACCACCCGCACCGCCCAAGGCTGCGCCGATGGTGGAACCTGTATTGCCGCCTAAGGACTGACCGACGACCGAGCCAAGAACCCCGCCCAATGCGCCGCCCACACCTGCTTCGGTGGTGCCGCCAGCAGACGCAAAGCCACTGACCAGGCCAAGGGACAACAAGAGAATCGAGGAGAACTTCATAGAGGAGCCTCAAAGGGATGACGGCGCCGATCCTGAGGCTGTGTAACAAGCGTGACAATCGAAATCCGACGAATAACACGACTTGTATACAATTTTGCAAGTTGCTGTTTTATCAGCGGAACTTAACCGTTTTTCGCCGGTCTTTAGCTACTTCGGACAGGCCGCTTTTGTGAAAAAGCGGCCTTTTTTGTGGGCGGTTGAAAAGCAGAAGCGAAAAGATCGCAGCCTTCGGCAGCTCCTACAGGAATCGGTGTAGGAGCTGCCGAAGGCTGCGATCTTTTGATTTTGAATTAAGCAGATTTGGCCATGATCAACCCAGTCTCACTCGCCGCTTCCAACCGAATCGCAATGAACTTAGACGTCGGCGTATGGCTGCCATCCCCGGTGCTCTCCAATGGCACCAGCGGATTCACTTCCGGGTAATAAGCCGCCGCTTGCCCGGCCGGAATATCAAACGCCAACAAAGTGAAGCCCTTCACCCGACGCTCACGACCATCGTCCCACAGCGACACGATGTCGGCCTTTTGCCCCGGACGGAAGCCCAGACGAATGATGTCGGCCTCGTTGGCAAACAGCACATCACGCTGGCCCTTCACTCCGCGATAACGGTCGTCGAGACCATAAATCGTGGTGTTGTATTGATCGTGGGAACGCATCGATTGCAAGATCAGGTCCGGTAGCTGCCCGGTGGCGCGGGTGCGTTCGTGTACCAGATCTTTGGGCAGCATGTTCGCGCGGAAGTTGGCCCGGCCCGACGGTGTGTTCCACTTACGCGCGCCAGCGCTGTTGCCGAGGTAGAAGCCGCCTGGGTTTTTGATCTTCTCGTTGAACTCTTTGAAATTGGGAATGGTGTCGGCGATCAGTTCGCGGATGCGCCCGTAATCGGCCACCAGCCAGTTCCAGTCGACCGGTATGCTACCCAGTGTGGCGGCAGCGATGCCGGCAATGATCGACGGCTCCGAGCGCATCTGGTTCGACAGCGGTTGCAACTGCCCGTTGGAGGCGTGAACCATGCTGAAGGAGTCTTCCACGGTGACCGCTTGCGGGCCTTCGGTCTGGATATCGATGTCGGTCCGGCCGAGGCACGGCAGGATCAGCGCGTCTTTACCGTGAGCCAGATGGCTGCGGTTGAGTTTGGTGCTGATCTGCACGGTCAGGTCGCAATTGCTCAGTGCGGCGAAGGTACGCGGGCTGTCCGGCGTGGCTTGGGCGAAGTTGCCGCCCAGACCGATAAAGACTTTGGCGCGTCCCTCGGCCATCGCATGGATTGCCTCGACCACGTTGTGGCCGTTATGACGCGGCACCTTGAACTGGAAGCGTCGTTCCAGCGAATCAAGGAACGCCACTGGCGGACGCTCGTTGATGCCCATCGTGCGGTCGCCCTGCACGTTACTGTGGCCGCGCACCGGACACAGACCAGCACCGGGTTTACCGATGTTGCCGCGCAGCAGCATCAGGTTGGCGATTTCCTGGATGGTCGGTACTGAATGGCGATGCTGGGTGATGCCCATCGCCCAGCACATGATGACGTTCTTGCCTTTGGCGTACATGCGCGCCGCTTGCTCGATTTCGACGAGGGTCAGGCCGGATTGCTCGACGATCTGTTCCCACGGCGTGTCATCGACCACGCCGAGATACTCCAGCACGTTAGCGCTGTGGGCGTTGAGGAAATCGTGATCGAACACGGCAGGTTCGCCAGCCTTCTGCGCATCGCGCTCCCACTGCAGGAGAAACTTGGCCATGCCGCGCAGCAGCGCCATGTCACCGCCAAGTGCCGGGCGGAAATACGCGGTGTTGGTCGGCTTGTCACCGTTGGTGAGCATTTCGATCGGGTGTTGCGGGTGCTGGAAGCGTTCCAGGCCACGCTCTTTCAACGGGTTGATGCACACCACTTGCGCGCCGCGTTTCACCGCTTCACGCAACGGTTCGAGCATGCGTGGGTGGTTAGTGCCCGGGTTCTGGCCCCAGACGAAAATTGCATCGGCGTGTTCGAAATCGTCGAAGGTCACGGTGCCTTTGCCGACGCCGACACTTTGCGCCAACGCCACACCGCTGGCCTCGTGGCACATGTTCGAGCAGTCAGGGAAGTTGTTGGTGCCGTAGGCGCGCACGAACAGTTGATACAGGTAAGCCGCCTCGTTGCTGGCACGACCCGAGGTGTAGAACTCGGCCAGGTCCGGACTCGGCAGGCTTTGCAGGTGTTTGGCGATCAGGGTGTAGGCGTCGTCCCAACTGATCGGCTTGTAGCGATCGGTTTCGGCGTCATACACCATCGGCTCGGTCAGGCGCCCCTGATACTCGAGCCAGTAGTCGCTCTGCTCCAGCAACGAAGTGACGCTGTGCTTGGCGAAGAACTTGGCGTCCACGCGGCGCTTGGTTGCTTCCCAGTTCACCGCTTTGGCGCCGTTCTCGCAGAACTTGACCATGCCGCTTTCCGGCGAATCGCCCCACGCGCAACCCGGGCAGTCGAAGCCGCCGTTCTGGTTGGTCTTGAGCATCATGCGCAGGTTCTTCAGCGCGTTGTCGCTGGTCAACCAGGCCTGAGCCACACTGATCAGGGCACCCCAGCCGCCGGCGGCACCTTTGTAAGGCTTATAGCGCGGGACAGGTTTCTGGTCGGCTTGATGATGTTGGCTCACGCTTGATTCTCCATCGCGGGGCTGTACACCCGCGGCGCACTTTTCTGCGGCAGGTGGATGAGATTGAGGTTGTGTCGACGGGCCCATTGCACGGCAAGGCCCGTGGGCGCGGACAGGCTGACCAGCGTCTGGATGCCGGCACGCAAGACTTTCTGGATCAATTCGAGGCTGCAACGGCTGGTCACAATCGCTAGGCCGCCTTCTGTGGATATCTTCTGGCGGATCAGCCCGCCGATCAGCTTGTCGAGGGCGTTATGCCGGCCGATGTCTTCGCGGCCGAGTAGCAATTCGCCGCTGGCGTTCATGAATACCGCCGCGTGCACCGCACCGCAGTATTGGCCCAAAGGTTGAAATGCACTGATGCGCTGACGCAAACCATCGAGCCATTCAATCGGCGGCAACGGCGCACCGGGCAACACCTTCAGATCGGGCAGTGCTTGCTCGACCGCTTCAACGCCGCACAATCCGCAACCGCTGGTGCCGGCCATTTGTCGACGTTGTTGCTTGAGGTTCCAGAACGCGCGATTGGCGATGGTTACTTGCGCATATTGCGCGGAGCCGGCGCCGGTCAGTTGCAGGTCATAAATGTCAGTAGCGTCGATGATGATGCCGCTGCCGAGGCTGAAACCGACGATGAAGTCTTCAAGGTCGGTCGGCGTCACCAACATCACCGCCTGGCTGATGCCGTTGTAGGCGATCGCCAACGCGACTTCCTCGGCCAGCGCGGTGCTGGCCGATTCCTCACGGGGTAAATCGCTGTAACTGTAGGTCTGGCTGGCGGCTGGCGCGGGCGTTTCGAGTGCAGGCGCCGCGCAGGCTGGGCGCTTGGCGTTCATGGCATCACCGACGGTTTGATCAACGTTAAGACTAGGCGCGGCAAGTTGTCGCGTCTAATCGCTAGTGTCGATCTATCGATAGATGCCGTCGATCAAGAGGCTGTTGGTGATTCCCGATACAGCGCGAAACAGGCTTCCGCCAGCGCGGAACGTGGGGCGCCGCGACGCATGATCAGGCCCAGCGGGGCGAGGGTCTGGGCGTCTTCGATCGGTTGCAGGCGCAGGTGATCGGTGAGTTTTTCCAGGCCGCCGTCCAGCGGCATGATCGCGCAGCAAAAACCGCCGTGCACGGCTTGTAACAATTGATGCACGGCATCGGTTTGTAGCAACGGTTGTGGAGTCAGGCCGCGGCTGTGGAAGTTGTGGTCGATGGATTGGCGAAAATGCATGCCGCTGGTGAGCATGCCCAACGGCAGCTCGATCAGCGACTGCCAACTCAACGCGGCGTCGCCAAATGTGAATGAGCGCTGATCGTAGAGCAGGCCCATGCGCGTTTCACTGAAGGCCAGGGATTCGAAGCGCTCGTTATCCAGACGATCCAGATAGGACACGCCGAGATCGATGCGGTTATTCGCCAAATGCTCGAGGATCTGCTCGGAACTCAGCGCCGACATTTCAAAGCGCAAATTCGGGTGGGCGCTGTGCAGGCGTTGCATCAACGGCAGCGGATCGAAACTCGACAGCGGCACCACGCCCAGCCTCAGCGTGCCGATCAGATTGCCGCGACACGCCGCCGCTTCCGCGTGCAAACCGTCATACGCCGCCATCACCGAACGTGCCCACGCCAGCACGCGCTCGCCCGGCGCGGTGAAACCTTCGAAACGCTGGCCACGGTTGACCAGTGGCAGGTCGAGTTCTTCTTCAAGACTGCGCAGGCGCATCGACAGCGTTGGCTGGGTGATATGGCAACGCGCGGCGGCCTGGCCGAAGTGGCGGGTTTCGTCGAGGGCGATGAGGAATTTCAGCTGCTTGATGTCCATCTTCGCTCCGGGCGCTGGCAGGGGTGGGGGATTCTACCGCTTGCGCGGTGGCAGGGTCATTGGTCGGCTTGGAACCGGGTTTGTCTGCGGTGGTCTAGGCTTGGACGACTGATCCTTTTATTCCATGGAGAGAACCACGATGAGTCTTTTAAGTTTTGTAAAAGAAGCCGGTGAGAAGCTGATCGATCTGCTGACCCCGGGCAACGCCAATGCCAGTGAGCAGTTGAAGGAACACATCAGCAAGGTCGGCTTGGGCAATCCGAATGTGCAGGCAACGGTGGATGGCGACAAAGTGACTGTCACCGGTGAAGTCGCGAGTCAGGAAGAGAAAGAGAAGATTTTGCTGGCGGTGGGCAATATTGCCGGAGTTGGCAGCGTGGATGATCAGATCACCGTGACCGGCCCGGTTGTTACTGCCGCACAGTTTGTCGTGGTCAAGTCTGGTGACACCCTCAGCGCGATTTCTCTGCGTGTGTACGGGGATGCCAACAAATATAAGAAAATTTTCGAGGCCAACAAACCGATGCTCAAGGATGAGAACAAAATCTATCCGGGGCAGACACTGCGTATTCCTGAGTAACACAACACTCCTGTAGGAGCTGCCGCAGGCTGCGATCTTTTGATTTTGATTTTTCCAAACAAGATCAAAAGATCGCAGCCTTCGGCAGCTCCTACAAAGATCAAAGGCCAGCGATCAGATTGCGGTAATCCTCAACCGCCGCAAACTCAGCCGTGTCCTTCGGCCCCTTGCGGCTGTCCGGCTCTTTCACCGCCAGCAAATGTGCCACGCCAAAATCCCGCGCACTGCGCAGAATCGGCAAGGTATCGTCGATAAACAGACTGCGCGCCGGATCAAAGCCGATGTCCGCCTGCAAGGCATCCCAGAACTGCGGGTTCTCCTTGGGAAACCCATAATCATGCGAGCTGATCAGCCGTTCGAAATACGGCGCCAGCTCAATCCGTTCCAGCTTCAGCGACAGTGAATCGCGGTGCGCGTTGGTGATCATGATCACCCGTTTACCGGCGCGCTTGATCGCTTCCAGAAAGGTATCGGCATCCGGCCGCAAGGCAATCAGGTGCGCGGTTTCCAGCTTCAATTCACGTACCGACAACTTCAACTCGGCACTCCAGAAATCCAGGCAGTACCACTGCAACTGGCCGGCGTGGCGTTCGAACAGCGGCTGCAATTCCATCTCGGCCATGGCCCGGCTGACCCCGTGCAGTTCGGCGTAACGCTGGGGCAGGTGTTCCAGCCAGAAATGATTGTCGAAGTGCAGATCCAGCAGCGTGCCGTCCATGTCCAGCAGAACGGTATCGATGTCGGACCACGGTAATGAAGGCATGGCAACGTCTCGAACGGTAGAAAGATATCCGACATAAACAATCGGGAAAGCCGCGTTATAGTAGCGCGTTCACGCCAAGGAGCTTTGCATGCGCCAGAAACCCACCGTACTTGCCCGCGAGATCGTCGCCACCAGCCGTCTGTTTTGCGTCGAAGAACTCAAACTGCGCTTTTCCAATGGCGTGGAACGCACTTACGAGCGTCTGGTCGGCAAAGGTGCGGGCTACGGCGCGGTGATGATCGTGGCGATGCTGGATGCCGAACACGCGGTGTTGGTCGAGGAATATTGCGGCGGTACCGATGAGTACGAACTGTCCTTGCCTAAAGGTTTGATCGAACCGGGCGAAGACGTATTGGCGGCAGCCGAGCGGGAGCTCAAGGAAGAAGCCGGATTTGGCGCGCGACAACTGGAGCATCTGACCGAGCTGTCGCTGTCGCCCGGTTACATGAGCCAGAAGATCCAGGTCGTTCTGGCTACCGATTTGTACGAAGAGCGGCTGGAAGGCGACGAGCCAG
Source organism: Pseudomonas sp. IT-P395 (assembly GCF_949767675.1). Lineage (NCBI taxonomy): Bacteria > Pseudomonadati > Pseudomonadota > Gammaproteobacteria > Pseudomonadales > Pseudomonadaceae > Pseudomonas > Pseudomonas sp. IT-P395. The sequence continues at coordinate 150,915 of NZ_CATKPW010000007.1, forward strand.
AGCCGATGCGCGTCGACAAGGTGAATCTGCGTAAATTGTCGTCGCTGGCGCTCAATCCGCAGTTTTCCGAAGGCCGTGCATTGGCTGCACTGTATTTGACCCGCGATCTGCTGACCGATCGCGGATTCTTTCCAGCATGAGTGAAATGTCGATGAAGTTTCCCCATCCGTTGATGGCGCCGGTGATTGAACTGGCCTTGCAGGCCGGCGAGGCGATCTTGCCGTTCTGGCGCGCCGGCGTTGAAGTCACGGCCAAGTCCGATGAATCGCCCGTGACGGCGGCGGATCTGGCCGCGCATCACCTGATTCTCGCCGGGCTGACGGCGCTGGATCCGAGCATTCCGGTGTTGTCGGAAGAAGACGCCAACATCCCCCAGAGCGTACGCGCGGGTTGGCAGCGCTGGTGGTTGGTCGATCCGCTGGATGGCACCAAGGAGTTCATCAGCGGCAGCGAAGAGTTCACCGTGAACATCGCGCTGATCGAAAACGGTCGCGTGGTGTTTGGTGTGGTGTCGATGCCGACCAATGGTCGTTTCTACGTTGGCGGCGCCGGGCTTGGTGCGTGGCGCTGCGACGAGGGCGGCACGCCGGTTGCGATTCAGGTGCGAGATGTGCCGGGGCCGGGCGAGGCGTTTACGGTTGTGGCCAGCCGGCGGCATTCGAGTCCCGAGCAGGAGCGTCTGCTGGCAGGGCTGAGTGCAAGTCTGGGCGAGCTGCAATTGGCGAACATTGGTAGCTCGCTGAAATTTTGTCTGCTGGCGGAAGGCGCAGCGGATTGCTATCCGCGACTGGCGCCGACTTCGCAGTGGGACACGGCGGCGGCGCAAGGCGTGCTGGAAGGAGCGGGCGGTGAAGTGTTGGATCTGCGCGGGGATGCGTTCTGCTATCCGGCGCGGGAATCGCTGTTGAACGAGTTCTTTTTGGCGCTGCCGGCGAAGGCGGCCTGGCGTTCCAGATTGTTGGAGTTGGCTCGCGGTTAAGCGGGCTGATCGGCAATCGCCCTCACCCCAGCCCTTTCCCCCAGGAGAGGGAGCCGACCGAGTTGTCTTGCGTCATCGACCTGTAAGATGAGGTCGATTAAGGATTCAGCAAAGCGCCATCAGGTCGGTGTACGTCTGAAGCATCCCCCAATCAGTCCCCTCTCCCTCGGGGAGAGGGTTAGGGTGAGGGGCCGTTGATCTTCAGCGGTGCAAAACGTACTGCCCGGTAAATGTCACGGCGTCTTCTTCGCTGCCCTGATTGACGATCCGCGTACTCAACGTCAACCGCGCCCGCCCATAACGCTGATACATCGCCAGAAATTTCCTCCACACCTTCGCGTCCGGTGCCGGGCAGATTGCCGTGGCGTCGCCCGTGACCGGCAGCGGATAACTGATCTGCCCCTCCTGAATCACAATGTGCCCGTCGGTGATGCCTTCTTCCTTCAAACGCAGATGCAACCAGCCCCAACCGGCCAGCACCGCACCGCAGTAAAGACTGCCGCCGAACATCGTGCTCTTGTGATTGACGTTCGGCTCGAGTGGCAGATGCAGACTCAATTGGTGTGCATGCCAGTCGAGCACCTTCAGCCCCATGTCCCGTGTCAGGGGAATGTCGTGATGCAGGACCGATTCCAGATAGCGACTGTCAGTGCTCATTCGTTTTCATCCCCATGGCTGCTATCGCCAAAGTTGAGGCCATGCTTGCGCAACTTGTCATGCAGGGTCTTGCGCGGCACGCCCAAGGCTTCGGCGAGGCTGCGCACTGAACTGTGAGAGCGCGCCAGTTCGGCGGCAATCAACGACTTCTCGAAGTTTTCCACTTGCTCGCTGAGACCGCCGTTGATGACTTCAACCGGTGTGTTGCCAGTGCCTTCGGCGCCGCTGTTATCCAGTGCCAGTTCCAGACCGAGGGCGAAACGTTCGGCGGCATTCTGCAGTTCGCGCACGTTACCCGGCCAGGTGTGGCGCAACAGCAAGGCGCGTTGTGCCGGTTGCAGTTCGTGGGGCGGCAGGCCGTGGCGGGCGCTGGCTTCATCGGCGTAATGCTGGAACAGCACCAACGCATCTTCGCCGCGTTCGCGTAGCGGTGGAATGCGCAGTGGCGCGACATTGAGGCGGTAATACAAGTCGGCGCGGAAGCGGCCTTGATCGGCGGCCTGACGCAGGTCTTCCTTGGTTGCGGCAATCACGCGGATGTCCAGCGGGATCAATTGATTGCCGCCCAGGCGTTCGACTACGCGTTCTTGCAGCATGCGCAGCAACTTAACCTGCACGTCCATGCTCATGCTTTCGATTTCATCGAGAAACAGCGTGCCGCCATTGGCGAATTCGAATTTGCCGATCCGGCGTTTCTGCGCGCCGGTGAAGGCGCCGGGTTCGTGGCCGAACAGTTCGCTTTCCACCACGGACTCGGCCAGTGCGCCAGCATTGATCGCCACGAACGGGCCATTACGACGGCTGGACAAATCGTGCAGCGCACGGGCGACCACTTCTTTGCCGGCGCCGGTTTCGCCGAGGATCAGCACGTCAGCCTTGGTCGCGGCCAGCGCACCGATCTGCTCACGCAAGCGCAGCATCGGCGTCGAATGGCCGACCAGACGCGCGCTCAATTCATTGCGGTCGCTGAGGGCCAGACGCAGGCTGCGGTTGTCCAGCACCAGGCGGCGCAGGGCCAGCGCGCGGCGTACGCTGTCGAGCAGCGCATCGCTGGCGAAAGGTTTTTCGAGAAAGTCATAAGCGCCGGCACGCATGGCCTGCACCGCCAGCGGTACATCGCCGTGGCCGGTGATCAGCAGCACCGGCAGTTCGGGATCCTGCGCGTGTAATTCGCTGAGCAATTCCAGGCCGTCCATACCCGGCATGCGGATGTCGCTCACCACCACGCCCGGCCAGTCGCGTTCAAGCTGTGCGGCCAGCCCCTTGGCTTCGGACAGCGGCAAAATTTTCAGACCGGCCAGATCCAGTGTCTGGCCGAGGGCCTGACGCAGGTGTGGATCGTCGTCGATCAACACCACCTGAATGCGATTGTCGATGGTCATGCACTTCGATCCTCGGACGGTTGCAGGCTGACCCCGGGCGCACCGGCGCGCAGTCGCAGGGTAATCAAGGCGCCACCTTGCTTGTGGTTGGCGAACGACAGTTCACCACCGAAGGCGCGCATCAGCGTTTCACAAATGGCCAACCCCAGCCCCAGACCCTGAGTACGGGTCTTGGTGGTGTAAAAGGGCTCGCTGGCGCGGCCGAGGGCCTCCATGCAAAAGCCCGGGCCGTTGTCGCGAATGTACAGATTGACGCCCTCGGCGGTGGATTCGGCACTCAGCCAGAGTTTGCGCGGCGGACCTTTTTCGGTGAGCGCGTCGAGGGCGTTGGCGAGCAGATTGCCAAGCACCTGACGCAGGCGCGTTTCCCCGGCCTCGACCCACAGCGTGGCGGCCGGCAGATCGCGGATCAGCTCGACTTCCATGCTCCGGCGCCGTTTGGCCAGCAGCGCCAAGGCATCGTCGAGCGCTGGTTGCAGGGCAACGCTTTCCGGCGCGTGGCGATCGCGGCGGGCAAAGGCGCGCAGGTGGGCGATGATCGAGGCCATGCGCCCGGTCAGTTCGCTGATCAGTTTGAGGTTGCCGCGAGCGTCGTCGGTGCGCTGATGATCGAGCAGCACTTCGGCGTTCTCCGCGTAGCTGCGGATCGCTGCCAACGGCTGATTGAGTTCGTGGCTGATGCTCGCTGACATGGTCCCCAGCGCCGACAGCTTGCCGGCCTGGACCAAGTCATCCTGGGCGCGCACCAGTTCCTGCTGGGCCTGTTCACGCTCCAGCACTTCTTCCTTCAAGCGCCGGTTGAGGCCTTCAAGGTCGCTGGTGCGTTCCGCCACGCGGCCCTCAAGTTCGCGGCGTGCCTTGGCCTCGAAGGCGATGCGCTCCAGATAATGCCGGCGGCGCTGCATCATCAGACCGAGCAACAACATCAGCACCAGCAGCGTGGCGCCGCCGATGGCGACCACGGTGCGCACTGGACGGTCGATCAGCGTGCGCGGGGCAAGGATGCTGACGCTCCAGCCGGTTTCGGCAATGTCGTGGGTCTGGATCAGCCACGCCGTCGGGCTAAGGTTAAGCGGGCGCGGCTCGCGGGTCGGGTAAGGCTGGATCGCGGTGATCGCCGAGCGCTCGCTGTCGCTCAAATTACGGGTTGAGCGAAAACGCCATTCCGGGCGCGAGGTGAGGATGACCACGCCGTTGTGGTCGGTGACCAACAGTTGTTCCGGGGTTTTGCCCCAGAGGCTTTCGGTGTGGTCGAGGTCAACCTTGATCACCAGCACGCCGATGATTTTTTCGCCGTTACGCACGGCGGCGGCAAAGAAATAACCGCGCTTGGCCGACGTGGTGCCGAGCCCGAAGAAGCGCCCGAGGCGCCCGGCCATGGCTTCGCTGAAGTACGGACGGAAGGAGAAATTACGGCCGACGAAACTGTCGTGCTTGTCCCAGTTCGATGCTGCCAGCGTCTGCCCGCTGGTGTCCATCAGGTACATGACTTCGGCACCGGTCTGCGCGGCGATGTTCTTCAGCAGGCGGTTGGCATTGCCTTGGGTCACGCCGTCGTCCGGTGCGCCGAGTACCGAGCGCAGGGCCGGCAGGTCGCCGAGAATCTGTGGCAACACTTCATAGCGGTGCAGGGTGCCCAGCAGGTTGGCGACGTACAGGTCGAGGGTCTGGCGGTTCTGGCCGGCCAGTTCGCTGCGGTAATAGCGCTCGGCAAGATGTTCCAGCGGCCACAACAGCGGCGCCAGACACAGGGCCAACAGCGCGAGGCTGCGCCAGCGAGGTCTGCGGGGAAGGGTTGGTTTCATGAGCCGGAAGCGCCTGTAGGGACAGGCGCATTATGCCCGGCCTCAGGCGAAGACGTCAGCGTCCTTGAAGAAGGCTGCAGCCTGATCCTTGGCGGACAGCTTCGGGGCTTCGTCCAGTTGCCAATCGATGGCCAGATCCGGATCGTCCCAGCGAATGCTGCGTTCTGCCGACGGCGTGTAGTAGTCGGTGGTCTTGTAGAGGAATTCGGCGAACTCGCTCAGCACGACGAACCCGTGGGCGAAACCTTCCGGGACCCACAACTGACGATGGTTGTCTGCCGACAGGCGCACGGCCATCCATTTTCCGAAGTGCGGTGAGCTGCGGCGAATGTCCACGGCGACATCCAATACTTCACCGACCGTTACGCGGACCAGTTTGCCCTGAGTGTTTTGCAGTTGGTAATGCAGACCACGCAATACGCCTTTTTGCGAGCGCGAGTGGTTGTCTTGAACGAATTGTGTGTCCAGCCCCGTTGCGTCCTGAAAAGCCTTGGCATTGAAACTTTCGTAGAAAAACCCGCGCTCGTCACCAAACACCTTGGGTTCGATGATCAGGACACCGGGCAGGTCGGTGGTGATTACATTCATGGGGTTTCCATAGGCCAGTGTTAATGGTCGACATTCTTGCGCAAAGTGCTGGAGGGCGCGAGTGCAGGAAGACAAATAGCCCTGACGCCTTTTCGTGGATGGGGGTTGCGGATCCTGCCAAGCAATGGCGATATAGGCGCCTAATAAAATTTCAGGGGTCGTTTCATGCCGCTCGCCACGTTGATTCATCGCGCCAGTTTGCCCAGCCCGCAGGTTTCTGCAGAGCAGGCCCAGCAATGGCTGGCGGAGCATTACGGGCTCAGCGGCAGGTTGCAGGCGCTCGGCAGCCAGCAGGATCTGAATTTTCGCGTCGACAGTCCGCGCGGTCGGTTCGTGCTGAAAATCTGCCGTGGCGATTACGCTCTGGTGGAGCTGCAAGCCCAGCATGCCGGCCTCAAGTACCTGGCCGAGCACTCGGCGGTGACGGTGCCACGGGTGATCGCGGCCAATAATGGCGAGGATCTGCTGTCACTCGAGGTCGGCGGCGAAGCCGTCCATGTGCGGCTGCTGGATTACATCGAGGGCCAGCCGCTCACGCATCTTGATCACTTGGGGCGCGACGTAGTGGCGGGGTTTGGCCGGCTCTGCGGTGAGATGGATCTGGCGCTGGCCGGTTTCGATCATCCGGGCCTTGAGCGCACGTTGCAATGGGATGCGCGCCACGCCAGTGCTCTGATCAGCCATCTGCTGCCGGTGATCAAGGACGAGCAGCAACGCACATTGATCGCCGAGGCCGCCGCTCAGGCCGAGCGCCGTTTGCAGCCGTGGCTGGACAAGCTGCCGGTGCAGGCGATTCACATGGACATCACCGATGACAACGCTGTCTGGGCGCGCGATGCCCAGCGTCACTGGCAGTTGCAGGGCGTGATCGACTTTGGCGATCTGGTGCGCACCTGGCGCATCACCGATCTGTCAGTGACGTGTGCGGCGTTGCTGCATCACGCTGGTGGTGATCCGTTTGTCATCCTGCCGGCGGTGCAGGCCTACCACGCGGTCAACCCACTGCAACACGAAGAGTTGCAAGCGCTGTGGCCTTTGATTGTGGCGCGCGCGGCGGTGCTGGTGCTCAGTGGCGAGCAGCAAGTCAGCATCGACCCGGCGAATACGTACAGCCGGGACAACCTTACCCACGAGTGGGAGATTTTCCGCGTGGCGACATCGGTGCCTCAGGCGTTGATGGAGGCGGCGATTCTGGCGGCGGTGGGACAGGCTTTGCCGGCGATTGAGAGTGAAGGTTTTGCGCCATTGTTGCCCGGTCTGGTCGGACGCGAATTTGCGCTGATCGATCTTGGCGTGCTGAGTCCGCATTTCGACGCTGGAAATTGGGAGCAGGAGGGTATCGACCAGCGCCTGCTGACTGAAGCGGCTGTGGCGCATGGTTTGGCGGCGAGCCGTTATGGTCAGTACCGTTTGTCGCGCACTCGTGCCGACAGTGCCGTTGAACCGGACACCTTCCCGCTGCACGTGGAATTGCGCGTACCCGATGGCAGCGCCGTGGAGGCGCCGTTCGCAGGCGTCGTGCATCAGGCCGCAGACGGTGTGCTGCAACTCGATGGCCCGCAACTCAGCCTGCGGCTGTGGGGCGTGACACCGTCGCTGCACAGCGACGCGGCGCTGGTCAAAGGTCAGGTGCTGGGTGCGGTCAGCGGCCCGTTGCGGGTGCAGTTGTGTCGGGGCGGGCAGCTCGATGCACCGTTGTTTTGCACCCCGGCGCAAGCAGCGGCTTGGCAGGCGCTGTGCCCATCGCCGGCCGCATTGTTGGGGCTGGCCTGCGATGCCGAACCGGAGCTGGACGCGAAAACCCTGCTCGAACGCCGCGATGCCAGTTTCGCCCGTACCCAGAAACACTACTACGTCGATCCGCCGCGCATCGAACGTGGCTGGCGCAATCACCTGATCGACATGCAGGGCCGCTCCTATCTGGACATGCTCAACAACGTGGCAGTGCTCGGTCACGGTCACCCGCGCATGGCGGCGGTCGCGGCGCGCCAATGGTCACTGCTCAACACCAACTCGCGGTTCAACTATGCGGCGGTGGCGGAGTTTTCCGAGCGCTTGCTGAAACTCGCGCCGGAAGGCATGGATCGGGTGTTTCTGGTCAACAGCGGCAGCGAGGCCAACGACCTGGCGATCCGTCTGGCGTGGGCTTACAGCGGCGGCCGCGACATGATCAGTGTGCTTGAGGCCTATCACGGCTGGACGGTCGGCGCCGATGCGGTATCGACCTCGGTCGCCGACAACCCGAAAGCCCTGGAAAGCCGCCCGGACTGGGTGCATCCGGTGCCTGCGCCAAACACCTATCGCGGTGAATTCCGAGGCCTCGATTCGGCGCCGGATTACGTGCGCAGCGTTGAGCATCACCTGGCAAAACTCGCCGAGCAGAAGCGCCAACTGGCCGGGTTCATCTGCGAGCCGGTGTATGGCAATGCCGGGGGCATCTCGCTGCCGCCGGGATATTTGAAACAGGTTTACGGGCTGGTGCGCGCGCAGGGCGGCGTGTGCATCGCCGACGAAGTGCAGGTCGGTTACGGGCGCATGGGCCATTTCTTCTGGGGCTTTGAAGAGCAGGGCGTGGTGCCGGACATCATTTGCATGGCCAAGGGCATGGGCAACGGTCAACCGCTGGGTGCAGTAATCACTCGCCGGGAAATCGCCGAAGCGCTGGAGGCCGAGGGCTATTTCTTCTCGTCGGCGGGTGGCAGCCCGGTGAGTTGCCAGATCGGCATGGCGGTGCTCGATGTCATGGAAGAAGAAAAGCTCTGGGAGAACGCGCAGGTGGTCGGTGGCCACTTCAAGGCGCGACTCGAAGCGCTGATCGATAAACATCCGCTGGTGGGCGCGGTGCACGGTTCCGGGTTCTATCTCGGGCTTGAGTTGATCCGCAATCGCGAGACGCTGGAGCCGGCGACCGAGGAGACGGTGTTGCTGTGTGATCGCCTGCGCGAGTTGGGGATTTTCATGCAGCCGACTGGGGATGATCTGAACATTCTCAAGATCAAGCCACCGATGGTGACGTCGCGTAAGAGTGTGGATTTCTTTGTCGACATGCTCGATCGGGTGCTCACCGAGGGCCTTTGACACTCACCCCATGTAGGAGCTGCCGAAGGCTGCGATCTTTTGATCTTGTTTTTCAAGAGCAAAATCAAGAGATCGCAGCCTTCGGCAGCTCCTACAGAGGTTCGGAGCTAATTCGATTTGTATCGGTATTTTGTGGGTAAAATTAGACGGAATGCATTTCTTTAGCTTCTAAAGCCGATATTTATCGGCTATAAAGTCGCCATTGCTCCGGCATGGCGATCTCATGTCCGGTGCGCGCATTTTTCTTTTCGGTCGAATTGTCGACCGTCAAAGCACTGCCCGGAGATGATTCATGAGCCGTATCGTTACCGTTGCCGCCACTCAGATGGCCTGTTCCTGGGATCTGGAAGCCAACCTCGAAATCGCTGAAAGGCTGGTGCGCGAAGCCGCCGCCAAAGGCGCGCAGATCATCCTGATTCAGGAGCTGTTCGAGGCGCCGTATTTCTGCCAGAAGCCGAACCCGGACTACCTGCAACTGGCGACGACGGTGGAAGAAAACGTCGCGATCAAACATTTCCAGAAAATCGCCAAAGAGCTGCAAGTGGTGCTGCCGATCAGCTTCTACGAACTGGCCGGCCGCGCACGTTTCAACAGCATCGCGATCATCGATGCCGACGGCAGCAACCTCGGGATTTATCGTAAAAGCCACATCCCGGATGGCCCGGGCTACCACGAGAAGTATTACTTCAACCCGGGCGACACCGGTTTCAAAGTGTGGAACACCCGTTACGCGAAGATCGGCGTGGGTATCTGCTGGGACCAGTGGTTCCCGGAAGCCGCGCGCAGCATGGCGTTGCAAGGGGCGGAAATCCTCTTCTACCCGACCGCAATCGGCAGCGAGCCGCACGACAAGAGCATCTCCTCGCGCGATCACTGGCAGCGCGTACAACAGGGCCACGCCGGCGCCAACCTGATGCCGCTGATCGCCAGCAACCGCATCGGCAATGAAGAACAGGACGGCTACGACATCACGTTCTACGGCTCTTCGTTCATCGCCAACCAGTTCGGCGAAAAAGTGCAGGAGCTGAATAAAACCGAAGAAGGTATTCTTGTGCACACTTTCAACCTCGACGAGCTCGAACACATTCGCAGCGCGTGGGGTTCATTCCGTGACCGCCGTCCGAACCTGTACGGTGCGTTGAAAACCCTCGACGGTTCCCTGGAGTCCTGATCCCGATGACCACCTTGAAAAGTACCCCGCGCGCCGACGGCTTTCACATGCCGGCCGAGTGGGCGCCGCAAACGCAGACCTGGATGATCTGGCCCGAGCGCCCGGACAACTGGCGTCTGGGCGGCAAACCGGCGCAAGCCGCACACGCTGCGGTGGCCAAAGCCATCGCACGTTTCGAACCAGTGACCGTGGCCGTGTCCGCCGGCCAATACGAAAACGCCCGCGCGCGCCTCGACGTACCGAATATCCGCGTAGTCGAGATGTCCAGCGATGACGCCTGGGTACGCGACAGCGGCCCGACTTTCGTCATCAACAACAGCGGCGAAGTGCGCGGTGTGAACTGGGACTTCAACGCCTGGGGCGGTTTCGACGGTGGTCTGTATTCGCCGTGGAATCGTGATTCGCAGGTCGGCGGCAAGATCCTCGAGATCGAGCGTAGCCCGCGTTATCGCACTGAAGGTTTTGTGCTCGAAGGCGGTTCGATTCACGTCGACGGCGAAGGCACGCTGATCACCACCGAAGAATGCCTGCTCAACCGCAATCGCAACCCGCACCTGGGCCGCGAAGAAATCGAAGCGGTGCTCAGCGCCAATCTGTCTGTGGATAAGATCATCTGGCTGCCGGACGGTTTGTTCAACGACGAAACCGACGGCCATGTGGATAACTTCTGCTGTTACGTGCGTCCGGGCGAAGTGCTGCTGGCGTGGACCGACGATCCACAGGATCCGAACTACCCGCGCTGCCAGGCTGCGATGAAAGTCCTGCAAAGCAGCACCGATGCCAAAGGTCGCCCGTTCACGGTGCACAAAATGCCGATTCCGGGGCCGCTGTACGCGACCGAAGAAGAGTGCGATGGTGTCGACCCGGTGGACGGCACGCAGGAGCGCAATCCGTCCGTGCGCCTGGCCGGCTCCTACGTGAACTTTCTGATCGTCAATGGCGGCATCATCGCGCCGAGCTTCGACGATCCGATGGATGCCCCGGCCAGGGAAATTCTGCAGAAACTATTCCCGCAGCACGAAGTGGTGATGGTGCCGGGCCGCGAACTGTTACTGGGTGGCGGCAATATCCACTGCCTTACCCAACAGCAACCCGCACCCCACAAAGAGTGAGTTGAGTCGTAACAGCTTGAGTTGATTAACAAATCGGCCGAGCAGTGATTAGCTCGCTATGCATGTGAAGAAGCCCGCAGCCCGGTTGGATTGCGGGCTTCTTTGTATCCGCTTGTCGACAAATGCGAAACCTTGGCATAGCTCTTGTATTCATCACCCATGCACTAGGGAGGGGGGAGAACTTCAACAGTTCTGTCATAAACCTTGGATAACTTAGCCGCTCATGAACGGGGAGAGAGCGCTGAAATGAACGCCGAAGTGAACGTAGTCAGCGAGCGGACGTTGCATCCCATGGCCGTTAACGGCGAATCGCTCCAGATTGTCGCGCACTGGTTGAAGTCCAATGGAACGCGTCAGATCAGGGAACCTGATCCGCGCCGGACGATGATCGAGCGTTACCCCGCTGGCCTGTTCAGCGAGGCCGAACTGGATGCATTGTGGGCTGTAATGGAAGGATAAGAAGAACAACAGGGATTGGTCAAAGCGCTGCCGGGATGGCGGCGCTTTTTTATGCACGACTGTTTTGGGAACACCCATTCAA